>NZ_NVPT01000099.1 GCF_002802985.1 Geodermatophilus chilensis | reverse complement strand
GCGGCGGGGGGTCAGGCGGTGCCGAAGCGCTGCTCCAGCTCCTGCACCTCCGGCAGGCCCATGAGGTCGGTGTACTCCTCGAACGACGGCAGCCCGTCGAGCGAGGGGACACCGTCGCGGCGGAGCGTCGCCAGCAGCGAGCGGATCCCCGCCGTCGCGGCCAGCAGGGTGCCGATCGGGTAGATCACCAGCGCGAATCCGAGCTCGGTCATCCGCTGCAGCGACAGTGGGGGCGTGCGCCCGCCCTCGGCCCAGTTGAAGACCAGGGGCGCGACGCCCGCCAGCTCCTCCGCCACCCGCTCGACGTCGGCCTCGCTCGTGGGCGCCTCCACGAAGAGCAGGTCCGCGCCGGCGTCGGCGTAGGCCCGGGCCCGCTCCAGCGCGTCGCCCACCCCGCTCACCGCCACCGCGTCGGTGCGCGCGATGAGCACGAGGTCGGGGTCGCGGCGGGCGGCGACGGCGGCGCGCACCTTGCCGACCATCTCGTCGGTCCCGATCAGCGCCTTGCCGCTCATGTGCCCGCACTTCTTGGGCATGACCTGGTCCTCGAGCTGGATGCCGGCGACGCCGGCCTGCTCGTGGAGCTGCACGGTGCGGACGACGTTGAGCGCGTTGCCGTACCCGGTGTCGGCGTCGGCGATGACCGGGACGTCGACCGCGGCGGCGATCCGGCGCGCGTTGTCGACCATCTCCGCACCGCTGAGCAGCCCGACGTCCGGGCGGCCGATCAGCGAGGCCGTCGTCCCGAAGCCGGTCATGTAGACGGCGTCGAAGCCGGCCTGCTCCACCAGCCGGGCCGACAGCGCGTCGTAGGCGCCCGGCGCCACGAGCGGCGCGGGAGCCGCGAGCAGGTCGCGCAGCCGGGCCCGCGGTGCGCGGCCCTGCCCCAGTAGCTCTCCCACACCGGCCTCCTCGTTGTATGCAGCAGATCGACAATCGCGCGAAAGGGATTGTCCCCGACGCCATGCCACCTCTAGGTTTGCACACAATCTCGAGGAGGTGTGACCGGTGACACGTCCACTGACGTCCGCGGAACGCGCGCTCGCGACCCTGCGCGACCTGATCATGGGCGGTGAGCTGGCCCCCGGTGCGCGCCTCGGTGAGGTGGAGCTCGCCGAGCGGCTGGGCGTCAGCCGGACGCCGGTGCGCGAGGCGCTGTCCCGGCTGGCCGCCGAGGGCCTGGTCGAGATCGCGCCCAACCGCGGCGCGCGGGTGGCCACCTGGACCGTGGCCGAGCTCGAGGGCGTCTTCGACCTGCGGTCGGTCCTCGAGCCGCAGCTGACCGCGCACGCCGTCCCGAACGCCACGCCCGCCGACGTCGACGAGCTCGACGCGCTCGCGCGGCGCATGCACGAGGTCGGCACCCCCGGCCCGGGGCAGGACCTCGACGCGCTGGTCCCGCTCAACCGCGCCTTCCACGACCGGCTCGTCGCCCTCGCCGCGCACCCCACCCTGGCCACCGCGCTGGCCGCGGCGATCCACCCGCCGATCGTGCGCCGCAACTTCCTCACCTACGACGAGGCGTCGCTGCGCCGCAGCCTGGCCCACCACAGCGAGATCGTCGCCGCCCTTCGCGCGGGGGACCCCGAGTGGGCGCGCGCCGTCATGACCTCGCACATCGCCAACGCCCGCGCCGTGATGGTGCGGGCCGCCCGAGTGCGGATGGCAGAGCAGGTCGCCCGAGAAGAGGAGTCCGCATGAGTTACCGGCTCGGTGTCGACGTCGGCGGCACCTTCACCGACGTGCTGCTGGTCGACGAGGACAGCGGCGCCACCTGGCGGGCCAAGACCGCCTCGACGCCGGCCGACCAGGCCGTCGGGGTGCTCACCGGGATCGGCAAGGTCTGCGCCGACGCCGGCATCGACATGAGCGAGGTCGCGCAGGTGCTGCACGGCACCACGGTCGCGACCAACGCCATCCTCGAGGGCAAGGGCGCCACCGTCGGGCTGGTCACCACGAAGGGCTTCCGGCAGGTGTTGCAGATCGCCCGCTCCTTCGTCCCCGGCGGGCTCGCCGGCTGGATCATCTGGCCCAAGCCCGAGCCGCTGGCCGACCTGGAGAACACCGTCGAGGCCGACGAGCGGATCGCCAGCGACGGCTCGGTGGTCCGGCCGCTCGACGAGGACGACGTCCGGCGGCAGCTGCAGGCACTGGCCGGACGTGGCGTGCAGGCGCTCGCCGTCTCGCTGATCAACTCCTTCGCCGACCCGGCGCACGAGCAGCGGATCGCCGCGATCGCCGCCGAGGTGCTGCCCGGCGTCCCGGTGTCGCTCTCCTCCGACGTGCTGCCCGAGCTGCGCGAGTACGAGCGGACGCTCACCACGGTCGCCAACGGCTACGTCCAGCCCCAGGTCGCGCGCTACGTGCAGCACCTCTCCGAGGGCCTGGCCTCCGGCGGGGTGACCGGCGAGCTGTCGATCCTGCGCAGCGACGGCGGGCTGCAGTCGGCCGACGCCGCGGTCGCCGCCCCGGTGACCATGCTGCTGTCCGGCCCGGCCGGCGGGGTCACCGGCGCGGTGTGGGTCGCCGAGCAGTGCGGCCACCGCGACCTGATCACCTTCGACATGGGTGGCACCTCGACCGACGTCGCGCTGGTCCGCGACCTCGACCCGCGGATCGGCCGGGAGACCAAGGTCGGCGACCTGTCGGTGCGCGCCTCGAGCGTCGACGTCCGGACCGTCGGCGCCGGAGGCGGCTCGATCGCGCACGTCCCCGAGCTGACCCGCGCGCTGCGGGTCGGCCCGCAGTCGGCCGGCGCCGACCCCGGCCCCGCCGCCTACGGCAAGGGCGGGGTGGAGCCGACCGTCACCGACGCCAACGTCGTCCTCGGCTACCTGCCCTCGTCCCTCGCGGGCGGGGAGATCACCCTGGACGTCGAGGCGTCGCGGGCCGCCGTCAGCAAGGTCGCCGAGGCGATGGGGCTGGACTCCCCGGAGGCCGCGGCCGCCGGCATCGTCGACATCGTCAACGAGAACATGCTCGGCGGGCTGCGCCTGGTCTCGGTGCAGCAGGGCTTCGACCCGCGCGACTTCGCCCTCGTCGCCTTCGGCGGCGCCGGTCCGCTGCACGCCAACGCGCTCGGGAAGTTGACCGGCGCGTGGCCGGTGATTATCCCGCCCGGGCCCGGCCTGCTGTGCGCGCTCGGCGACGCGACCACCAGCCGGCGGGACGAGTCCGCCCGCACGGTGCTGCGCCGCTTCGGCCAGCTGTCCGGCGCGGAGCTGGCGCAGATCCTGCGCGAGCTCGCCGACGAGGCGGGGGAGCGGCTGGCCGCCCAGGGGCTGGCCCGCGAGCAGCAGACGGTCGGCTTCCAGGTCGACGTCCGCTACCACGGGCAGGGCTTCGAGATCCCGGTGGAGGTCGACCCCGCGTGGCTCGACGACGGCGACGGGGCGCTGACGAAGCTGGGGGAGGCCTTCGACGCCGAGCACGACCGGCTGTTCTCCTTCCTGCTCGGCGTCGACCACGAGCTGGTCAACGCCCGCGCCACGGTCACCGGCCCCCGGCCGGACGTCGCGCCGGTGCGGCTGGAGGAGGGCGACGGCGACCCGGCGGCGGCCCTGGTCACCGAGCACCCGGTCCACGTCGCCGGCGAGCAGGTGACCGCCGCCGTCTACGCACGGGACCGGCTGCGTGCCGGCGACGTCGTCCGCGGCCCCGCGATCGTCACCGAGATGGACTCCACGACGCTCGTGCTCCCCGGGCACGTCGCCGAGGTCCACCCCTCGGGCTCGCTCCTCATCACCCCGGCGCAGGAGGGCTGACCCATGGCATGGATCGTCGAGACCGCGACCGGCGCCGTCGAGCGCGTCGACGTCGACCCGGTGACCCTCGACCTGATCGAGAACGGGCTGCGCAACGCCCGCTACGAGATGGACGAGGTGCTCTTCCGGACGGCGCTGTCGCCGGGCATCCGCGAGCAGCACGACGAGTTCCCGCTGATCGGCGACCCCAGCGGGAAGATGGTCGTCGGCCAGTTCGGCCTGTCCATCCCCGACTTCCTCGAGGGCTTCGACGACACCGTCGAGGAGGGCGACGTGCTGCTGACCAGCGACCCGTACGCCTGCGGGGCGGCGATCAGCCACGCCAACGACTGGCTGCTGGTCCTGCCGGTCTTCCACGAGGGCCGGGTCGTCGGCTGGGCGTCGATGTTCGGGCACATGTCCGACGTGGGCGGCAAGACGCCGTCGTCCATGCCCACCGACGCGCGCACCATCTACGAGGAGGGCGTGGTCATCCCGCCCTTCAAGCTCTACCGCAGGGGCGAGCTCAACGAGGACGCGCTGCGGATCATCCTCAACCAGGTCCGCATGCCCGACTGGAACCGCGCCGACCTCAACGGCCTGGTCGCGGCCTGCCGCACCGCCGCGCGCCGGGTGGTGGAGATGTGCCAGCGGTTCGGCACGGCGACCTACCTCTCGGCGCTCGACGCGCTGCTGCAGCGCAACCACGACGCGATGAAGGTGCTGCTGCAGATGGTGTTCGAGGAGGGGCGCACCCTCTCCTTCACCGACTACATCTGCGACGACGGGGTCGGCAACGGGCCGTACGAGCTGAAGCTCTCGCTGACCCGCACCGGCGAGAAGGTGCACCTGGACTTCACCGGGTCCTCGCCGCAGGCGGCCGGGCCGATCAACTACTACATCAACGAGAACCTGACCCGGATGTTCTTCGGGATCTACATGATCACCGTCGCCGACCCGCAGATCCTGTGGAATGACGGCTTCTACCCGCTGATCGACGTCACGATCCCGGACGGCTCGTACTGGAAGCCGAAGCACCCGGCGGCGCTCAACGGCCGCAACCACGGCATCGGGCGGGTGTTCGACCTGTTCGGCGGGCTGCTCGGGCAGACCAACCCGGCGCTGCTCAACGCCGCGGGCTTCTCGTCCTCGCCGCACTTCATGTACTCCGGCCACTACTCCGGCGGCGAGCGCAAGGGGGAGTGGTTCCAGCTCTACTCGATCGGCTTCGGCGGCATCCCCGGCCGGCCGCTCGGCGACGGCCCCGACGGGCACTCGCTGTGGCCGAGCTTCGTCAACATCCCCTGCGAGTACCTCGAGTCCTACTACCCGCTGCGGATCGAGACGTGGGAGACCGTCCCCGACACCGGCGGCGCGGGCCTGCACCGCGGCGGCAACGGCGTCGACGTCGCCTACGTGTTCGAGGAACCCGGCGAGATCGCGATCCACGACGACCGCTGGCTCACCTACCCGTGGGGCGTGAACGGCGGGCACCCCGGCGCCCGCGGCCGCAAGTGGATCGACCGCGCCGACGGCACCCGCGAGGTGCTGCCCAGCAAGTGCCACGGCGTGCCGGTGGCGCCGGGCGACGTCCTGCACTTCGTCACCTGGGGCGGCGGCGGGTGGGGTGACCCCCTGGAGCGCGACCCGGAGCTGGTGGCCCGGGAGGTGCGGCGGGGACTGGTCACCTCCCGGGGAGCCGAGCGGTACGGCGTCTGCGTGACCGAGGACGGCGAGGTGGACGCCGAGGCCACCACGACGCTGCGCGACCAGATGCGCGCCGACCGGCCCGCCGAGCTGCCGGTGTTCGACATGGGCCCGCCGGTCGAGGAGCTGCTGGCCCGCTGCGAGGAGGAGACCGGCCTGCCCGCGCCGCGGCGCCCGGTGTGGACCTCGGCGTGACGCCGGGGCCGGAGGCGGATCGGTGAGCGCCCCGGAGCCCGGGCCGCACGGGTCGGCGTTCTCCGGGCGGGTCGGCTGGGGCGCGCGACCGGCGGTGCTCGTCATCGACCTGTGCCGGGCCTACACCGAGCCGGGCGGGCCGTTCGCCCTGCCGGACCCGGGCCCCGCGGTGGGGGCGACGGCCGAGCTGGTCGCCGCTGCCCGGGCGGCCGGGCACCTCGTCGTGTGGACGGCGGTCCGCTACACCGCGGGCCTCGGGGACGGCGGGCTGTTCGTGCACAAGGTGCCGGCGCTGGCCTGCTTCGTCGAGGACGCGCCGGGTGACTGGGGTGCGCTGACCCTGCAGCCGGGACCCGGGGAGCCGGTCGTCGTCAAGCAGTACGCCTCGGCGTTCTTCGGCACCTCGCTGGCCTCCACCCTGCACGCGGCCGGCGTCGACACGGTGGTGGTCGCGGGCGTCTCGACGTCGGGCTGCGTGCGGGCCACCGCCATGGACGCGCTCAACTCCGGCTTTCGCCCGCAGGTGGTGCGCCAGGCCTGCGCCGACCGGACGCCGGCGCTGCACGACAACAACCTGGCCGACCTCGACGCCAAGTACGCCGACGTCGTCGACCTGCCCGAGGCCCTCGCCCACCTCTAGACCGCGGCGCCGCCCGGCTGTCACCCCCGCGCCGGGCGGCGCCGCTCGCACGAGCCGGGGTCCTCGAGCCGACCGGGGCCGGCGGCTGGTAGACACCTCGCCGCGCGACCTCGACCCCTGCTTCCTCCTGTGGGCAGCGGCTGAGGTCGCGCGGGGGACAGCCCGGTGCGGAGGGAGGCGCGGATGCCGAGGACCAGCGCGGGGCTGCTGCTCTACCGGCGGCACCCCGAGCGCGGCCTGGAGGTGCTCCTCGGGCACATGGGCGGCCCGTTCTGGGCGCGCAAGGACGCCGGCGCCTGGTCGATCCCCAAGGGCGAGCACGGTCCGGACGAGGAGCCGAGGGACGTCGCCCTGCGCGAGTTCGCCGAGGAGCTGGGGTCCCCGGCGCCGGTCACCGACCTGGTCCCGCTGGGAGAGGTCCGGCAGTCCGGTGGCAAGCGGCTCACCGCCTGGGTCGCGGCGGGCGACCTCGACGCGGCGGCCGCGGTCAGCAACACCTTCCCCCTGGAGTGGCCGCCGCGCTCGGGCCGCGTGCAGGAGTTCCCCGAGATCGACCGAGCCGCCTGGCTGACCGTCGAGGAGGCCCGCGAGAAGCTGGTGCGGGGCCAGGTGCCGCTGCTCGACCGGCTGCTCGACCTGCTGGCGTGATCGTCCCGCAACGGTTGGACGACAGCTCGTCCCACCCGCCCCACACCGCACCGGCGCGGCCGCCGTCCTGGCAGGGTCCGGCCGAGCGAAGTCGCCGGACTTCCCGAGGACGAGGAGGACGCCGATGTCGGCGTGTGCGAAGTGCGGTGCAGCCCGTCAGCAGGGCCGGTTCTGCGTCGGCTGCGGCGCGGTGGTCCCGGTGGCGCCGGCGCGCCCGCGGTCGCCGCTGGCCGACGAGCTGACCCAGCCGGTCCTGCGCCTGGACCGCCCGTCGAAGCCCGCCGTCCCCGCCCGCTGAGCGCCGTCGGCCCGGGCCGAGAGTCGACGTGCCCGGCTGCCGGGTGAGCAGCCGTGGACGCCGACACGCGGTGGCGCGCCGATGCGGACGACCGCGACTGCGCACTCGGCAGACCGGCGCACGGGTGACACGTCGACAGGTCGATCTGTCGACGTGTCGTGATGCGCTTCACAGCAAGCAATACGCTTGCAGGAGTTAGCAGACGGCGACCGCCGGGCATGAATTCAGACGTCAGGTCATCCCCGATGTCTGGAGTCCTCCCGTCATGACCGACAACACCAAGATCGTCAACCAGCTCCGCGCCCTCGTCCTGCTGACCCAGACCGAGGAGCAGGTCGCCCGCACCCGCGTCTCGCAGGCCCGCACCGAGGCCGTCACCCGCGAGCTGACCCAGAACGCCGACAACGCCGCCGAGCGCACCCGGGCGATCACCGACCAGCTGCGCGCCCTGGGTGGCGTGCCGGACGTCGTGACCCCCGCCGTCGGCCGCCTCTCCGCCGTCCTCAAGGCCGGCTTCGAGCAGGGTGCGCCGCTCGAGGAGGCCCTGCTGACGGACCTCTCCCTGGAGCACCAGCTGCACGACCGCGCCACCTACCTCAAGGTGCTCGCCGAGCAGGCCGAGCTGCCCCGGGTGCGCGCGCTGGCCGAGCGGCTGCAGACGGCGCACGCGGCCACCATCGAGTGGCTGACCGTCGTCCTCGCCGAGGAGGCCATGGGCGGCCCCGCCGCGCTGCAGCCCACCCCGATCCAGCGCGTCGCCGGCACCGCCGCCCGCGCCGCCAACGCGCCGGTCCGCTTCTGGGCCGACCGGGTCAACCAGGCCGTCAACACGGTGCAGCAGCGCCGCGAGGCCGCCAACGAGCGGATCGACGAGGTGACCGGCAAGGCGTCCTCGTTCACCGACGCCGTCCGCGAGACGCTGACCGTCGGCCGCAGCGCCGCGCTGCGCCGGGCCGAGCGGATCGCCCGCCGCGAGGGCAACCGGGACGCCGCCGAGGCCGCCCGCACCGCCCGCGAGGAGCTCGGCGACGTCAGCGCCGACGAGCTGCCGATCAAGGGCTACGACTCGCTGTCGACGCAGGACGCGATCAAGGCGGTCAAGGGGCTCAAGACCGCGCACGACGTCCGGGTGATCATCCGCTACGAGGAGACCCACAAGGCCCGCACCAGCGTCGTCAACGCCGCGCAGACCCAGGTGGCCGCGCTGGCCAAGGAGGCCGTGGGCGTCGACAGCTGACGCCGCACCGCCCTCCGCGAGGGCCCGTTCCCACCCGGGAGCGGGCCCTCGCGGCCGTCCGGGGCGGTCACGACGTGTACGGGCGGGCGCGGTCGGTCCGGGCTCGCGGGTGTGGGGAGATCTCCGTCGCACCGGGTTTGACCCCCCGCGGGTGCCGGGGATGGGATGCCGCATGCGCAACACACCCGACGCCCTCGAGCAGGAGTTCTCCCTGACGACGGCCGTCACCCGCCTGGACTTCCTCAGCCGGCGGGACAGCGGGGAGACCACGCTGAACACCGCCGAGGACGTCGACGCCGACGACTGGTCGTCGTTCAAGGCCGTGACCACGTCGCTCGACGTCCCCGAGTCGCTGGAGCTGCTGGCGCTGGGCGAGGTCGTCGCCCGCAAGGCCCGGGACAGCCAGCTGACCGGGTTCCGCGCCGCGTTGCGCGGCGGCGCCTCGTGGGAGCAGATCGCCGAGGCGCTCGACGTCCGGCCCGAGGAGGCGTGGACCCGCTACCACGAGCTCATCGAGCGCCAGGAGCGCTCCCGGGTGCTCGACCCGGAGGCGGCCGCCGCGGCCCGCGGGCTCGCCGGCACCCGCCCCCGCTGACCCGGGCGACGACGCGGCGCACGCACCGGTTCCGCTGCGGCGGCCTTTCCGCTGGACTGGGCCTGCCGGCGTCGTCCGCGGCAGCCGCCACGGGGTCGCCGGAGACCGAGCAGCCGTCGAGGAGGAACGCGATGAGCATGGCCACGGAGACCGGCGATGTCACCGGCACCAAGGACAAGGACTACAACCTCATCTGGTTCACCGAGCAGTGCCTGAGCAACGCGCTGCGGCTGGAGACCTACATCCAGGACGCGGAACGGGACGGCGACAACGAGCTCGCCGAGCTGTTCCGAAAGGCGCAGAGCGACAGCCGCAAGGGCGCTGAACGGGGCAAGGCCCTGCTCGGTGCCCGGATGAGGGGCTGACGAGGACGGGAGGGGCGGGCGCCGTGCGCACGGCGCCCGCCCCTCCCGTGTGTTCCCGCGAGTACCGGGAGCCCGGGGCGGGCAGCCTGCCCCGGGCTCCCGTCAGCCGCCCTGGAGGTGCCGGACGACGGCCTCGAGCTCCTCGGACGGGGAGAAGTCGACGTACTCGCAGTCGGTCAGCGCCTCGGGCCCGTGGCCGGCCGCCCAGTAGAACGCCTGCCCTGCCTCGTGGACGGTGACGCCGTCCTCGCCGTGCATCGCGAGGCGGCCACTGATCATGTAGCCCCAGTGCGGGCAGGGGCAGAGGTCGCCCGGGAGCCCGGCGAGGCCCGGCCGGAGGTCGGCTCCGGCGGGCAACCGCACCCAGGCGATGCTCATGTCCCCGACGCGATCGGTGCGGAACTCGACCCCGTCGCCCTCGATCGCGATCGGGAGGTCGGTGCGCGCGATGGTCTGCATGACTCCTCCTCGAGTCGTCACGGCACGATGTTCTGGTTGAGGTGGAACAGGTTCCCCGGGTCCCAGGTCCGCTTGACCTCGCGCAGCCGCTCGTAGTTGGCGCCGTAGTTGTCGGCGACCTTCGACGCGTCGTCGGCCGAGGCGAAGTTGGTGTAGCCCCCGGCCTGGGAGTGCGGCGCGATGGCCGCGTGGTAGTCGCGGACCCAGCGGGTGTTCGCCTCGTCGTCGGCCGGGTCCGGCCACATCCCGGCGATCACCGTCGCGAAGTTCGCATCCCGGTGGCCGAACGCCGTCGCGTCCGGCGGCACGTCGTGCACGGCGCCGTCGATCGGGTAGATGTGCATCGTCGAGTTGACCACCGGCACCCGCGCGCCGTGCTCGACGTGCGTGGCGATCGCCTCGTCGGTCAGCTCGGTGACGAACGCGGCCTTCCAGTAGTGCTGCAGGCCCGGTGGCACCAGTGGGTCGAAGGCGCTGTTGAGCGCCGGGTAGGGCATCGGCCCGACGTGCTCGGCGACCGGCGCCGCCACCTCGCGCAGCCCGTCGACGATCCGCGCGCCCTCCTCCGCGGGGCCGTTGTAGCAGGAGATCACCGCCACGAACGGCTCGCCGACCCGGTCCTCCGGCACGAACGGCAGCGGCGGGGCGATTTGGAAGGCCGGGAAGCCGCCGTACTCGCGGGGCGCGTCGCGGATGAACTCGCGGAAGAAGGTGAGCACCGCGGGTGCGTCGGCCAGCTCGAAGAACATGGGCCCGCCGTAGATCTGGTCCACCGGGTGCAGGCGGAAGGTGAAGCGGGTGACGACGCCGAAGTTGCCGCCGCCGCCGCGCAGTGCCCAGAACAGGTCGGCGTGCTCGCCCTCGTCGGCGGTCACCACGCGGCCGTCGGCGGTGACGACCTCGGCCGCGACCAGGTTGTCGCAGGACAGGCCCGCGCCGCGGGTCAGGTAGCCGATCCCGCCGCCGAGGGTCAGCCCGCCGATGCCGGTGGTCGAGATGATCCCGCCGGTCGTGGCCAGGCCCGAGGCGGCGGTCGCGTCGTTGAACCGGCCCCACGTCGTCCCGCCGCCCGCGCTCGCCGTCCGCGCCTGCGGGTCGACGTCCACGGCCTGCATCGCCGACAGGTCGACGACGACCGCGTCGTCCGCCGTGCCGAAGCCGGGTACGGAGTGCCCGCCGCCGCGGACGGCGACCGCGCGGCCGCTCTCCGCCGCGTACCGCACCGCGGCCACCACGTCGTCGGTGCCGGCGCACCGGACGATCAGGTGGGGCCGGGCCTCGATCATGGCGTTGTAGACGTGCCGCGCCTCCTCGTAGTCCGGGTCCTCGGGCCGGATGACCTGGCCCCGGATGCGGTCGGCGAGCGTGCCTGGCAACTGCGTGGTCATGGCCCCTCCAGCGGTCGTCCGGAACGGTGGACGACGCCGGCAGGGCTACGACCCGGCCAGCAGCGCGCGGCCGCCGGCCCGGGGGCTGCGGGAACGCGTCGCTGGCTCGGCGCAGCCCCCGTCGTCGCCGGCCGGGGCCGACCGTAGTGAGGTCGCACCCCCGCGGACAGGGCCCATCGACCGTGCTGCGGCGGCCCGGCGGCCCGGCGGGTCAGCGCTGCAGCAGCGCGAAGGTGGCGACGGCGTGCGCGACCGCCTCGCCGTCCTGCTCGACGTCGGCCTCGCAGATGGTGAGGTGCCGACCGCGGGTGCGGACCCGGCCGGTCACGACCAGCGCGCCGGGTTTCCCCGGCCGCAGGTAGGTGACGGTGAGCTGGCTGGTCGCCGGCACCTCGCCGTCCTCGGTGGTGGTGCGCACCGCCGAGCCCATCGCCGAGTCGACCAGCGTGGCCACCACACCGCCGTGCAGCGTGCCCGCCGGGTTCAGGTGCTCGTCGCCCACCTCGAAGGCGATGCGCGCGCCGCCGTCGTCGGCGTCCTCGACCCGCGCGCCGATCCGTCCTGCGAAGCCCCCGGGGCCCGTCTGCTCGCTCATGCCGCCGCGCTACCCGCGCGCCGGGAAGCGGAACCGGGACCCCGGCGTGGGAGTCGGCGCCGGACCGGCGCGGCGGGACCCCACGGTCGCGCGACGATGCCGCGTCGACCTCGTGACATCGCGCCTCGGACCGCCACGCCTGGGCAGCCCCGTCCTGCCGCGCCGGCAGACCGGCCGCCGACGCGGTGCACCGTGCACCCGGCCGGAAGAGGAGATGTCCGTATGCCGTCCAACGCCCGCCTGGACCTGGCTCCCCGTCGTCGCTGGAGCGCCGTCCCCCTCGCCGCGGGGGCCGCGCTGACCCTGCTCCTCACCGGGTGCGGTGAGGAGGCAGCTGACGACGCCCCCGTGGCCGAGGAGGGCACGGAGGTCCTGGAGGACGACGCCGCGGACGCCGACGACACCGCCGGCGCGGCGGAGTCGACCGACGACCCGACGGCCACCGACACCGCCGCGCCGATGGCCGGCGAGCCCGGGACCCTGATCGCCGGGGACGTCGACCTGCTCGCCGCGGCGGCCGTCCCCGATGCGGCCGCGCAGTTCGAGCAGCTGGTCGACCAGCAGGTCACGGCCACCGAGGTGCCCGTCGTCGAGGTCGTCACCGACGAGGGCTTCCTGGTCGGCTCGCCGGACGCGCCGGTGTTCGTGCGCCTGGTCTCCGCGGGCGAGTCGCCGATCGACGTGGACCCCGGAGACACCGTGACCTTCACGGGCACGGTGGCGCCCATCCCGCCCGGCTACGTCGAGCAGGCCCGGCTCACCCCCGAGGTCGCCGACCTGCTGCAGCAGCTCGGCCACCTCGTCGAGGTGCCGAGCCCGCAGGACCTCACCGTCAACCCCTGAGGAACGCGGTCACCCGGCGGGCGGCCCCGGCCGGGTGACCGACCCCGCCCCGTGCCACCGGCTCCTGGTGGCCGGAGTTCCCGCGGTGTGCCAGGTTCGTGCCGGGCCACCGCCCTGCCGCATGCCCCCGGGAGGAGACGCCATGACCGCGCCGCAGACCCTGGGCTGGTGGGCCGACGGCGAGCGGTTGTTCGCCACCGCGCTGGGCCGGGTGACCGACGAGGAACTCGACGGCGCCTCGCTGCTGCCCGGCTGGGACCGCCGGCACGTGGTGGCGCACGTCGCCCGCAACGCCGACGCGCTGCTCAACCTGCTGACCTGGGCGCGCACGGGCACCGAGACGCCGATGTACCCCTCCCGCGAGGCCCGGGACGCCGGCATCGCCGAGGCGGCCGCGCTGGACGCTCCGCGGCTGCGCACCGAGCTGATCGCGGCCACCGCCCGCTTCGCCGACGCCGTCCGCGGGCTGCCGGCGCAGGCCTGGTCGGCCACGGTGCGCACCATGCAGGACCGCGAGGTCCCGGCGTCCGAGGTGCCGTGGATGCGCTGCCTCGAGGTGGTGGTGCACGCCGTCGACCTCGACGCCGGGGTGGGCTTCGCCGACGTCGCCGAGGAGGTGCAGGCGGCGATCTGCGAGGAGGTGCTCGCCTCCTGGGCGCGGCGGGGCGAGACGCCCGACGTCGTCCTCTTCGCCGGCGACCGGGAGTGGGGCAGCGGCGCTCTCGCCGTCTCCGGGCCGCTCCCGGCGGTCACCGGTTGGCTGACCGGGCGCAGCGGGGGCGAGGAGCTGACGGCGGACGGCGCCCTGCCGGACCTGCCCCGCTGGATCTGACGGGACGCCCTGCCGGACGGCGCGTCGTCGCGTGCTGAGCGCTGCCGGGGCCCGGTGGGTAGCTGAACCTCGCGGTCTCGTACAGTTCCCGTGTGTCCGGCGTCACGGGGGCGCCGGACACGTCACCCCGTCCAGGGCACCCGGGCGAGCAGGGCCCGGGCGAAGGCCTCGGCCGCGGGGTCGACCGGGCCGCCCGCCGCCGCGGCCCGCAGCCAGCCGGCCAGCGGCGCGGCGAGGGCGGGGGAGAGCGCCGCGATCCAGGCGCCGCTCCCCGCTCGTGCCTCGGCCACGTGCTCGGTGCCGCCGTCGGGGGCGTGCGCGACCACCTCGGGCCGGGTGGCCAGCAGCCCGCCGGTCCGCCAGTCGCCGGGCGTGGTCCGGGCGGCGAGCGCGCGGCCCCCTGCAGGGTCCCGCCGCGAGCCTGCGAGCGGCGGGGGGCAGGGGGTCCTCTTCTACGCCGGCTCGCGGCGCATCGGGACGTGCGGGATGCCGTCCTCGACGTAGCCCGGGCCGCTGCGCGCGAAGCCGAACCGCGCGTACCAGCCCTCCAGGTGCGCCTGCGCGCCGAGGGTGACGGGGACGCCGGCGCACAGCGCGATCCCGGCCTCGACGAGCCGCGCCGCCAGCCCCTCGCCGCGGTGCGCGGCCGCCGTCGCCACCCGGCCGATCGCGCGGGTGTCGCCGTCGTCGAGCACCCGGATGGTGGCGGCGACCGCGCCGTCGTCGTCCTCGAACCACAGGTGCACCGTGGCGGGTTCGAGGTCCCGGCCGTCCAGCTCGGGGTACGGGCACTGCTGCTCGACGACGAAGACGTCGACCCGCAGCCGGCACAGCCCGTACACCTCGGCGCCGGTCAGCTCGGCGAAGCGGGCCGTGCGCATGCGGAGCGGTGCAGCGGTCATGCGGTGAGTTGTAGCCGATGGGGCAGGCCCGCCCCGCTGCCGCCCGTGGTACACCTTCTGCTGAGGTTTGGCTTGCCTATCTTCTGGAGTTCCTACGTGACCAGGCTCGTGCGGACCACCGCGACCGCCCTGTCCGCCCTCACCGTCGCCGGTGTGCTCGCCGGCTGCGGCGGCAGCGACGCGGAGGCCGGCGAGACCCTGACGGTCTACAGCGCCCAGCACGAGAGCCTGGTCCGCACGATGCTCGAGGGCTTCACCGAGGAGACCGGCATCGCGCTGGAGTTCCGCGACGCCAACGACGCCGAGCTCGCCAACCAGATCGTGCAGGAGGGCGAGGCCAGCCCCGCCGACGTCTTCCTCACCGAGAACAGCCCGTCGATCGACGTCCTCGACCGCGAGGGCCTGCTCGCCCCGCTGGACCAGCCGACGCTCGACCAGGTCGACGCGCAGTACCGGCCCTCGTCGGGCAACTGGACCGGCTTCGCCGCCCGCTCCACCGTGCTCGTGTACAACCCCGCGCAGCTCCCCGAGGCGGAGCTGCCGGCGTCGATCACGGACCTGGCGAACCCGGAGTGGCAGGGCCGGATCGGCATCGCCGCGGGCGGTGCGGACTTCCAGGCGATCGTCGCCGGCGTGCTGGCCCTGCGCGGTGAGGAGGCCACCCGGGCCTGGCTGGAGGGGCTGGAGCGCAACGCGAACGTCTACCCGAGCAACACCGCGGTGATGGTCGCCGCCGACGAGGGCGAGATCGACGCCGGCGTCATGTACCACTACTACTTCTACCGGGACCGCGCCGAGAACGGCCTGAAGAGCGACGACGCCGAGCTGCACTACTTCCGCAACGAGGACCCGGGCGCGTTCCTCAGCGTCTCCGGGGCCGGCGTCCTGGCCTCGTCCGACCAGCCCGAGCAGGCCCAGCAGCTGGTCGCCTACCTGACCGGCCCGGAGGCGCAGCAGCGGCTGGCCGAGAGCACGGCGCTGGAGTACGCCGTCGGCACCGGCGTCCCCTCGGCCGAGGCGCTGCCGCCGCTCGAGGAGCTGCAGGCGCCGCAGGTCGACCCGGGGTCGCTGGACCAGCAGCGGGTCACCGAGCTGATGCAGGACGTGGGGCTGCTCTGAGCGCTCCCGCGTCGCCGGCCGCCGGACCCGGGACGACGGCCCGGCCGGCCGTTCCGGGGCGGTCGCGCACACGTGCTCCGCTGACCCTGCTGCTCGCCGCGGCGGTCGCGCTGCTCGCGCTGGTGCCGCTGGCCTTCGTCGTCGCGGAGCTGGTCGAGGTCGGCTGGGCCGGCGTCCGGGAGCTGGTGGTCCGCCCGCGGGTGGCCGAGCTGCTGGGCAACACCGCGCGGCTGGTCGCCGGCACGGTGCTGCTGTGCGCCGTCCTCGGGGTGGGCGCGGCCTGGCTGGTGGAGCGCTCGGCGCTGCCGGGACGGCGGCTCTGGCACGTGCTGCTGGTCGCGCCGCTGGCCGTGCCGGCCTTCGTGAACAGCTACGCGTGGATCTCGCTGCTGCCGGGGCTGGACACCTACGGCGGCGCGCTGCTGGTCGTGACGCTCTCGTACTTCCCGTTCGTCTACCTGCCGCTGGTCGCCGCCTTCCGTGGACTGGACCCGGCGCTGGAGGACACCGCCCGCGGGCTGGGCCTCTCCGGCTGGGCGGTCTTCCTGCGGGTGCAGCTGCCGCAGCTGCGGGTGGCGCTGCTCGGTGGCGGCCTGCTCGTCGCCCTGCACGTGCTCGCCGAGTTCGGCGCGCTGCAGATGCTGCGCTACCCGACCTTCACCACCGCCATCTACGACCAGTACCGCGCCACCTTCAACGGGCCCGGCGCGACCGCGCTGGCCGGGGTCCTGCTGCTGCTCTGCCTGGGCCTGCTGCTGGCCGAGCTGCGGCTGCGCGGTGTGCGCGGCTACGCCCGCACCGGGGCCGGGGTGGCGCGCACCGGGCGGCCGGTCCGGCTCGGGACCCTCGCCGTCCCCGCGCTGCTGGGCCTGGGCGGGCTGGTCGCGCTGTCGCTGGCGGTGCCGCTGGGCAGCCTGGCGCTGTGGATGGTGCGCGGCTCGTCGACCGTGCTGGACGTCGCCGCGCTGGCCACCACCACGGGGACGACGCTCGGGCTGGCCGCGGTCGCCGCCGTCGTCACCACCGCGATGGCGCTGCCCACCGGCTGGCTCGCCGTCCGCGCCCGGGGCCGGGTGGCCACGCTCCTGGAGCGCAGCACCTACCTGGGCAGCTCGGTGCCGGCGATCGTCATCGCGCTGGCGCTGGTGACCGTCTCCCTCGAGGTGACGCCGTGGGCCTACCAGACGGTGCCGGTGCTGCTGGCCGCCTACGCGATCCTCTTCCTGCCCCGCGCGATCGTCACCGTGCGCGCGGCCGTCGAGCAGGCGCCGCCGCTCTACGACGACGTCGCCGCCTCGCTGGGCTCCTCGGCGGCCGACCGGCTGCGCCGGGTGACCCTGCCGCTGCTCGCCCCCGGCCTGGGCGCCGGGGCGGCGCTGGTGTTCCTGGCCGTGGTCACCGAACTCACCGCCACCCTGCTGCTGGCGCCCATCGGCACCACCACGCTGGCCACCGCCTTCTGGTCGGCCAGCAGCGCGCTGGAGTACGGCGCGGCCGCCCCCTACGCCGTGGTGATGGTGCTGCTGTCGGCGCCGGCCACCGTGCTGCTCTCCCGCGACGCCCGGCGGGGGCTGACCACGTGAGCCCCCGTCCCCTGACCCGACGAGGACCGCTGCCATGAGCTCCCTGACCGTCACCGGCGTGACGAAGTCCTACGGCGCGACGCCCGTGCTCACCGGCGTGGACCTGCACGTGCCCGAGGGCAGCTTCACCGCGCTGCTCGGGCCCTCCGGTTGCGGGAAGACGACGCTGCTGCGGCTGGTCGCCGGCTTCGACGACCCGGACGGCGGCACCGTCGAGGTCGGCGGCCGCACGGTGGCCGGCGCGGGCCGCAGCGTGCCGGCCCGGCGCCGGCGCATCGGCTTCGTGCCGCAGGAGGGCGGGCTGTTCCCGCACCTGTCGGTCGCCGGGAACGTCGCCTTCGGCCTGCCGCGCCGGCAGCGCCGGGACGCCGGCCGGGTGGCGGCGCTGCTGGAGCTGGTCGGGCTCGACCCCGTCCTCGCCGAGCGCTCGCCGCACCAGCTCTCCGGCGGCCAGCAGCAGCGCGTCGCGCTGGCCCGCGCGCTCGCGCCCGCGCCGTCCCTGGTGCTGCTCGACGAGCCGTTCTCCTCGCTGGACGCCTCGCTGCGGGAGGAGACGCGGCAGGCGGTCGCCGAGGCGCTGACCGCGGCCGGCGCGACCGCCGTGCTGGTCACCCACGACCAGGCCGAGGCGCTGTCGATGGCCGACCAGGTGGCGGTGCTGCGCGGCGGCCGGCTGGTGCAGCTGGCCGACCCGCGCACCCTCTACCGCAGCCCGCAGGACCTCGACGTCGCCACCTTCGTGGGGGAGTCGGTGGTGCTCGACGCCGACGTCCGGGCCGGCCGGGCGCACTCGGCCCTCGGCGTGCTCGACCTGGGGCGGACCTGCCCCGACGGACCGGTGCGGGTGCTGCTGCGCCCCGAGCAGCTCCGGCTCGGCCCGGCGGCCGGAACCGGGCCGCGCGCCCGGGTGCGCGCTGTCGACTTCTTCGGCCACGATGCGCGGGTGCGCCTCGAGCTGCCGTCGGGCGTCGCGTTCAGCGCCCGGCTGGAGGGCCGGGACCTGCCGGCGGCGGGGGACGACGTGACGGTCGGCGTCCTCGGCGCGGCGCTGCCGTTCCCAGGGGACGACGCGCGCGTGCGAACCTGAGTGTCAGCTGTGGGTTAGGTGTGCCTAAGCTCACCGGCGTGGACCTCTTCCTCTTCACGGTCGACCCCGGCTGGGGCGCCGAGGTGGTCGCCGCGGGTGCGGCCGGGATCGTCGTGGACTGGGAGCGGCGCGGCAAGCACCGCCGCCAGCTCGGCGAGGGCACCCAGATCAACAGCGACACCCCCGCCGACCTCAGCCGCATGCGCGCGGCCACCGGCGGCCGGCTGCTCTGTCGCATCAACGGCTTCGGCCCGTGGACGCCGGCCGAGGTGGACGACGCCGTCGCGCGCGGCGCCGACGAGCTGCTGCTGCCGATGGTGCGCACGCCGGAGGAGGTCGACCGCACCCTCGACCTGGTCGCCGGCCGCTGCGGGCTCGGCATCCTGGTCGAGACGCAGGACGGCGTGGCGCGCGCGGCCGAGCTCGCGCGCCGCCCGCTGTCGCGGGTCTACGTCGGGCTCAACGACCTGCGCATCGACCGCGGCGCGACGCAGCTGTTCACGCCGTTGGTCGACGGCACGGTGGACGCCGTCCGCGCAGTGGTGCCCGGCGCGTTCGGCGTCGGCGGCCTGACGCTGCCCGAGGGCGGCGCCCCGGTGCCGGCCTGGCTGCTCGCCGCCGAGCTGGTCCGGCTCGGTGCGGACTTCACCTTCCTGCGCCGCTCGTTCACCGCCGACATGGCCGGGCGCGACCCGTTCGTCGAGGTGCCGCGGCTGCTCGCCGTCCTCACCGGGCTGGCGACGGCCACCGCCGTCGAGGTGGCCGAGCGCCGGGCCGCCTTCGTCGCCGCGGTCACGGGCGTGCCGGCGGTCCAGTCGGCGTGAGGGCACTGGTCACCGGCGCCGGCGGCTTCGTCGGCCGGCACCTGGCCGCGCGGCTGCGCGGCGACGGGTGGGACGTCGTCCCGCTGACCCGCGCGTCGGTCGACCTGGCCTCGCCGGCCGCGGGTGCGGCCGCGGTACGGGCGGCCGACCCCGACGTCGTCTTCTCGCTGGCCGCGGGGCGCCGGAAGGCGACCCCGGCGGAGCGGGCCGACACGATCGCGGTCAACACCAGCCCGTGGCTGGTCGACGCGCTGCCCGCGCGCTGCCGGGCGGTGGTCCGGCTGGGGTCCTCGACCGAGTACGCCGCCGCGCCGGTGCCGCTGGCCGAGGACGCCGCGCTGCACCCGCGCGGGTTCTTCGGCGCCACCAAGGCGGCCGGCTCGCTGCTGCTGCAGGCCGCCGCGGCCGAGCGCGGGGTGCGGTCGGCGGTGCTGCGCGCCTTCCAGGTGTACGGGCCGGGCGACCACCCGACCCGGCTGGTGCCGGTCGTGCTGGAGGCCGCGCGCACCGGCGGGGCGGTGCCGCTGCCGGCCCGGATGAGCCGGCGGGACTGGGTGTGGGTCGGCGACGTCGTGGACGCCTGCGTGCGTGCCGCGCTCGCCGACGACCTGCCGCCGGGGCAGGTGCTCAACATCGGCACCGGCGTGCAGACGTCGACCGAGGAGCTGGTGGCGGTGGCGTCGCGGGTGACCGGCCGGCCGATCGCCACCGAGGCCGGCGCGCACCCGGGCCGCGACTGGGACACCGACTGCTGGGTCAGCGACCCGTCGCTGGCGGCGTCCCTGCTGGGCTGGCGGGCGTCGGTCGACCTGGCCGAGGGGCTGGCCCGCACCTGGGCCGCGCTGTCGTGACCCGCGTCGCCGTCGTGGTGCCGGTGTACCGGAACGCGGCGACGCTCCCGGCGCTCGTCGACCGGCTGGGCGCCGCGCTCGCCGGCCGGAACTGGCGGCTGCGGCTGGTGGTCGACGCCTGCCCGGCCGGCAGCGCCGAGGTTGCCCTCGGGCTGGCGGGCGCGCGGGTCGGGGTGACGGTGCTGCCGGTGAACGGCGGGCAGCACGCCGCGCTGCGGCGGGGGCTGGCCGACGAGACGGACACCGACGTGTGGGTGTGCATGGACGCCGACCTGCAGGACCCGCCCGAGGCCGTGCCGCTGCTGCTCGACCGGGTCGCCGTGGGGGACGTCGAGGCGGTGTTCGCGGGGCGGCGCGGGGCGTACGAGTCCTGGCTGCGGCGTCTCTCCGGCGGGCTGCACCGGCGGGTGGCGGCGCGGCTGACCGGCCTGCCGCCGGACGCCGGCGCGTTCCTGGCTCTCGGCCCTGCCGTGCGGGCCGCCGTGCTCGCGTCGGAGTCGCCGAGCGTGGTGCTCGCCGTGGGCCTGGCCCGGCGGCCGGTGACCAGCGTGCCGGTCGTGCGGGACGTGCGGCCGGAGGGGCGGTCGGCCTGGACGGCGCGGGCGCGGCTGCGTCAGTCGGTGCGCTCGCTGGCCTGGGCCGTGCGCCAGCGGTAGGCACCCGCCGACCGCGACCTGTTGTCAAGAGGGTCAGCGGATCTGTGGACAGGCTTCTGAGCTGGGGATCCGTGTTGATCGTCGGCCTCGACTCGGCTAGACTTCGAACACTTGATCGAGTCGGTGGGAGGTGTCGTGGACGAGCTGCTGGCCTCCCTGGACGCGCTGGCCGGCGAGGACCTGGCGCCGTTGTTCGGCCCGGCGCTGCTGGAGCGGCTGCGGCCGTTGCTGGCCGCGCAGAACCGGCTGGCCGCCGAG
>NZ_NVPT01000098.1 GCF_002802985.1 Geodermatophilus chilensis | reverse complement strand
CGCCGTTCGCCGAGCGCGTGAAGACGGCGCCGTCGCGGGCCATGCCCGCCGCGTCGACCCGGAGGACGATGGCCTTCCCACCCACCCCACCGTGGCGCGCCCCGACCCGCCGGGCCGTGGCCTCGTCCGGACTCAGGTGCACCGCGTGCCGGCGTCCGGGGCGCAGGCCCTCGGCCTCGATGGCCGGCAGGTTCCGCTCCGCCGTCCCGTGGAAGAGCACCGGCGGCGGGTCCTCGGCGGCGTAGCCCAGGTCCACGGCGACGCTGTGGCCCTGGCTGGCGCGGATCCGCGTGCCCGTCTCGTCGAGGGCGAACCGGCGCTTGTCGTTCGTGGCGACGACGTGCTCGAGCTCCGCGCGGGTCCAGCCGAGGGCGGCCAGCAGGGCCTCGACGTCCGCCCAGCCGGCCGCGTCGAGGGTCAGCCCGACGCTGCCGGGGGCGTGGCGCAGCACGTAGGAGAGCCGCTTGCTGCGCCGGACGACGTCGCGGGGGTCCACGGGACCGGGATCAGCGGGAGTAGTGCTCGACGACGAGCTGCTCCTCGCAGACCACCGGCACCTCGTCGCGGTCGGGCATCCGGTCGACGCGGGCGACCAGGTCGGCCAGGCGCACCTCCAGGTAGGCGGGCGCGGTGGCGTGCGCCCCGGAGGCGGCGACGACGAACGGCTCCTTGGTCCTGGACTTCTCGGCGATCTGCACGAAGTCGCCGGGCTGGAGCCGGTAGGAGGGGCGGTCGACGCGCTTGCCGTTGACCAGCACGTGCTGGTGGGTGACGAACTGGCGCGCCTGGTAGATGGTGCGCGCGAAGCCGGCCCGCAGCACGGTGGCGTCGAGCCGGGACTCGAGGTCCTGGATCAGCGCCTCGCCGGTCTTGCCGCCGGTGCGCCGGGCCCGGTCGAAGGCGGCGCGCAGCTGCGTCTCGCTGATGTCGTACTGCGCCCGCAGCCGCTGCTTCTCGCGCAGCCGGGTCGAGTAGTCGCTCTCCTTGCGGCGCTTGCGGCCGTGCTCGCCGGGCGGGTACGGACGGCGCTCGAAGTACTCGACGGCCTTCGGCGTGAGCGGGATGCCGAGGGCGCGGCTGATCCGGACCTTGGGACGAGGGGTGTTCACGAGACCTCCAAGTTTGGTTAGGCTCACCTTATTCCATGTTGTCGAGACCCCCAGGGAGCCCCATGACCGCCGGTCCGACACCCCCACCGGTGCAGCCGGGCTGCCGCTCGGCAGCCGCCGAGCGGGCGCGCACGGTCGCGACCCGGCCGGCCGCCTCGGTGCAGGCCCTGGGTCTGGGCACCAGCCGGCTGCTCGCCGCGGCCACCCTGGAGGACGGGCGGGTGCTGGTCGTCGTCCCCCGGTCCGGCGGGCTGGCGACGGCGGTCCGCGAGGCCCCGGACGGCGACCTCGCGGCGAAGGTCACGGTGACCTCCCGCTCGGCCCGGCCGCTGCGCAACCCGCTGCGCGCGCGACTCGAGCTCGCCGGCTGGCTGACGCCGGTGCCCGCCGAGGACGAGGCCGAGCTGGCGCTGGCCTTCGCCGTCGTCCGCCCGGACCCCGTGCTGCTCGACGTCGGGCTCACCGCGACGCTGCTGCGCCTCGACGTCGCCGAGGTGCTGCTGCACGAGGGCGGCGGCTGGACCGAGGTCACGCCCGAGGAGTACGCCGCCGCCCGGCCCGACCCGCTGGGCGCCGCCGAGGACGACCTGGTCGCCGAGCACGCCGGCCCGCTCGCCGCGCTCTGCGCCCGGGTGCAGGCGTGGGCCGGCGACGACCGGGTGCACCTGCTCGGCCTGGACCGGCACGGGGTGCTGTTCCGGGTCGAGCCCCGCACCGGCTGCTACGACCTGCGCACGCCGTTCCCCGCCCCGCTCACGTCGACCGGGGAGCTGTCGGCCGCCGTCCGCACGCTGCTGACCTGCGTCCGCTGAGGCCTTCCTGCGCGGCGAGATCGGCGGTCTCGTGGTGATCAGAGGCTGATGGCCACGAGACCGCCGATCTCGTCGGGAGCCGCGGGACCTCAGCGGCGGGCGAACCAGCTGTCCTCGGGCAGGTCCGGCGGGGACGGCGGCTCATGGGATCCGGACTCCGGCGCCTCCCACGGCCACAGCGTGAGGACGTCGTCGGCGGCCCGCCGCAGCGCGGCCCCGTCGAGCTCGACCGCCGTCTCGCCGATACCGAGCTCGGGGCAGCGGACGACGACCCGCAGGGGCGCCTCGGGCGGGAGCGGGGACAGCCACCACGACTGGTCGATCGAGGTGTCCCCACCCCCGCCACCGCCGGAGTGGAAGACGATGCCCTCGCTGCTCGCCCCCGGCACGTTGCTCGCGCGCCGCCCGTCGGCGAACTCGACGCCCATGAGGAAGCGGCCACCGCGCGGGCCGTGGTCCCACACCAGCTCGTTGAGGGTGTGGTCGAGGCGGCGCAGCGCGGACGCGCGCACCCGGACGGTCAGGTGGAACGACACCCCGGTCGTGGAGACCTGCAGGCCGAGCAACGCCACCGCGACGTCGTCCGTGCGCGCGAGCAGCACGTTCTGCGGGAGGGCGACCGGCACCTCGTTGTCCGGCGGGCCCATCCGCCGGTAGAGGTCGTCGTCCGGCTCGACGTGCTCCCCGATGCTCCACATGATCAGCAGCCTGGCGGGTGGCCGTCCGCCCCGGCAAGCGACATCGAGTGCGGCGATCTCGTGGTGATCAGCGGCTGATGACCACGAGTTCGTCGCACTCGGCGAGCGGTCACGCCGTGCGGGACTCCTGCGCCAGGGCGGCCAGCGCCTGCTCGAAGCACTGCTGCGGCGGCTGCACCAGCCCGGCGCCCACCTGGCCCGTGCCGGCGACCCGCCCGGCCATGCCGGTGTTGATCTGCGGCAGCCAGCCGGTGCGGGCGACGGCGAGGACGTCGATGCCGGTCGGGGAGCCGCGGAAGCCGAGGATCGGCACCTGCATCGCCGGGTTCTCGGCCAGGGTCAGCTGGTACATCCGCTCGGTCGTGGCCAGCGCGTCGGGCACGGTGCCGCCGACGAACCGGACGATCGCCGGGGCCGCGGCCATGGTGAAGCCGCCGACGCCGTAGGTCTCCATGATCGCGGAGTCGCCAATGTCGGGGTTGGCGTCGTCCGGGCCGTAGTCGCCGAGGAACAGGCCCACCGGGGTGTTGGCCGGGCCGGTGAACCAGCGGTCGCCGGTGCCGGCGGTCCGGATGCCGAACTCGGTCCCGTTGCGGGACATCACGGTGACCATCGTCGAGCCGGACACGTCCCGCGCGGCGTCGAGAGCGAGCTTCGCCGTCGGCATCCCGAGGTTGAGGAAGAAGTGCTCGTTGCCGCCGATGAAGCGCAGCACCGCGGCGATGTCGGAGGACGGCGCGTCGACCTCCACGACCGCCGGGGACAGCTCGCGCAGCGTCATCAGCGAGCCGGCCCGGTTGCGGTTGTGCCCCTCGTCGCCCATCTGCAGCATCTGCGCGAGCACGGCCTTGACGTCCAGCGGCTCGGCCATCGAGCGGACGGCGGCCTGCAGCACCGGCCCGAGGACGTCGCGCATCCAGGCGAGCCGGGTGAGCACCTCGTCGTTGTAGGCGCCCATCCGCAGCACCTTGCCCAGGCCCTCGTTGAGGTTGCAGAACGCCTGGCCGCCGGTCACCGGGTCCTCCAGGCACCACAGCCACATGGACGGCGAGGTGACCCCGGCCATCGGACCGACGGTGCGGTGGTGGTGGCAGGGGTCGAGGGCGACCTCCCCCGCGGCGAGGACCCGCTCGGCGTCCTCGACACTCGACGCCCAGCCCTCGAACAGGCAGGCGCCGATCAGCGCGCCGCGCAGGGGGCCGGACGCGTCGTCCCACCCGATCGGCGGGCCGGCGTGCAGCAGGGTGCGGTCGGGCAGGCCGAGCACGTCCCGCGCCGGACGGACGTCGACCAGCCGGGACCCCGCGGCCATCACCCGCTCGACGGCGGTGCGGTTGGCCGCCGCCCGGCGCCGGTCGAGCGCGAGGGCGGCGAGGTCGGCCGGGTCGCCGAAGCCGGGCGGGCGCCAGTCGACGTCGTGCACGTCAGCGCCCTGGGCGCGCAGCGCGGCGGAGAAGACGTCGACGCCCGCGGCGACGACGGCCGGCGGTCCGGAGAGCAAACTCATCGCGCGACTCCCAGCAGCTCGAGCGCGTGCCGGGTGGCCTGCGCGTTGGAGGCGAAGACGGCCGCACCGGCCGCGGCGAGCGCGTCGGCCTGGCGCGACCAGCCCTGCGGGTCGGCCTCAGTGCCGACCAGCGCGACGACGGCGGGCAGGCCGGCGGCCCGCAGCGCGGGGGCCAGGGTCGCGGCCGGGTCGGGGTCGGCGCCGTACCCGAGGACGACGTCCAGGAGCACGACGGCCGGTTCCCCCGACGCCGCGATCCGCGCCAGCGCCTCGAGCCGCAGCGTCGGGTCGATCATCGGGTGCGCCCGGCCGACGGTCAGCGCGTCGTCCCCGAAGTCGATCACCACGGAGTCCGGGGCGGACAGGTCCGTCCCGAGGTCGAGCTCCGGGCGCAGCGGGGTGTTGGACCGGACGTCGCCGAGCACGGGAGCGGCGAGCAGCATCGCCTCGTCGGCGAGTGTGCCGCCCGAGTAGAGCCCCTTGAGGACGGCGCCGGGGGCGGCCTGCAGTGCGGCCGGACGCGAGGGCCACTCCGGCACCGTGACGCCCATGTCGGCCAGCAGCGCCTCGACGGCGGCGGTCAGGTCGGGGTTCTCCGGCGACAGCGCGGCCGAGCGGACGGGGACGGAGAGGCCCTCGGCGGCGGCCCGGACCGCCGCGGCCACCGACGGCGCGGGCGGCTTGGACACCAGGAGCACCCGCTCGGTGGCCGGGTCGGCGTCGAGCAGGGCCAGCGCGTCGAGGGTGGCCAGCCCGCCGACGGCCTCGGAGAGGTCGCGGCCGCCCACGCCGAGGACGTGCGAGACCCCGACGCCGGCCGCGTCGAGGAGGCACGACACCTGCTGGGCGCCCGTGCCCGACGCCGCGACCATCCCGACCGGGCCGGGGCGCACTACGTTGGCGAACCCGAGGGCCAGCCCCGAGACGATCGCCGTCCCGCAGTCGGGGCCCATGACGAGCACGCCGGCCTCGTGCGCGGCCCGCTTGAGGGCGACCTCGGCCTCCACCGGGACCCCGTCGGAGAAGACCAGCACGCTGCCGCCGGCGGCGATCGCGTCGGCGGCCTCGGCCACCGCGTACGGCCCCGGGACGCTGACGACGGCGAGCGCCGGGCCGTCGCTGCCCAGCGCGTCGAGGCCCGCGCCGATGGTGCGCAGCGGCACCGCCTGGGCGGGGCCGGCGGTGCGCTCGCGGGCGGCCAGCGCGGTGTCGACGGCGGCGACCGCGGCGGCCAGCGCGTCGTCGTCCACGGCCTCGATCGCGATCAGGAGTTGGTCGGGCGAGGCGCCGTCCCCAGGAGCCAGGCCCATGCCGGCGGCGAGCTCGAGGTTCAGCGGCGTGGCCATCGCGACGAGCACCGCGGTGACCCCCTCGCGGGCGCCGACGTCCCGGCTGACCTGCATCAGCCGGACCGAGTCGGCGTACACGCCGCTGCGCAGGGAGACGTGGCGGACGGGGGGTTCGGTCACCTCGCCGACCGTACCGGCGGAATGTCTCAGCGATAAGACACCGGCGCAACAACGATTTAGCACTGAGGTACTTCCGCCCTGTCAGTCAGGCGTGTCACATTGGCGCCCCCTGGGTGCCGGCAACCGCTGTTCCGCGGCGCCGGCCACGCCCAGGAGCAGGTCGAGGAGGCGGTCATGGCGTTCGGCTGGAAGCTCTACGGGGACGGGAAGACCCCGCCGCTGGGTGAGGCGGTGGCCCCGGACGAGCGGTTGTCCTGGCCGCGGACCGTCGGCATCGGCGCGCAGCACGTCGTCGCGATGTTCGGCGCGACCTTCGTCTTCCCGATCGTCATGGGGCTGGACCCCAACCTGGCGATCATGATGAGCGGGATCGCGACGATCATCTTCCTGCTCATGGTCAACGGGAAGGTGCCGAGCTACCTGGGCACCAGCGCGTCGTTCGTGGGTGGCGTGGTCGCGGTCCGGGCCTCGGGCGGCGACTCCTCCGACGTCGTCGGCGCCATCCTGGTCTCCGGTGTCGTGCTGGCCCTGGTCGGCGTGCTCATCCACTTCGCCGGCGTGCGCTTCCTGCACGCGGTCCTGCCGCCGGCGGTCACCGGCGCGGTGGTCCTGCTGATCGGCTTCAACCTGGCCCCGGTCGTCGCCGGCATCTACTGGCCGCAGGACCAGTGGGTGGCGCTGGCCACGATGGCGTTCGTCATCGTCGCCTCGCTGCTGCTCCGGGGGTTCTGGGCACGCATCTCCATCCTGCTGGGCCTGGTCTTCGGGTATCTGCTGTCGGTCCTCCTCGACGCGACCGTCGGTCAGATCACCTCTCCCGACGGCACCGGCACGGTGAGCACCCGCGACCGGATCAACTTCGACTCGGTCGTCGACGCCCCCTGGTTCGGCGCCCCCGACTTCACCGCGCCGTCCTTCTCGCTCAACTTCAGCCTGCTCGTGCTGCCGGCGGTCATCGCGCTGATCGCGGAGAACACCGGGCACGTCAAGGCGGTCGCCGAGATGACCAAGCGCGACCTCGACCCCTACATGGGCCGGGCCATCGCGGCCGACGGCGTCGCCACCGTCATGGCCACCTCGGTCGGCGGCTCCCCGACGACCACCTACGCGGAGAACATCGGCGTCATGGCCGCCACCCGCGTCTACTCGACGGCGGCCTACTACGTGGCCGCGGTCGTGGCGATCCTGCTGGGCCTGTGCCCGAAGTTCGGCGCGCTCATCAACATCGTCCCGGGCGGCGTGCTCGGCGGGATCACCGTCGTCCTCTACGGGATGATCGGCCTGCTCGGCGCCAAGATCTGGAAGGAGAACCGGGTCGACTTCGCCAACCCGATCAACCTGGTGCCGCTCGCCGCGGGGATCATCATCGCGATCGGCGACGTCCAGCTGGTCTTCTCCGAGTCCTTCTCCCTCGGCGGCATCGCGCTGGGCTCGATCGTGGCGGTCGTCGGCTGGCACGTGGCCCGCGCTCTCGCGCCGGCCGAGATGAGGGCCGCGCTGGACGCCGAGCGGGAGTTCGTCGGCGGCACCGGTCCCGCGCTCGGCCACACGGGTGCGCACGACTACGGCGCCGACCCCTCGTCGGTCGACGAGGTGGGGCGCCCGGGTGTGACCGGCTCGACGACGCCCGGGGAGACCCGCTCCCGGTGAAGCCCGCGCCCTTCCGGTACGCCGACCCCCGCTCGGTGCCCGAGGCCCTCGAGGTCCTCGCCGCCGAGGAGGGCGCCAAGGTGCTGGCCGGCGGGCAGTCGCTGCTGCCGCTGCTGTCGATGCGGCTCGCGGCGCCGGCCACGCTGGTCGACCTCAACCGGGTGCCCGGCCTCGACACCGTCGAGGTCACCGGGGACGGCGTGCGGGTGGGGGCGCTCGTGCGGCACGCGGGGCTGCTGACGCACGGGGGCGCCGCCCGGGTGCAGCCACTGCTGGCCCGGGCGACGGCGAACGTCGCCCACCCGGCGATCCGCAACCGGGGGACGACGGTCGGCTCGATCGCGCACGCCGACCCCGCCGGGGAAATGACGTCGGTGCTGGCGCTGACCGGCGGGTCGGTGACCGTGGCGTCGCCGTCCGGCGAGCGCGTCGTCGGCTGGCGAGATCTGTTCGTCGGCCCGCTGGAGACCTCGCTGCCGGCCGCCTCCGTCGTCACCTCCGCCTTCTTCCCGGCGCTGCCGCCGCGCTCGGGCACCGCCTTCGCCGAGGTGGCCCGCCGGAGGGGCGACTACGCGGTGTGCGGCGCGGGCGTCGTCGTCACCCTCGACGAGGACCGCCGCGTCGCCGCCGTCCGCGCGTCTTATGTCTCGGTGGGCCTGACCCCCGAGGTGCACGACCTCACCGACGCCGTCGCCGGCTCCCCGGTGGAGAAGGCCGACTGGGCGGCGGCCGGCGCGCTGGCCCGCACGCTGGTCGAGCCGGACGGCGACCTGCACGCCAGCGCCGACTACCGCCGCCTGCTGGTGGGCGTGCTGACCGAGCGGACGCTGACGTCCGCGGCCGACGAGGCCGTCGAGAGGACCCCCGCATGACCGTCTCCGTCGACACCGAGCGGACCGTCCGGCTGACCGTGAACGGTGTTCCACGTGAAGCCACCGTGCCGGTGCGACGGCTGCTGTCCGACGCACTGCGGCACGACCTCGGGCTGACCGGCACGCACGTCGGCTGCGAGCACGGCGTCTGCGGGGCGTGCACCGTGCTGGTGGACGGCGCCCCGGTCCGCTCGTGCCTGGTGCTCGCCGTGCAGGTGGAGGGGGCGTCGGTCACGACCGTCGAGGGGCTGGCCCGCGACGACGGGCGGGGCGGGCAGGTGCTGCACCCGGTCCAGGAGGCGTTCCGCGAGTGCCACGCGCTGCAGTGCGGCTTCTGCACGCCGGGCTTCCTGGTGACGATCGCCGCCGGGCTCGAGGCGCGGGACGCGGCCGGGGAGATCACCGACGAGGAGGTCTACGACCTGGTCGGCGGCAACCTCTGCCGGTGCACCGGCTACGCGAACATCAAGAAGGCCGTCCGGCACGCGGCCGCCACGATGGCCATTTCCGCGGAAACCGCCGCCGGTCCCCCGGCGATTTCCGCGGAAACCGCCGCCGAAGGGGGCGAGCGATGACGACGAAGCTGTTCGGCGAGCCGGTCCGCCGCCGCGAGGACGCCCGGCTCATCACCGGCCGCGGCCGCTACCTCGACGACATCGGCGCCGGCGCGCTCGCCGCCGCTTTCGTGCGCAGCCCGCACGCGCACGCCCGCATCGTGGACGTCGACGTGGACGCCGCCCTCGACGTCGAGGGCCTGGTCGCCATCTACACCTACGAGGACCTCACCGGCCCGCTCGCCGAGCCGCTGCCCGTGCTCATCCCGCACCCGCAGCTGCACGCGCCGCGCACCGGGTACCCGCTGGCCAACGGCGAGGTGAACCACGTCGGCGAGCCGGTCGTGATGGTCGTGGCGACCGACCGGTACGTCGCCGAGGACGCCGCCGAGCGGATCGCCGTCACCTACGAGGAGCTGCCGGTCGTCGTCGGCGTGGACGCCTCACGGGCCGCCCAGCACGCCGTCCACGAGGAGATCCCCGACAACGTCGCCGCCCGGCACCACCAGGAGACCGGGGACGTCGAGCCGGCACTGGCCGCCGCCCCGCACACGCTGTCGTTCACCCAGTACGTCGAGCGCAGCGCCTGCATGCCGCTGGAGGGCAAGGGCGTACACGCGCGGTGGGACGCCGACGACCGCTCGCTGCGGGTGCACACCAGCACGCAGGCCTCGACGTCGGTGCGGGCGGCGATCGCCGCCAAGCTGCAGCTCTCGCTGGATGAGGTCGAGGTGATCGCGCCGGACGTCGGCGGCGGGTTCGGCGTGAAGATCGTGCACCCGTGGCCGGAGGAGCTGCTGGTGCCGATGGCGGCGATCGCGCTGGGCCGCGAGGTGAAGTGGGCCGAGGACCGCCGCGAGCACTTCATCTCCAGCGCCCACGAGCGGCAGCAGCGGCAGGAGGTCAGCGTCGGGTTCGACGACGACGGCCGGATCACCGCGCTCGACGTCCACATCTGGCACGACAACGGCGCGTACACGCCCTACGGGATCATCGTGCCGATCGTGACCGCGACCCAGCTGGTCGGGCCGTACGTGATCCCCGTGTACCGGGTGGTCGTGGAGAGCGTCTACACGAACACGGTCATCGTGACGCCGTACCGCGGAGCCGGGCGGCCGCAGGGCTGCTTCGCGATGGAGCGGACGATGGACCGGATCGCCGATGCGCTCGGCCTGGACCGGGCCGTCGTCCGCGAGCGCAACCTCATCCAGCCCGACCAGTTCCCGTACGACCACCACCTGACGTTCCAGGACGGCCGGCCGGTCATCTACGACTCTGGTGACTACCCGGCGTTGCTCGAGAAGCTGAAGGCGCTGGTCGGGTGGGACGGCGTCGGCGCGCTGCGGGACGACGCCGAGGCGCGCGGCAAGCTGCTCGGCGCCGGGATGGCGCTGTACGTGGAGGGCACCGGGCCGGGCCCGTACGAGGGCGGGCACGTGCAGGTGCTGGGCAGCGGGAAGGTGCTGGTCTCGACCGGGCTGACGACGCAGGGCCAGGGGCACGAGACGTCGTTTGCGCAGATCGTCGCCTCCGAGCTCGGTGTGCCGATCGAGGACGTCGAGGTGACCACCGGCGACACGCGGCGCTTCCCGTACGCGGTCGGCACGTTCGCGTCCCGGGCGGCGGTGATGAGCGGCAACGCCATCGCGCTGGCCGCGCGCGGGGTGCGGGAGAAGGCGCTGCGGATCGCCGCCGACGTCCTGGAGGCCGACCCGGGGGACCTGCAGATCGAGGACGGCGTCGTCCAGGTGCGGGGGACGCCGGGGGCGTCGATCCCGCTGCGGACGGTGGCGGTGCTGTCGAACCCGCTGCGGTACGCGTTCGACGAGGCGGCCAAGCAGGCGACGCAGTTCGCGACGCACGACGACACCAAGCCGCCGGTGGCCCCCGGGGACGCACCGGGGCTGGAGCACCGCGACTACTACTCGCCGCTCCGGTCGACGTTCGCGTCCGGCGCGCACGCGGCGGTGGTGGAGATCGACCCGGCGACGTGGGAGATCGACGTCGTGAACTACGCGGTGGTGCACGACTGCGGCAACGTGGTGAACCCGATGATCGTCGAGGGCCAGGTGCACGGCGGTGTGGCGCAGGGCGTGGGAGGCGCGCTGTACGAGCGGATGGCCTACGACGCCGACGGGCAGCTGCAGAACGCCTCGTTCATGGACTTCCTCATGCCCTACGCCTCCGAGGTCCCCGACATCGTGATCGACCACCAGCAGACGCCGTCGCCGCTGAACCCGCTGGGCATCAAGGGCGCCGGCGAGGCCGGGGTGATCCCGGGGTCGGCGGCGCTGGCGTCGGCGATCGAGGACGCGGTGGGACGGCGGATCACCTCGATGCCGATCTCCCCCACCGAGCTGTACGACCTCATGCGTTCGGAGACGGCCGAACGGACGGCGGCCTTGGACCGCAGGACGGGAGTGGGTGCGTGAACCTCGACGGCTCGGCGGTGCTACAGGGGACGCCGGAGGACGTGTGGTGGGCGCTCACGGACCCCGCGGTGCTGGCGCGGACCATCCCCGGGTGCCTGGCGCTGGAGCGGGTCGGCGAGGACTCCTACCGGATGGACGTCTCCGTGGGCGTCGGGGCGGTGAAGGGCACGTACGCCGGCGAGGTGCACCTGACCGACCAGCAACGGCCGACGTCGTACGTGATGCACGCGTCCGGAGCCGGGGCGCCGGGGCAGGTGCGGGCGACGGTGACGATCGAGCTGGCCCCGTCCGGTGACTCCGCGACGGTGCTGACCTACTCGGCGGACGCGGTGGTGGGTGGCCCGGTGGCCGGGGTGGGCCAGCGGATGATCACCGGCGTCGCCAAGCGGATGGCCGCGCAGTTCTTCACCGCAGTGGACGCCGAACTGGCCGGCGCGGGCGCTGCTACTGCTCCGGCCGCGCGGCGCCCGTCAGCGGCGGCAGTGGGCGAAACGGACGCCGAGGCTCCCGCTGCTGCTCCCCAGCCGCAGGTCTTCACCGGGCGCGCCGGCGTTCCCGCGGGAACGTCCGACCTCCGCACCCTCGCCGTCGGCGCGGTCGGCGGAAGCCTCCTCACCCTGCTCGGCGTCCTGGTCGGCTATCGATTGGGCCGGCGCTAGCGCCTACTTGGAGTAGTAGGGAGAGAGCGCTGAGTAGTATCGCGTCTCGTGGACAGCGCCACCCGCGATGCGTTCAGTCGGTTTCTACGCGCCATGGTCGATTCGATGGTTCATATAATGAGCGGATTGTTCGGCGCATCAGTCGGGGCCTACTTGGCATTCACGATTGCTGCGGCGCAACAACGAACGGGAGCGGAATCTTCCAACGCACCCAACATCTCAACTCTATTAGAAGAGTCCGCTGAGACCTTCGACCAGGTGGCTCGTTTGACCGGGCTGACGGCTGTCGTGGGCGCCGCTTTGCTCCTATTGTGCGTCCTGCTCCGATCAATCTTCAGAGACGGCCCCTCTGAGGCCGATGTCGAGAAGGCCGTCATTCGGGGCCTACGAGTCGAGCGCAATCGACTCGCGGGCAACACGTTTCAGAGCAGTGAGTCGACACCAGTCAGTCAGCCTCGGTCAACGTCAGGCCAGCTAAGAGCCCCCGCCAGTAGGTGCAGTCGTTGCGTTCGGCGTGGTTGATCGTCGAGGGCAGGCACGAGGGCCACGCTCGCGAAGGTGCTAACGCTCCGTGAGCTGTGGACCGCTGGTGCCTGCCGTCCCATCCTGCATCCTTGACCCGCTGCGCGAGCAGTTCCTCGCGCTGCTGCCGCCGCACGTCGATGAGCATCCGCTGGGCTGTCACCGGCCCCGCATCGACGATGCGGTGGTCTTGGACAAACTCGTCGAGGGGCTGGTCTTCGGCGCCGGGTACGAGCGGATCGGCGACGCCGCCTGCTCGGCCACCACCCTGCGCCGCCGCCGGGACGAGTGGATCCGGCTGGGCATCTTCGACCAGCTGCGGCTGGCCGCCCTCGACGCCTACGACAAGATGATCGGCCTGGACCTGGTCGACGTGGCGGTGGACGGCTGCACGACCAAGGCCCCCTGCGGCGGGCAGTGCGCTGGCCGCAGCCCGGTGGACCGGGGCAAGGGCGGCATGAAGCGGTCCCAACTGTGCGACGGCGCCGGCGTGCCGATGGCCACGGTGTCCGCGCCAGCCAACACCGTCGACCACCGCCTGCTGGGCCAGACCTTGGACGCGCTCAAGGACTTCGCACCCCTGCCCGCCGACGTGACCGTGCATCTGGACGCCGGATACGACTACCGGCCCTGCCGAGAAGCACTCGACCAGCGCGGCCTGCTCGGCACCATCGCCTCCCGCGGCACACCGGCGCCGATCCAGGTCGGCAAGCGATGGGTCGTCGAGCGCGCGAACTCCTGGCTCAACGACTTCGGCAGACTTCGCCGCTGCACCGAACGCCGCCACGCGTGCGTCGACGCCTACCTGGCCCTGGCCGTAGCCATCGTCACCGTCCGTGCGCTGCGCCGGGCCGTCTGGCTGCTCTACCGCTGGGACACCCGACCACGATCACGACGCATCCGCTGACCTACTGGCGGGGGCTCTAAGCGAGACGGAGGCGCCATCCACCCTCCGAGCCCCACATGAAGCGCGACAGGAAGCACCCGCGACAAACACTCCAGAATATTGTCAGGCACAGTCGATCGGCCAGGGTCCTCGCAGATCGTCGACTACTCGAATGTCATTCAGGCTAGCCACGGGGGGAGCACTTGTCGGCATGTTCGTCGGTCACTTCCTGGGCCGCCGCCATTAAAGGTCATGTCATCGAGCAGAAGGGTGATTCCGGCACGATCAGCGGGATGCCGGTCTCGCGCTCGGAGACCTGCCACAGGACCTCGATCTGCTCCTGCAGGCTGAACCGGCGCAGGATGGGCCGCCGCACGGCGGGGCCGTGGGAGCCGTACCGCGGCGCGTACAGCTCCCCGCCACGGGCCCGCGGGTCGGTCGCGGCGCGCAGCTGCGGTCGGGCACCCTCGAACGGCGACATCCCCGACCGCGCCGTCATCACCTCGAAGACCGGACCCAGCCAGCCGGCGCCGCCCTCCCGCACCGCACGCGCCTGCAGGTCGGTGTTGGCCAGGCCCGGGTGGGCCAGGAGGCTAGAGGCCCGGACGCCGGTTGAAGCAAACCGCTGCTGCAGCCCCAGCCCGAAGTGCAGGTTGGCCATCTTCGACCGCGCGTAGGCCGACCACGCCCCGTAGCCGCGTCGGAGGTGGACGTCGTCCGGGTCCAGCCGCCGGGCCCGGTGCCGCGCCGTGCTCGTCACCGTCACCACCCGCGCGGCCGGCGCCCGCAGCAGCGCCGGCAGCAGGTGCGCAGTCAGCGCCCAGTGCCCCAGGTGGTTGACGCCGAACTGCATCTCGAACCCGTCGGCCGTCGTCCGCTGCGGCATCGCCATCACCCCGGCGTTGTTGACCAGCAGGTCCACGCGCTCGTGACAGTCCAACACGGAACGGGCCGCCGCCGATACCGACGAGAGGTCGCCCAGGTCCAGCGACACCACCTCCAGCGACGCCGAGGGATGGCTCACCCGGATCCGCTCCTCCGCGGCCGCCGTCTTGTCCGGGTCACGAGCGGCCATCACCACGTGCGCACCCGCGCCGGCCAGCGCCAGCGCCGTCTGCAAACCCAGCCCACCGTTCGCGCCGGTCACCACCGCCGTCCGCCCGGTCAGGTCCGGGATGTCGCGCTCGGTCCAGATCATGCGTCGTCCCCTCTACGCCACCACGACGTCTGCCATGGGCGCGTCCCTCAGCCGACGATCGGTCGTCACGAGCGGTGCGCCCCGAGCAGCCGCCAGCTCGACGTACAACGCATCGGCGAGCCTCAGCTGAGAACGGCGGGCCCAGGCGCCGGTCACCAGCTCCCGCACGGGATGGCGCTCGATCGGGGCGTCGACCACGCGGCCGAGGAGCCGCGTCACCGTGTCGTCGTCCAGGTCGCCTGCCCGGTTCAACCGCCCGAGTGCCGACAGCACCTCGGCGTCGACGTGCCCCGGCGCGTGCAGCGACTGGCCGACCAACCGCGCGCGGACGGCGACGCCCAGCGGGTTCCCCAGCAGCAGGTCCACGAACGCCGAGGCGTCGAGGACCACCTCAGCCATGTCGGGTCGCGGGCTCTTCCCGCGCCGCATCCAGGGCGGCGAGCGCGTCGTCATGCGAGACCTGTGACGACCCGAGGTCGAGTGACGCCAGCCAGGCATCGGTCGTCCGCCCGGCCAGCTCCCGCCTGATGGCCTCCTGTGTCAACGACGAGAGGTTGATTCCTGCCGCCCGCACCGCCGCCGCGAGATCGTCCGGGAGGTAGATGTTCACCCGAGGCATACACACAACATACACACTCGACCTGCCCTCGGCAGCTACCGGCGGTCCGGTGGGTGCTCGGCGCGCCACTCGTCGAACGCCGCGAGGAACGACTCGGCCATCTGCTTCTCGGTGAGCAGCTGCTCGCGGTCGCGCTCATCGACCATCCGCTCGCTCAGCGCGGCGGTGTTGAACCTGATCGCGCGGAAGTACGGGATGAACGACGACGGCTGGAACGCCCGCTTCGACGGCCGAGGCTCGACGTCCGAGGGTTCCCACGGCGCGGGCAGCGGCACCGGATCCAGGCCGAGCCCTTCGACGGCGGCCAGGATCGGCTCGTCGTCCGGACGGTCGGTGAAGTCCCGGGACAGCTCGCGGAACACCTCACTGCCGTCCGGGGCCACCCCGAGGACGAGGGGACGGAAGATCGACGCGTCCTCGTCCCAGGCACCCAGCGGCTTGGCCAGCCGCGAGCCGTCCGGGTCGCTGACCCAGCGGAAGGGCAGGTGCCAGGTGCGGTTCATCGCCAGCTGCACTTCCGGCGGGTCGGTGGAGGCGAGGACCACCTCCGCGCCGGCGTCGGCGAGGCGGGACAGCGATCGGGCCAGGCGGACCGCCTGGGCGCAGCAGTACGGCTACCAGTCGCCGCGCAGACCGATCAGCACGAGGGCGGCGCGCTCGTCGGAGCGCAGGGCCAGCAGGTCGGCGGAGTCCACCCGACGAGCCTAGGAGGACCCGTCGCCGATCGCCCGGTCAGCGGGAACGTCTCACAGCGCCGAGTACACCGCCCGGACGTAGGCCTCGCTGCGGTCGGAGCCGAGCACGCCCGGCGCCATCCGGTTCATCAGGTAGCTGATCGTCAGCCGGCGGTCGAGGTCCATCACGATCATCGACCCGCCCCAGCCGCCCCAGAAGAAGGTCCGCCCCTCGGGCACGTACGGGATCAGCGGCGAACCCAGGCAGTAGCCGATGCCGAATCGGAACGGCTCGCCCAGCACCAGGTCCACGCCGTCGGACTGCTGGTCGAACACCAGGTCGATCGTCTCCGGTGACAGCAGGCCCTCACCACCGAGCGACAGCACCCGCATGACCTGCATCAGGCCGCGCGCGTTGGTGTGCCCGTTGAGCGCGCCCAGGTCCGCGCGGCGCCACTCCGGCGAGTTCGCCGCCTTCGCCGAGGCGACCGGTGCGGTGTAGGTCCTGACCATCACCGACTCCGGGTCCAGCTCCCGCGGGTCCTCGACGGGGTGCGGCGGCGGGACGACGGGCGCGATGCGGTCCCAGTCCGACTCGCGCGCACCGATCTGGAAGTCCGCGCCCAGCGGCCGGGCGATCTCGTCGGCCACGAACTGCTTGAACGAGCTGTTGGCGATCCGCCGGATCACCTCACCGACCAGGTGCCCCTGGTTGTTCGCGTGGTAGCCCGACGCCGTCCCCGGCTCCCACCAGGGCGCCTGCGCGGCCAGCCGCTCGGTCGCGGTCGGCCAGTCGTACATGTCCCGGATGGAGAACGGCCGCTCCCAGCCGGAGACGCCCGACGTGTGCGACAGCAGGTGCCGCACCTCGACGTCCCCCTTGCCCTTGGCCGCGAACTCCGGCCAGTAGTCGGCGACCGGCGCGTACAGGTCCAGCTCCCCGCGCTCGACCAGCAGCAGCGCGGCCAGCGCCAGCACCGTCTTCGTCGTCGACCAGCCGTTGACGATGGTGTCCTCGGTGCAGGGGGTGGTCTGGTCGGGATCGCGGTACCCGCCCCACAGGTCGACGACGGTCTCCCCGTCGAGGTCGACGGCGAGCGACGCGCCCAGCTCCTCGCCGTCCAGACCGCGCTGGAACGCCTCCCGCACGCCGGAGAACCAGTCCTCGCAGCTGCCGTGCACCTCGGCCATGGAGCCTCCTCCTCGCGGCGCGACCGCGCGCCACGAGGATGAGACCACGGCCGCCCGCTCAGGGAGCGGCGGCGCCGGCCGCGGCCACGAGCGCGATCGTCTGGTCGACGACGGCCCTGCGGTCGGCCTCGAACTCCGGACCGGTCAGCACCGCGGGGTCCTCCGGGTACACGAGCGCCGAGATGTGCAGGTGGCCGCCGGGGACGTCCCACGCCTGCATGCCGATCCGCAGCCGGTTGGAGCGGTACATGCTCTCGTTGGAGAGGTAGCTACCGCCGGGGCCGGACGCCGCCCGGGAGCCCTCGGACGGGTCGTCCTGGCAGCGCACCGCCGACGGGGAGGGGAAGGTCCCTGAAGGCCACTCGCAGATCCCGTCGTTGAGCACGACCGGCCAGGGACCGGTGCCGGCGGCGATCATCGCCTCGTAGGGCAGGGTCGTCTCGATCCACTCCGGGGAGTCGAACGGCTGCGGCCAGTGCGACGGCCGGGAGATGGGCCCGAAGAGCATGTTGCGGTTGTTGTCGGGCGAACCACCGCGGGCGTTGGCGGCCCACTGCTCGATGTCCATCCGCCCGCGCCCCGTCTGGCTGATGGTCATGATCAGGTCGGCACGGTCCTCGCCGGTGCCGAGGACCTGGCCGAACGCGTCCTCGACGATGCCCTCGTCGAAGTCGGTCCAGTTCACCGGGAGCACGACCGACTGGACGACGACCGGGCCGGCGTCGGTCTCGAGCGTCCGGCCGTCCAGCTGTAGCGCGGTCGCCCCGGAGGGGTTGGAGTTCCGCAGGCTCTGGTCGAGGCTGTAGGTGTCGAAGCCGCTGATCATCACGCGCTTGGCGTCAGCGGGCGCCTCCGACCAGTCGATGGTGGTGAGCCCCCGGGACGCGTGGTCGAGCAGCTGCACCAGGGCGTTGCGCTGGACGACGCTCAGCTCGACGGGCGCGGCCCACTGGCGCACCGCCCGCGTCATGTGCAGGCGGGCCCAGTACAGCGGCCGGTCGTCGTACCGGTCGATCGTGCCGATCTCCCGCTCACCCTGGGCCCGCGCCAGGGCCAGCTCCCACAGCGCCTCGCCGTGCCGGACGACGAGCTCCTCGGCCGCGGCCAGGTCCGGCGCCGCGCACAGGTCCGTGCCGAACTGCGCCACCGCCTCCTCGAAGCCCGCGGCCCGGAGGAACTGGGCAGCGGCCGACTCGCCCCCCTCGACCAGGGGCTGGCCGATGCGCTGCTCCTCCACCGTGAGCACCGCGTCCTCGGTGGCGCAGGCCGGGGCGTCCGCGCCCACGGCGGCCCGGGACTCCGTCGACGACACCGCCCACAGCGCCGAGGAGGACAACGCGACGGCGGCGGCGACGCCGAGCCATGTGGCGAGCTGAGGGAGCGACCTGGGCTGCGACATCCCGACCTCCGGGGGTCGACGAGCGAGTGGTGACCCTCCTGACTGTTCCGCCGGATCGCCCTGCCCGAAACCCCGTCCCGGCGAGTCGGCGTCCGCCGCGCGGCGAGCGGCGTCCGGGCCGGGCCGGGCCGGCCGGCCCACCCCCTGGGGGTGAGACACGCCCGGATACGGCCGATCCCGTACCGCCCGGGACCTATGGTGCCGATCACGAGGACACGGACGTCCGCTGGAGGGTGTGTGGAACGGGAACGCTCGGAGGCCGAGGCGCAGATCGCCCAGCTGCTGCGGACTGCCCGCCGCAAGCTGGACCTCAGCGTGGCGTTCCTGAGCCGCATCGACGAGCGCACGCGGACGATGCAGGTCGTCGACACGCTGCTCCCGTCCCCGGTCGACGGGTACGCCGGCCCGCGGGACAGCGGCTTCTGCCTGGCGGTGCTCGAGGGCCGGCTCCCCCAGGCCATGCCCGACGTCCGCGACGTCCCCGAGGCCATGGCCCTGCACCCGGCCGACCTGCCGCAGATCCGCGGCCACGTCAGCGTCCCCGTCGTCCTCAGTGACGGCACGGTCTACGGCACCTTCTGCGCCTTCGGGCTGGTCAGCGACCCGGAGGTGACGCACCGCGACCTGGCGCTGATGGAGGTGCTCGCCGACGCCGCGGCCTTGGTGATCGAGCCGCAGATCCGGATCGAGCAGGAGCACGCCGAGATCCGCGAGCGCCTCGAGCCGGTGATGGACGCCGGCGGCCCGGACGTCGTCCTGCAGCCCATCGTCGACCTCTGCACCGGCACCCGCGTCGGCGCCGAGGCCCTCAGCCGCTTCCCGGCCGCGTGGCAGCGCACCCCCGACGTCGTCTTCGACGAGGCCCACCGCATCGGCGCGGGCCACCGGCTGGAGCTGCTCGCCCTCGCCCGCGGCGCCGAGCTGCTCGACCGGGTTCCCGGCTACGTCTCGCTCAACGTCTCGCCGCAGACCCTGCTGACGCCGCAGTGCGGCGAGCTGCTCGAGGGCCTGCCGCTCGACCGCATCGTCCTGGAGCTCTCCGAGCACGACCAGGTCCACGACTACCCGGCCGTCGAAGCAGCCCTGTCCCCGCTGCGTCGACGTGGCATGCGGCTGGCCATCGACGACGTCGGCGCCGGCTTCTCCAGCCTGCGCCACATCGTCATGGCCTGCCCGGACGTGATCAAGATGGACCGCAGCATCGTCAGCGGCGTCGACCACGACCCGATGCTGGCCCGGCTCGCCCAGTCGCTGGTCGAGTTCGCGCACAGCTTCGACGTCAGCGTGGTCGCCGAGGGCGTGGAGACGGCGGCCGAGCACGCCGTCCTGCAGTCCCTCGGGGTGGACGGCGGCCAGGGCTGGCTCTTCGGCCGCCCGGCCCCCGTCGACGCCCTGGTCGAGGCGGGCACCGTGCCGGCCCCCGAGCCGCTCACCGCCTGAACCCGCCACGAACGCCTCAGGTCTCCAGCCCCCAGGAGACGATCGAGCGCGGGTGGATGCGGAGGAGCGCCTCCCCACCGGCCGGCGCCTCGACGGTCTCGGCCACGCCCTGCACGGTGACGCACCGCGGCCGCCACGGCGGCAGGACGTCGTCCACCACGAACGCCGCCCGCGGGTTGGCCTGCGCGTTGCGGTACTTGCGCGTCGCGGCGAACCGGCGTCCGCTGACGTCGATCGTCCCCAGCTCGGCGTTGTAGCTCCACCCCACCGGGACGACGTGCGGCTGCCCCGACGCGTCCGCGGTGGCGAGCCGCCCCAGCCGCCGCTCGCCCAGCAGGTACGCCAGCTCCGCCTCGCTGAAGCGGGCCGTCGCCACCGGGCCCGTACCCACCGGGGGCGTCACCGCCGCACCGCCGCCGGGAGCAGGGCGACCAGCACCGCGGCGACGACCGCGTGCAGCGCCAGCAGGACGACGACCGACGCCGTCCCCACGCCCATCGCGACCGGCCCGCCGAGGGACAGCAGCAGGACGACGACCGCGGCGACACGCCACACCGTCTCCGCCCGCGCGACCGACCGCACCAGCAGCGCGAGCAGCGCCCACCCGAGCAGGCCGGCGACCGCGGCCGCCGCGAGGACGGAGCCGACCCCGACCGTCCGGGTGCCCCCCTCGGTCGCGACCCGCAGGTCCACCCCGAGCAGGGGGACGGCGACGGTCCAGGTGAGGACCGCGGCGCCTGCCGCACCCGCGACCGCCAGGGCAGCGGGGCGGACGGCGACACGGCCGCGGGCGCGGGAGCTCGGAACGCTCGTCGACGTGGTCATGGGACACACCATCTTCCGGTAGGTTCGTTAGCCGCCTAACGAGATGGTCCGGAAGGTTAGGCGCATAACGATCTGGTCGGCAAGAGGGAGCGGCATGGACTTCGCTGAGGCGAAGCGGGTCAACGACGCCGTCCGCGCGCTCGCGATGCGGCACCGCGCCGCCGCGGCGCAGGTGCTCGCCCCGCTCGGGCTGCACCCCGGGCAGGAGGTGCTGCTGCTGGAGCTGCACGCCCACGGGCCGCGCACCCAGGTCCAGCTGGCGACGGCCAGCGGCTGCGAGCCCCCGACGATCACCGGGAGCGTCCGCAGGCTGGAGAGCGCCGGGCTCGTCGTCCGCCGACCGTCGCCCACCGACGGGCGGGTGACCATCGTCGAGCTGTCCGACCGGGGCCGCTCGCTCATGCCCGCCCTCGAGGCCGCCTGGTGCGAGCTGGCCGAGCGCACCGTCGCGGGGCTGTCCACCGACCCCGACCGGCTCACCGCCACGCTCGGCGAGATGGCCGCGGCCCTCTACCGGCGCGACTGAATGCCATGAAGACGGGGGCCTCCCCCCGGATCACGCTTGCGGTGAGAGCCGGCAGGTGTGACGGAAGGAGGCCCGGTCCTCATGTTGCACGTTGG
>NZ_NVPT01000097.1 GCF_002802985.1 Geodermatophilus chilensis | reverse complement strand
CGGGAGCTGCAGCCACTGGTCGACGAGCTGACCGTCGACCCGGCGGGCAACGTCGTCGGTCTGCTGCGCGGCACCGGCGAGCGCGACGCCCCGGTCGTGCGGGTGACGGCGCACATGGACGAGCTGTCGATGATCGTCAAGCGGGTGCAGGCCGACGGCACGCTGCGGCTGTCCCAGCTGGGCACCATGTACCCGGCCAACTTCGGCCTCGGCCCGCTCACCGTCCTCGGGGACGCCGAGCAGCTGACCGCCGTCCTGCTGCTCGGCTCGGAGCACACCACGCAGGAGACCGCGCAGGTCTGGCAGACCAAGCCCGACGCCGGCGACCGGGCCATGCAGTGGAGCGACGTGTCCGCCTTCACCGGCCGCACCGTCGAGGAGCTCGACGCCGCCGGCGTGCACCCCGGCACGCGGGTCTGCGTCCACCGCAGTCGCCGGTCCCTGGTCGAGTTCGGCGACTTCGTCGGCTGCTACTTCCTCGACGACCGCGCGGCGCTCACCGCGCTGGTCTCGGCCGCGCGCCGGTTGCGCGAGGAGGGCCGTCGTCCCCCGGCCGACGTCTACCTGGTGTGCACCAGCGGCGAGGAGATGGGCGGGATCGGTGCGGCGTACGCCAGCCGGACGTTGCCCGGCGACCTCACCCTCGCCCTCGACGTCGGCCCGGCCGAGGCCGAGTACCAGGTGCCGGCCGACTCGGGTCCGGTCGTCGCCTACGCCGACGACGCCGTCGTCTACGACAAGCCGGTCGCCGACCACCTGCTGGCCCTCGGCCGGGAGCTGGGCGTGGACCCGCGGGCGGCGGTCTGGGAGTCCTACGACTCCGACGCCAGCCAGGCCAAGAGCAGCGGCCAGGCCGCGCGGGCGGCGCTGCTGTCGCTGCCGACGCTGTCCACGCACGGTTACGAGGTGCAGCACCGGGAGACCGTCGAGCGCTGCGCGCAGCTCGTGGCCGCGTTCCTCTGCCGCCCGTCGCCGCGCTGAGCTGGGTGTAGCCCGTCGCCCGACGGGGGTAGACCGGGTGGATGGCGAAGCGCACCCCGCTGGGGACCATCGGCAAGGGACGACGCGGCATCAGCGTGGCGGGCTGGGCCCTGCGCGGCGCGGCGGCCGGGGCGGCGGGCACCACGGCGCTCAACGCCGTCACCTACCTCGACATGACCGTCCGCGGCCGCCCGACGAGCTCCACCCCCGAACGGACCGTCGAGAAGCTGGCCGAGAAGGCGCACGTGCCGATCCCGGGGGACGGCGACACGCGGCAGAACCGCATCCAGGGCCTGGGGCCGATCACCGGGCTGGTGGCCGGCGTGGGCGTCGGCGTCGTGGTCGGGCTGGTGCGGGCGGCCGGCTACCGGTCGCAGCCGCTGGTCGGCACGCTGCTGACCACGCTGGGCGTGCTGGTCGCCTCGAACGGGCCGATGACCGTCCTCGGCATCACCGACCCGCGCACCTGGTCGGCGACCGACTGGGCGAGCGACATCGTGCCGCACCTGGCCTACGGCGCGGTGGTGAAGACGACGATGGACGCCTTCGATCGCCTCTGACGCCCGACGAGATCGGCGGTCTCGTCGCGATCAGCTGCTGATGGCGACGAGATCGCCGATCTCGCTGGGGAGACGCCGGCGTCAGGCCCGCCAGCCGCCCTCGTCCACGCCGCCGGGCACCGGGGCGCCGGGGTCGTAGGGCTGCCGGGTGAAGACGAACGTGCCCAGGTCCAGGTGGTCGTCGGCGATGTGCAGCGGCTCGCCGGCGTAGTAGCCGTCCAGGCCGACCCACGTGCCGTCGTCCCGGCGGGCGAAGCGGCTGGCCCGCCCGGCGCGCCCCGGCAGCGGACCGAGGTGCAGCAGGCCGCCGGGCAGCGCCCGCAGCGCGTGCGGTCCGGGGCCCCAGTACCAGATGCCCAGGAACTCCAGCGGCACCGGCGGCGGCGAGGGCACCCACGCCTCGACGACCCGCGGCTCGGCGGCGCGCAGGTCGGCGAGCAGGCCGGGGACCAGCGGGTCCAGGCCGGCGGTGGTGTTGGCCAGCGAGACGGCGCCGGTCTGCTCGTCGCGGTCGACGAAGACGCCGGCGAGGAAGCCGGGCATCGAGCCGCCGTGGCCGACCAGCGTGCGGCCGTCGACCCGCAGCACCTGCAGTCCCAGCCCGTACGCCGACCAGCCCGGTGCGGAGGAGTCCACGCCGGCGGGCACGGCCATCTCCTCCAGCGTCGCGGGGTCGAGCACGTCGCCGGTGTCGCCGAGCAGGAAGGCGGCGAAGCGCCCCAGGTCGGCCAGCGTCGCCCACAGCTGCCCGGCGGCGGCCATCACGCCGGCGTCGTGCTCCGGCTCGGGCAGGACGACGTCGGCCCACGGGTGCACCGCGCGCCCCTCCGCGGCGGGCGCGACCGGCCGCGGCGTCGTCCGGGCCATGCCGAGGGGCTCGAGCACCTCGGTGCGGACGACGTCCGTCCAGGGGCGCCCGCGCAGCCGCGCCACGAGCTCACCGAGCAGGCCGAAACCGAGGTTGGAGTAGTGGAAGCGGCGCGCGGCCCCGAGGACGACGTGCTCGGGGGCGAGCTGCAGGTCCGCGAGCGAGCCACCGGGCGCCCGCTCCCACCACGCGCCCGGGCTCTCCGCCGCGGCGCCGGCGACGTGCGCGAGCAGCTGGCCGACGGTGCGGTCGCCCAGCGGGGTGCCGGGCACGTGCCGGTCGAGCGGGTCGTCGAGGTGCACGCGGCCCTCGTCGCGCAGCCGCAGGACGGCGACCGCTGTGACCGTCTTGCTGATCGAGCCCAGCCGGTACTGGACGTCGGTGTGCGGCTCGGGGACGTCGCCGCGCCCGGTGGACCAGGCCAGCCCGCCGTCCCGGACGACGCCCGCGACCAGGCTCGGCGCCCGGCCGTCGCGCTGCACGCGGGCGGTGCGGGCGAGCAGCATGCGGGCGGTGGACGGCAGGACGGCGTCGGGCACGGACCCAGACGCTAGCGAGCCGCGGGTCAGGAGGTGGGCGCCGCCTCGGGCACCGGCAGCCGGCCGGTGCGGGTGGCCCAGCGGTCGAACCAGAGGGTGACCAGCGGCGGCACCGACGCGGCGAGGGCGAGCAGCGTGGTGCCGGCGTTCCAGCGCAGCACCCGGGCGGCCACGACCGCGACGACGAGGTAGGCGATGAAGATGCCGCCGTGGATCGGGCCGAAGATCTGCACGCCGCGCTCGGAGGTCGCCAGCACGTACTTGACGAACATGCCGAACAGCAGGCCCATCCAGGAGCACGCCTCGGCGAGGGCGACGGCACGGAAGGCGAGGGCGACGGCGCGCGGGGTCACGCCGCCCATGGTCCCCGACGGCGCGGGAGCACGGCCGGGCCGGCCGCGGTGACCCGCGCCACCGTCGTCCCCCCGTGGCAGGGTCGGCGGCCGTGCGGGGTCTGGCGCGGCGCGAGTTCTGCCTGGTGCTGCTGCGCCGGATGGCCGACCTTCGGCCGGACCTGGTGGCCGAGGCGCTGCCCCGGCTGGGCGCGACCCGCGCGGAGGCGCACGCGGCGCACACCCGCTGGCAGGCGCTGCAGCACTCGCCGCGGGCGCCGCGCGGGCTGGCGCTGCGCTCGGCCGTCCTCGGCCCGCCGGAGGAGACCGAGGACCGCCGCTTCGGCGACCTCGACCTGGAGGTTCGCCGCTGGCCGCTGCCGCTGTGGCCGCACCTGTACTGGGAGGTCCTCACCGGTCCGGGCGGCGGCGTGCTGCAGGAGCACCTGGTGCGGGCGCCGGGCTCCCCCGTGCCGCGGGCGACCCCGGCCCGGCTGCGGGTGTGGGAGCACACGCTGGACGACGTCGTCGGCCTGCGCGGGGCGACGAGCGTCGACCCCGGCGTGGTCACCCGCTGGGAGGTGCACCTGACCGGCGGCGTCCGCGCCCGCTTCGTCTGGGGCCTGCTCCAGGAAGTCCACCGGCGGTGACGCTCCCGGGTGGCCCCGTCCCGGGCCCCGCCCTGAGCCTGCGAAGGGTGGGGAGGACGGGGCCCTTCTTCAGCCGGCGACGCGGTTGAACTTCGGCGTCGCCCCCATGGTGTCGACGCTGGCGATCTTCACGACGTCGCCGGACGTCGGCGCGTGCACCATCTGGCCGTTGCCCAGGTAGATGCCGATGTGGCTGACCGGACTGTAGAAGGCGACCAGGTCGCCGGCGCGGGCCTCGGCGCGGGAGACCGGGGTGCCCATCGAGGACTGCATCCGGCTGGAGTGCGGCAGGCTGATGCCGGCCGCATGGAAGGCGTACTGCACCAGGCCGGAGCAGTCGAAGGAGCCCGGCCCGCTCCCGGCCCACACGTAGGGCTTGCCGCGCTGGGCCAGCGCGCGGTCGACGACCGCCTGCAGCGAGCCGCCGGAGACCGCGACGGGGGCGGAGGACACCGCGACCGGCTCCTTGCGCTCGGTGCGGCTGGCGCGGCCCTCCTCGCCGGCACCGTGCGCGGTCGCGGCGGCCTCGAGCGCGGCCCGTCGCTCGTCGGCGGAGAGCCGGGCGTAGTCGGCCTGGTACGCGGTGATCTGCGCCTGCAGGTCCGCCTGCTGGCGGGCGACCGCGTCGTACTGCGTCTGGGCCTCGACGGCGGCCCGCTCGGCCACGATCCGGGCCTGCTCGGCGGCCTCGCCGGCCACGACGGCCGCCTCGAGCAGGTCGCCCTGGTGGCCGGCCACGGCCTGCAGCAGGGTCACCCGGTTGACGAACTCCTCGGCGGAGTCGCTGGTCATCAGCGCCTGGAACGAGCCCATGCTGTCGCCGGTGAAGGCGGTGCGGGCGATGCCGACGACGGCGTCCTGTGCGGTGCCGACCGCCGTCTCCGCCTCTGTCACCGTCGCGGCCGCCGCCTGGGCCGCCGCCTGCTGGCCGGCCAGCAGCTCGCGCGCCTCGAGGAAGTCCTCGGTGAGGACCTCGAGCTCGTGGCCGCGGGCGGCGACGAGGGCCGCAGCCTCCGCCGCGGTGGTGGGTTCCTCGGCGCCGGCCGGGACGGGAGCGAGGGCCAGGCCGATGGCGCCGGCGAGGACGAGGGCGGCATGGCGGGCGGTGCGAGGGGTCGCCATGGTGCGGCGGCACTCCGTTCATCCACGGCCGCCTACCGGGTCAGCTGACGGGTTCGGGCTGGATGTGCCCGGCGCGGCCGGCCGCAGGCCGGCGTGCGCTCCACCCCAGTGGTTCGGTGGGTCCCCGGCCCCGCGCTCCCGGGGAGAGGAGCGCGGGCTCGGCGGCATCCGCGGGGTGTCACCCAGGATGGTGACGGAACGCCCCGGCGGATGCACACACCGTAGGGGCCGCGACGCGGCCGTGACAATTACCCGGATGTGATTTGGGCGTACCTCGACTCAACTCCGCAGGCCACCGGCGACGGGCGGGGCCGGTGTGACGGACGGGGTTCACCGGACGCGCCGCGGGGCACGCAGCGGTCATGGATCTCAAGCGACCCGTGGTCGTGCTGGCCCTCGCCGCCGCGCTGGCCGGGTGCGGCACCAGCACGGACACCGGCGGCAACACCGACCTCGACCGCGGCGAGGGTGAGTGCAACGCGGCCGAGGCCGGTGCGAGCGAGCAGGAGCTCTGCGAGGACACCGAGCAGGACAACGAGCAGCAGACCGACGAGGAGGACGACGGGACCAGCTGACGGCGGCACGGACCCGCGCGGCAGGCACCGGTTACGGTCCGCCGGTGGGTGCGCGCAGGTACGACGCCGTGGTCGTGGGGGCCGGGCACAACGGGCTAGTCGCCGCGGCGTACCTGGCCCGTGCCGGGTGGTCGGTGCTGGTGCTCGAGCGGCTCGACGAGGTCGGCGGCGCCGCGGTCAGCCGGCAGCTCTTCCCCGGCGTCGACGTCCGGCTCTCGGCCTACTCCTACCTGGTGAGCCTGCTGCCCGACCGGGTCGTCGCCGACCTCGGCCTGCAGGTGCCGCTGGCCGACCGTGCGGTCGCCTCGTACACCGCCGTCCCCGGCGGGCCGGGGCTGCTCGTGGAGCGGGACGAGGGCCCGGCGACCGCGGCGTCCTTCCGGGCCCTCACCGGATCCGACGCCGAGCTCGCGGCCTGGCAGCGGTTCCACGGCCGGGTCGCCACGCTCGCCGAGGACCTCGCCCCCACCCTGACCGAGCCGCTGCTGTCGCCGGCCGAGCTGTCCGGACGGCTGCGCGACCCGCAGCTGTGGCACGACCTGCGCGAGCGCCCGCTGGCCGACGTGGTCGCCGACGCGCTGTCGCACGACGTCGTCCGCGGGGTCGCGCTCACCGACGGGCTGATCGGCACGTACGCCGACGTGCACGCCGCCGACGGCCTGGCCGGGCGCTGCTTCCTGTACCACGTGGTGGGCAACGGCACCGGGCGCTGGCGGGTCCCGGTCGGCGGCATGGGCGCGCTGACCGGCGCGATGGCCGCCGCGGCCCGCAACGCCGGAGCGGAGCTGGTCACCCGGGCGCAGGTGACCGCGCTCGACCCCCGGGACGACGGCGCCACCGTGCACTGGACCGACGACGACGGCGCCGAGCACGCGGTGGACGCCGGCTGGGTGGTCGCCGGTGCCGCCCCGGCCGTGCTGGACCGCCTGCTCGGCGACCGCCCACGGCCCTCCGCGGACGGCGCCCAGGTCAAGGTCAACATGGTGCTGGCGCGGCTGCCCCGGCTGTGCTCGGGCGTGGACCCGGCGGTCGCCTTCGCGGGCACCTGCCACGTCGACGAGGCGGCCGTCCAGCTCGACGCCGCGCACGCGCAGGCCGCGGCCGGCCGGCTGCCCGACGTCGTCCCGTTCGAGGTCTACTGCCACTCGCTGACCGACCCGACGGTGCTGGGCCCGGCCGAACGGGCCGCCGGCCGGCACACCCTCACCCTCTTCGGCCTGCACACCCCGGCGGCGCTGTTCCGCGACGACCCCGAGGGCACCCGGGACGAGGCGGTGCGCCGGGTCGTGGCCCAGCTCGACGCGCACCTGGAGGAGCCACTGCTGGACTGCCTGGCCCGCGACGCCGAGGGCCGGCCGTGCCTGCAGGCGGCCTCGCCGCTGGACGTCGAGGCGTCCCTGGCGATGCCGGGCGGGCACATCTTCCACGGCGACCTGTCGTGGCCGGTCGCCGCGACGCCGGAGGAGGTCGGCACCTGGGGCGTGGGGACGGCGCACCCGCGGGTGGTCGCCGCCTCCTCGGGCGGCACCGTGCGCGGCGGCGCGGTCAGCGGCCTGGGCGGGTACGCGGCGGCCCGCGCCCTGCTGGACCGGCGCTGAGGCGGGCCTGGACGGCGCGCTGCCTGCGTGCCGAGACCCGGGCGCTGCTGCGCGGGGCCGCCGAGCGGCTGCGCGGGCGGGACGTCGCGCTGATCGCCGCCGGGCTGACCTTCTACGCCGGCATCGCCGTGGTGCCGGCGCTGCTGGTCGCCATCTCGCTGACCGCCCTGCTGACCTCGGTGCAGCGGGTGCGCGAGCTCAGCGACCGGGTGGCCCAGCTGCTGCCCGGCGAGCTGGGCGCCCCGGGAGCGCTGCGGACACTGGCCGAGGCCGGCACCAGCCTGGACCCGCTCGGCGTCGTCCTGCGCTGGTGCCGCTGTCGTTCTACGGCGAGGGGCTGCGCCGGGCGCTGCTGCGCTTCACCCCCCGCTGGGACCGGCTGACCGGCTGGCGCGGCCGGCTGCTCGCCCTGCCCCTGGTGCTGGCCGCGCCCCTGCTCACGTACCCCCTGCTGCTGGCGGCCTCGGCGATGGTGCAGCTGACCGAGCGGGGCAGCACGCTGGGTCCCCTCGCCGTCGGCTACTACTCTGTGCTCCTCGCGCTCACCGTGCCCCTGTTGTGGGGCTTCGGCGTGGTCGCGGCCGGGCACCTGGGCTGGCGGGCGCTGGTGTCCGGCGTGCTGCTCACCGCCGCCTGCCTGTCGGGCTTCCTGCAGGGCTTCGTGCTGTTCCTGGCCCTGCCGCTGGCGCTGGGCGCGCCGTTCGGCGGGCTCACCATCGTCGGCGCGGTCGTGGCGGTCAGCCTGTGGTTGTTCCTGCTGCACCTGGTGGTGATCGGGGGCTGGCTGCTCACCCAGTCCCTGGACGACCGGCTCCGCGGGCGAGCTCAGTCCTCGTCCCAGTCCTGGCCCTGATCCCAGTCCTGGGCCTGGTCCTCGTCCTGGTCCTGGTCCTGGCCCTGGCCCTGGTCACCTCGGTCACCGCCCTGGCCGCCGTCCCCGTCCTGCTCGGGAGCCGGGTCGGCGGGTTCGGGGGCGGGCGGCTCGGGCGCCACGGACGGCTCGGGGGTGTCCGGCTGCCGCGGTCGCGGTGCCGGCTCGGGGTCGGGGTCGGGGTCGGGTGCGGGCCGCGGCGCCACGTAGTCCTCGCCGTTGCTGACCAGGATGGAGACGACCTGGCCCGGCACCGCGCGGCCGCCGCGCGGCGGGCTGGTGCCCAGCAGGGTGCCGGAGCGCCGGGAGCTGTCGATCTCGACGGTCCGGTGCTCGAAGCCGACCTCCTCCAGCGCCGCACGGCAGGCGCGCACCGAGGTGCAGCCGGGCACCGGGCGGGTGTTGCCGTTCTCCACGACCTCGTCGGCCGGGGGGAACTCGCCGCTGCCCCGGGCCTGCAGGATCGGCGCCATCGCGTCGCGCCAGACGGTGGCCGCCTTGCCGCCGCCGAAGCCGCCGACGTTCTGCTTGCGCTTGGGGTTGAACACCATGACGCTCGCGGCGATCTCGGGCGTGTACCCGACGAAGGCGATCGAGTCGTTGTCCTGCGCCGTCCCGGTCTTGCCGGCGATCTGGTGTCCGGGCACGTAGGCGCGGGTTCCGGTCGCACCCGAGTAGCCGGGCTCGACGTCCTTGCGCAGCATCTGGTTGAGCGTGTCGGCCACGCCCGGCTTGATCGCCTCGGGGGTGCAGCGGTCGCCGACCGCGAGCGGCGCGCCGTCCGGGCCGAGCGCGGGCTCGCCGTGCTGGTCGAGCACGGCGGTCACCGGGACGACGTCGCACTGCGTCCCGCTGGCGGCCAGCGTCGAGTAGGCGCTGGCGAGGGCGAGCGGACTCGTCGCCTCGGCGCCGAAGGTGAACGAGCCGCGGTTCTCGTCGATGATCTGCTGCGGCAGGGCCGGGTCGCTGAACTGGAACAGCCCCATCCGCTCGGCCATCCGCACCGGCTCCTCGACGCTGCCGAGGGCGTCCTCGAGGGCGAGGAAGTAGGTGTTGGACGACTGGTAGAGCGCGGTGGTGAGGTCCAGCGTCGAGCGGTACGTGCCGGCGTTCTCCACGTCGTAGCGGCCGTCGCCGTCGCGGTAGACGCGGGAGACGTAGGGGTCCGACGTGGTCAGCGTGTAGTACCGGGAGTAGCCCCGGTCCAGCGCGGCGGCGGCGGTGAACACCTTGTAGGTGGAGCCGGAGCCCTTGCTGGCGGCCAGGTTGAGGTTGAACGACTCCTGCGTCGGGTCCTCCTGGTCGTAGCCGAAGACGCGGTTGACGCTCATCGCCAGCAGGTGGCCGGTGCCCGGCTCCACGGCGGTGAACATGCCGGCCAGCGAGTTGTCGAGCGCGAGCGTCTCGAGGACCGCGGCGTCCCCGGCGCGCTGCAGGTCGGCGTCCAGCGTGGTCTGGACGACGTAGCCGCCGTTGTCGAGCTGCTGCTGGGTCATCCCCAGCTCCTGGATCAGGTGGCGCTGCACGAAGTCGCAGACGAACGGTCCGACCGTCGCCTCGACGCAGCCGCGGCGGGGTGCCGGCGCGGGGGCGAGACCCAGCGGGGCGGCCTGCGCGGCGGCGGCGTCCTCCGCGGACACGAGGCCCTGCTCGGCCATCCGGGAGAGCACCTCGTTCCGGCGCGCGGTGGCCGCCTCGGGGTCGGTGAACGGGTCGTCCTCGGTCGGGCTCTGCGCCAGGCCGGCCAGCAGCGCGGCCTGCGGCAGGGTGAGGGCGGCAGCGTCGACGCCGAAGAAGGCCTGCGCGGCCGGCTGCACGCCGTAGGCGTTCTGCCCGAAGTAGACGATGTTCAGGTAGCGGGTGAGCAGGTCGTCCTTGGAGTAGGTGTCCTCCAGCGCCAGCGCCAGCCGGGCCTCGCGCAGCTTGCGGCCCAGCGTCTGCTCGGTGGCCGCGCGGCGCTCCTCCGGGGTGTCGGCGGTCTGCAGCAGGGTCTGCTTGACCAGCTGCTGGGTGAGCGTCGACCCGCCCTCCTGCACGCCGCCGGCGGCGATGTTGGTCAGCAGCGCACGGGCGGTGCCCTGCACGTCGAGGCCGTGGTGCGCGTAGAACCGGGCGTCCTCGATGGCGACCATCGCCTGCTTCATGACCTCGGCGATGCGGTCACCGGGCACCGGGGCGCGGTTCTCCTCGTAGAAGGAGGTGATGACCTCGCCGTTGGCGGCCAGCAGCACGGTGTTGGCCGGCGGGGCGTCGACGGTGAGCTCGGTGGGCAGGTCGCCGAGCAGGCTGGTCGACTGCTGGGCGGCCACCGCGGGGCCGCCGACCCATGGGAAGAGGAGTCCCGCGACGAGTGCTCCGGCCACCACGACCGTGGCGGCGAGCTTGAGCAGCGTCCTGACCCGTGCGTCGGTGCGCAGGTCCATGGGCCTCCTTCCGTGGAGTGTCACTCGACCAGCGATCGTCGTCGTCCACAACCACCCGCGCCGCACAGGCCGGTCCGCCCGGACCCGCACGGCACACGCGTCACGCCGCGAGCAGCTCCGGCAGGTCGCCGGCGTGCAGCACCACCAGCGTGCTCACCGCCCGGGTGAGGACGACGTAGAGCCGGTGCAGCCCGCGCGGCTCGGCGGCGGCGATCGCGACGGGGTCCACCACCACGACGGCGTCGAACTCCAGCCCCTTCGCCAGCGTCGCCGGGACGACGGCGAGCAGGCCCGCGTCGCCGTCGTCCGCCAGCACCGCGGCGGGCAGCCCGGCGTCGACCAGCGCACCGGCCACCTCCGGGACGGCGGCGTCGGCGCAGACGACCCCGATGGACCCCGGCGTCGCGGCGAGCTCGCGGACCACCTCGGGCAGCGGGCCGTCGGCGCGGATGCGCAGCGAGCCGGCGCCGCGGCGCACCGCGGTGGTGGCCGGCAGGCCCGGCGCGATCGCCGGCAGCAGCCGGTTGGCGTACTCGAGCACCTCGCCGGGCACGCGGTAGCCGCGGGTGAGCGGCCGGACGGCGGTGTCGGGGCGGCCCAGGCCGGCGAGCGTGCGGCCCCAGTCGGCCGCCGACCACGGGCTGGTCGCCTGCGCGAGGTCGCCGAGCACGGTGAGCGACCCGGCGGCCAGCCGGCGGGCGATCGCGCGGCACTGCATGGGCGAGAGGTCCTGCGCCTCGTCGACGACCACGTGCCCGTGGCCTGCGGTGCGCTCCAGCAGCCCGGCGACCTCGTCGACCAGCACCGCGTCGGCCTCGGTCCACGGGGCGCTGCGCAGCGGGCCGGCCGGGCGGAGCAGCAGCGCCTGCTCGGCGCCGTCGAGCACCCCGCGGGCGGCCCGGGCCAGCGCGGCCGGGTCGGTGAGCAGGGTGTGCACCAGCTCCGCGGCGTCCCAGGCCGGCCAGACCGCGTCGCAGAACGCGCGCACCTCGGCGCTGCGGGCAGCCCGCCGGGTCTCGGCGTCCGTGGGGCTGCCGCCGGCGGCCTCGGCCTGCCGGCGGGCGTCCTCGGCCAGCAGCATGGCCAGCCGCTCGCGGCCGGCGGCGTGGTGCAGCACCTGCTGGTCCTCGCCGGCCCGGCCGCGGCGGCGCAGGTCGTCGACGTACCGCTTGAGCCGCTCGACCGGCACCCGGCGGCGGCGCCCGGTCAGCGGCACCTGCACGTCGTCCGCCGGCTTGGCGATCGAGCCCCACAGCGCGCGGTGCAGCACCTCGGCCAGGCGGGCGTCGCCCTTGAGGACGGCGACCCCCGGGGCGTCGGCGCCGCGCACCGGCACCCGGGCGGTCAGCTCGGCGACGGTGGTCTGCTCGACGTCGACCTCGCCGAGGGTGGGCAGCACCTGCTCGATGTAGCGGAGGAACGCGCGGTTGGGCCCGACGACGAGGACGCCGGTGCGGGCCAGCTGACCGCCGTGCGTGTAGAGCAGGTAGGCCGCCCGGTGCAGCCCGACGGCGGTCTTGCCGGTGCCGGGGGCGCCCTGCACGCAGATCGACTCGGCCAGCGGCGCCCGCACGATCGCGTCCTGCTCCGGCTGGATGGTGGCCACGATGTCCCGCATCGGGCCGCTGCGGGGCCGCTCGATCTCCTGCTGGAGCAGCCGGCCGTCGCTGTCCTGCCCCTCCCCCAGCAGCTCGTCCTCGTAGCTGGTCAGCTCGCCGCCGGAGAAGCCGAAGCGGCGGCGGCGCACCAGGCCCTGCGGGTCGGCGGCGCTGGCCCGGTAGAACGGCCGGCTCATCGGCGCCCGCCAGTCGATGACGACCGGCGTGCCGTCGGCGTCGCGCACGTGCCGGCGGCCGATGTGGAAGGTCTCGGCGCCGGTGTCGGTGCGCCCGAAGAACGGCGGGACGCCGGGGTCGGCGGCCAGGGCGCGCAGCCGCTCGGCGCGGGCGGCACCGAGCCTTTCTGCGGCCCAGGCGTCGACACCGGCGTCGACGACGGCGGAGGCGGTCGCGCGCATGGCGGTCAGGCAGTCGGCCGCGCGCGCCAGGTGGGCGCGCTCGGCGGTGAGGACGGGATCGGGGGCCGTGTCGTCGGGAGGGCTGGTCGTCTCGCTCACTGCGGAGGACACGGTCGGAGGACACTACGCGGCGGTGCGCGCTCCGTCGACGGACTTCCGGCGCGCCACCTCGGCGATCATGGACCTGCGGTGGCGACTCGCGGGTGGACGCCGGCGCGTCGCCACCGCAGCTTCATGATCGTCGCGGGGACGGGGTGGTCCGGTCCCCGGGCTCGACGATGTGCACGTCGACGGCGCGGAACTGCTCCGGGGTCTGCAGCAGCACCGCCTTGGTGGGGTCGCCGACCTCCAGCGCCGGCCCGCGGCGCAGCGCGGCCAGCGCCCGCAGCCGCGGGTCGGCCAGGACGTCGTCCACCAGACCGCGGTCCCCGCCGGTGAACAGCGCCTCGACCCCGCCGGCGTGCGGCCCGAGCACCCGGACGGCGGTCTCGACCGCCGCGCCCACCACCGCGTCGGTCTGGTGGGCCCGCCGCCGCGCGAAGCGCTGCTGCGACCAGCCGCCGGCCGCCGTCCGCCCCTGCACCTGGCGGGCGTCGACCTTGGAGACCACCAGGTCGGCTCCGTCGAACACCCCGACCGCCCACCGTCCGCGGCGGACGAGGAGGACGGCGGCGCGGTGCGGCACCCGGACCGCCGCGCTGAACGAGCTGAGCAGCGCCGGCCCGGGCCGCCAGTCGAAGGGCGCCCGCAGCCCGACCTCGGTGCCGTCCGCGCAGGTCACCCGCACCGCCCCGTCGACCAGCTCGACGGCGTCGAAGGTGCCGTGCCGGGCCGCGACGCCGTCCAGCCAGCGGCCCAGACGCTCGGGCGGGACGCGCAGCTGCCGGCCGCCGCCGGCCGCGGGGCGGGCGCGGGTCAGCGCTCGACGTCCCGGGTGGTGGGCAGGCCGGCGGCGGCCCAGGCCTGGTAGCCGCCGACGACGTCGGTGGCGCGGTGCAGGCCCAGCGCCCGCAGCGAGTCGGCGGCGAGGCTGGAGGCGTAGCCCTCGTCGCACAGCACGATGACCTCGACGTCGTGGCCGGTGGCCTCCGGCAGCCGGGCGTCGCCGGCCGGGTCCAGCCGCCACTCGAGCACGTTGCGCTCGACCACCAGCGCGCCGGGCACCTCGCCGTCGGCCTCCCGCTGGGCGGCCGGGCGGGTGTCGACGAGCAGGGCGCCCGCGGCCACCCGCGCCGCGGCCTCGGCCGGCTCCAGGCGGTGCAGGCGGCCGCGCGTCTCCTCGAGCACCTCGTCGATGGAGCGCGGGCGGTCCGGGATGTCCGCGGTCATCGGGCCATCGCGGGCTCGGCGGCGTGCTCGGCCGGCACGTGCAGCAGCCGCTGGGTGGCCGCGACGGCCACCGTGGCGACCGCGGCGGCGACGGTGGCCACCAGGAACGCGCTGTTGGCCCCGACCGTGTCGACCAGCTTGCCGGCCGCCGAGGACCCGAGCGCGACGCCCAGGCCGAGCGCGGTGCCGATCCAGGTGAAGGCCTCGGTGGTGGCCGAGCGCGGCACCAGCACCTCGGCCAGCGTGAAGGAACTGATCAGGGACGGCGAGACGGCCAGCCCCGCGAGCACCACGAACGGGATCATCAGCCACACGTCGCGCACCAGCGCCAGCGGCAGGCTCAGCACGGTCAGCACCCCGAGGACGACGACCAGCCGGTGCCGCAGCGGGTGCCGCCAGTGCACGCTCCCCCAGCCGATGCCGCTGGCCATGGACCCGAGCGCGAGGGCGGCGATGAGGACGCCGGACAGCGGCATGGCGTCGGCCTCGTCGGCGAAGGCGACCAGCGCGATCTCGAGCGAGCCCAGGACCGCGCCCACGGCGGCGCCGACGACGAAGAGCACCCGGATGCCGGACGTGCGGATCGCCGACGGGCCGCTGCGGGCGGCGTGGCCGTGCGGCGGCGGCTCGGTGCGCCGCTGGGCGGCGAACAGCAGGCTGCCGACGACGGCGAGGACGAACGCGGTGACCACCCCGGAGGTGGCGTGCCCGGTGGTCGACAGGAAGGTGACCAGCACCGGACCGACGATGAAGACGAACTCGTCGACCACCGACTCCATGGCCAGCGCGGCCGGTAGCCGGTGCGTGCCGCGCAGCAGGTGCGTCCAACGCACCCGGATCATCGAGGCGACCGGCGGGATGCAGGCGCCGGCCAACCCGGCGGAGGCGAACAGGATCCAGCGCGGCCAGTCCTCCTTCACCGCGGGCAGGAACACGCAGCCCGCGGCGACGAAGACGACGAGCACCGGCAACAGCGTGCGGCGCTGGCCGTGGGTGTCGGCCCAGCGGCCGAGCAGCGGGCCGGAGACGGCCGTGGTGACGGCGCCCGTCGCGGCGACCGCCCCGCCCAGCCCGTAGCTGCCGGTCTCCGAGGCGATGAGCAGCACCGAGCCGAGTCCGACCATCGACAGCGGCAGCCGCCCGACGAAGGCGGCCAGCACCATCGGCAGCGCGTGCGGCGTGCGGAGCACGTGCAGGTACGGATTGGGCACGGGGAGGGGACCTGTCGTCTCAGGTGAGGGGAGTCTCCGGTACGACGATCCACGCTAACCGACCCGGGTGGGCGCGGCCCGGCGGCTCGGGCACCGGTGCGGACCGGCTGGCCCCCAGGACGGCGCAGGGCCCCGCGCCGGTCGCCGTTGACCGGTACGGGGCCCTGCCCGGCCCCCTCCAGGGCCCCGGCCCCGAGCATGGTGAGGCACTGGAACGGCCACCCTTCAGGGGCCCGCGCCGAGCCTGCGAGGCGCGGGGGGAAGGGTGGTCCTTACCCGAGCCGATGCTCCAGGATGGCGAGCTCGTCCCACATGGTGCTGGGCAGCTTGTCGCCGAACTTCTGGAACCACTCGGTGATCTGCGGGATCTCGGCGCGCCACTCGTCCTTGTCGACGGCGAGCGCCTTCTCCACCTGCCCGGGGGTGAGGTCCAGGCCCGAGACGTCCAGCGAGTCCGGCGTCGGCACGTGGCCGATCGGGGTCTCCTCGGCGGCCGCGGTGCCCTCGAGGCGCTCGACGACCCACTTGAGCACCCGGCTGTTCTCACCGAAGCCCGGCCACAGGAAGCCGCCGTCCTCGTCGCGACGGAACCAGTTCACGTAGAAGATCCGCGGCAGCTTGGTGGCGTCGTGCTGCTTGCCGGTCTCGACCCAGTGGCGGAAGTAGTCGCCGGCGTTGTAGCCGATGAAGGGCAGCATCGCGAATGGGTCGCGACGGACGACGCCGACGGCGCCGGTGGCCGCGGCCGTCGTCTCCGAGGACAGCGTGGCGCCCATGAAGACGCCGTGGTTCCAGTCCCGCGCCTCGGTGACCAGCGGGATCGTCGTCTTGCGGCGGCCGCCGAAGAGGATCGCCGAGATCGGCACGCCCTTCGGGTCCTCGTACTCCGGCGCCAGGATCGGACACTGGGCGATCGGGGTGCAGAAGCGGCTGTTCGGGTGCGACGAGGGCTCGTCGGAGTCCGGCGTCCAGTCCTGCTTCTTCCAGCTGGTCAGATGCGCGGGGGGCTCGTCGGTCATGCCCTCCCACCAGACGTCGCCGTCGTCGGTGAGCGCGACGTTGGTGAACACCGAGTTGCCCTTGTCGATGGTGCGCATCGCGTTCGGGTTGGTGTCCCAGCCGGTGCCCGGGGCGACGCCGAAGAGGCCGAACTCGGGGTTGAGCGCATAGAGCCGGCCGTCCTCGCCGAAGCGCATCCAGGCGATGTCGTCGCCGAGGGTCTCGACCTTCCAGCCCGGGATGGTGGGCTCGAGCATCGCCAGGTTCGTCTTGCCACAGGCCGACGGGAACGCCGCGGCGATGTAGTACGTCTTCTGCTGCGGGCTGGTCAGCTTGAGGATCAGCATGTGCTCGGCGAGCCAGCCCTCGTCGCGCGCCATCACCGAGGCGATGCGCAGCGAGTAGCACTTCTTGCCCAGCAGGGCGTTGCCGCCGTAGCCCGAGCCGTACGACCAGATCATGCGCTCCTCGGGGAAGTGTACGATGTACTTGGTGTCGCTGCAGGGCCACGGCACGTCCTGCTGGCCCTCGTCGAGCGGGGCGCCCAGGGAGTGCATCGCCGGCACGAACGGCCGGTCCTCACCCATCGCATCGAGCACGTACTGGCCGATGCGGGCCATGACCCGCATCGAGACGACGACGTACTCGGAGTCGGTGATCTCGACGCCGAACATGGGGTTCTCGGCCTCGACCGGGCCCATGCAGAACGGGATGACGTACATCGTCCGGCCGCGCATGCACCCGCGGTACAGCTCGGTCATGATCGACTTCATCTCGGCCGGTTCCATCCAGTTGTTGGTGGGACCGGCGTCGGCCTCGTCGACCGAGCAGATGAAGGTGCGGTCCTCGACCCGCGCGACGTCGCTGGGGTCCGAGGCGCACCAGAAGGAGTTGGGCTTCTTCTCCAGCCGGGTGAAGGTGCCGGCGTCGACCAGCTGCTGGGTGAGCCGCTCCCACTCCTCGTCACTGCCGTCGACCCACACGACCCGGTCCGGGGTGGTCAGCTCGGTCACCTCGCGCACCCAGGCCAGCAGCCGGGCGTGGGTGGTCGGGGCGTTCTCGAGACCGGGGGTGGCCACGGAAGTCACGGCGTCTCCATCCTCTGGGTACACCGGGGGGTTTGCCGCCGGCGCTGGTGCTCGTCCTGCTCAGCTGTCGTCCGGACCGTGCGACGCCGGAGCGCCGGCGACGGTGCCGGGTTCCGGAAAGCCTACAAGCGGGGGCGTCCACTGTAACCGTGAGAGATGTTACGTATAGGACGTCTACCTCGCGGGCTGGAACGCCCTGGTGAGGCTCGTGCGTTGACCCGCTCCGTGGACACCGCAGCGACCTCTCCCGCCCTGCTGACCCCGCTGACCCTCCGCGGGGTCACCCTCCCGAACCGGCTGGTCGTGGCCCCGATGTGCCAGTACTCGGTGGACGACGGCCTCGTCGGCGACTACCACCTGGTGCACCTCGGCCGCTTCGCCCTCGGGGGCTTCGGGCTGGTGGTGGTCGAGGCCACCGCGGTCACCGCCGACGGCCGGATCAGCCACGGGGACGTCGGCCTCTGGTCCGACGCGCACGTCCCCGGGCTGGCCCGGGTGGTCGACTTCCTGCACGCGCACGGCACGCGGGCCGGCATCCAGCTGGCCCACGCCGGCGGCAAGGCCAGCAGCCTGCGGCCGTGGGACGGCACCGGCCCGGTGACCGGGGACGACGCCCGCCCCGGCGAGCGGCCCTGGCCCACCGTGTCGGCCAGCGCCGTCCCCGTGGGTCCGGGCTGGCCGGAGCCGCACGCGCTGACCGTCGAGGAGATGGCCGGCATCCGCGACGCCTTCGTCGCGGCGACCCGCCGGTCCCTGGCCGCCGGCTTCGACGTCGTCGAGGTGCACGCCGCGCACGGCTACCTCCTCAACCAGTTCCTGTCCCCGCTCACCAACCGGCGCGAGGACGGTTACGGCGGCTCGCCGGAGGCCCGGATGCGCTTCCCGCTCGAGGTCGTCGAGGCAGTCCGGGCGGCGTGGCCCGCGGACCGGCCACTGTTCGTGCGGGTCTCCTCGGTCGACGGCTCGCCTGACGGCGTGACCCTCGAGGACACCGTGGCGTTCGCCCGCGAGCTGGCCGCCCGCGGGGTGGACGTGGTCGACACCTCCGGCGGCGGGCTGGGCGGCGGCTGGCAGCACCCGATCGGCTACGGCTACCAGGTGCCCTTCGCCGCCCGGGTCCGCGCCGAGGCAGGGGTCGCCACGATGGCCGTCGGACTGATCGTGGACGCCCGGCAGGCCGAGGCGGTCGTGGCCGGCGGCTCGGCCGACCTGGTCGCGGTGGCCCGCGAGGCGCAGGACGACCCGAACTTCGCCCTCCACGTCGCCCGCGAGCTCACCGCCGGCTACGACGCCTACCCCGTCCAGGCCGGGCCGCGGCTGGCCGCCCGCGACCGCCTGCTCACCCAGCTGGGCCCGTGGACCGGACCCGACCCGGTCCAGCTGAAGGACCCCCTCCTGGCGTAAGGACCCCCTCCTGGGCCCCCTCGCAAGCTCGGGGACGCCAAGGAGGGGGCCGGTCAGGCGCCGGTCGACATCCCGTAGGCCGGCCCGGCGACGTCGGCGGCGAAGGCGTCCCAGTCGCGCGGGACGGGGCGCCCACCGACCTCGGCGTCGAGCTTGTCCAGGTACCAGTGCCAGCCGGCGGCGAAGTCGGCGACGTCCGCCTCGGGCGCGAAGACCTGGCGGAAGCGCAGGACCGTGCGGCCGTCCTCGGTCCACAGGTCGAGCTCGACCCGCCAGGCGTCGGTGTCCTGCTGCACCCACTCGACCACCAGCCGACGCGGTGGGTCGCACTCGACGATCCGCATCGCCTCGCCCACCGGCTCCTGCTCGTGGGTCATCGTGAAGGTGCCGGTGCCGCCGGGGGCACGTGCTCCGTCGTAGGTGCCGATCCACCGGGCCATCCGCTCGGGCTCGGCGAGTGCCGACCACACGTCCTCGGCCGGGTCGGGCCAGGAGCGGGAGAACTCCAGGCGCTGCCGGCCGTCGGCCTCGGTGGTGACGACGCCGCGGCGGGCCATCGCGTCCTGCACGGTCATGGGGTCTCTCCGCTCCTCCGGGCCCGCCGGCCGCGGGCGATCTCGGTGTCCAGTGCGTCGAACCGCTGGGCCCACAGGTCGCGGTAGGGCTCCAGCCAGTCGTCGAGCTCCCGCAGCGGGCGCGGGTCGAGCGCGTAGAGCCGCCGGCGTCCGTCGACCCGGCTGCGGACCAGCCCGGCCTCGCGCAGCACGCGCAGGTGCCGGCTGATCGCCGGGCGGCTCACCGGGAACCGCTCCGCGAGCTCCCCGGCGGCCAGCTCGCCCCGTGCCAGCAGGGCGACCAGCTCCCGCCGGGTCGGGTCGGCGAGTGCCGCGAGTGCCTCCACAGGGGATGCGTAACACACTTGTTACCCATCCGGTTACCCATCCGGCCAGGGGTTGGCGCGCGGGCCGGCCGGGCACGGGGAGGCCATGACCGTCACCGACCCGGACGTCCCGGACCCGCTCAACGACCCCCGCACCCTGCAGGCCGACCCCGGCGCCTACGGGCAGGGCGAGGACCTGGCCTCGACCGAGGATGACGCCGTCTCGACCGGCGAGGACGAGCTGGCCGAGCAGGGCCTGACCGCCGGCCGGGACGCGGTCGACGACGCCGGCGGCGGCGACGTGACCGGTGGCGCGTTCTCCGAGGCCCCGCGCGACTGATCCGAGCCCGTGGCGGATCGTTCCGTTTCAGGTGGTCCGGGCCGGGCAACCCCGGGACCCCATCCCCCAGCGAGCAGGAGGACCGCGATGGCCACCGGTGAGACCGGCTTCGAGGACGTCACCTACGACCTCATCTCGGTGCAGTACCACTCGCTCAAGGCCGGGCACGACTACGGCCAGTACGTCCGTGACGCGGAGAACGCCGGGCTGCAGGACATCGCCGGCTTCTTGCGCGAGGTCATGGAGCAGGACTCCGCCCGCGCGCGGCGCTGCCACGAGTTCCTCCGGCAGCTGTCCGGCACCGAGCAGGGCGGCCCCGCCACCCAGTAGCAGCGGGCAGGATGGCGGTGTGATCCGCACACCGCTCACCCGCAGGTTCGACCTGGCCGCACCGGTCGTCGGAGCCCCGATGGCCGGTGTGGCCGGCGGTGCCCTCGCGCGCGCCGTCTCCCTCGGCGGGGGGCTCGGGATGATCGGCGTCGGCAACGCCGCGACCACCGACTTCGTCGCCGAGCAGGCCGCGATCCCGGCGGACGACGGCCTGCCGTTCGGCATCGGCCTCATGGCGTGGGCGCTGGCCGAGCGCCCGGAGCTGCTCGACGCGACGATCGCCGCCCGCCCCGCGCTGGTCTCGGTCTCCTTCGGCGACCCCGCACCCGTGGTCGGCCCGCTGCACGACGCGGGCATCGCCGTCGCCGCCCAGGTGAACACCGCCGACGACGTCCGCCGCGCGCAGGCCGCCGGCGTCGACCTGCTCGTCGCCCAGGGCACCGAGGCCGGCGGCCACACCGGTCACCGGGCCACGCTGCCGCTGCTGCAGGAGGTGCTGGCCCTGGCCGACCGCCCGGTGCTGGCGGCCGGCGGCATCGCGACCGGCGCGGGGATGGCCGCGGCCCTGGTGGCCGGTGCCGCCGGCGTCTGGATCGGGACGCCGCTGCTGGCCTGCCCCGAGGGGCTCAACTCCCCCGCGGCCCGCGCCCGGGTCTGCGCGGCTTCGGGCGAGGACACCGTGCTTACCCGGGCGTTCGACGTGGCGCAGGGGCTGGCCTGGCCGGAGCGCTGGCCGGGGCGGGCGGTGGCCAACGACTTCAGCCGCGAGTGGCACGGCCGGGAGGCTGAGCTCGCCCGCGACCCCGACGCCGCCCGGCGGGTGGTCGAGGCCCGCCGCACCGGCGACCTCTCCGCCGCCCCGCTCTACGCCGGGGAGTCGGTCGGGCTGGTCACCGGCGAGCGGTCGGCCACCGACGTCGTCCGGGAGCTGACCGCGGACGCCGAGCGGGCGCTGCGTACGGCCGCCGACCTCCTGGCCTAGACCCAAAGCCGTTCACTTAGGCGCTGGACCGAGTTGTCACGGGTCAGGGTCGGTGAGGATGTCGATGCTGATGGTGGCCCGGTAGCTGGGTCCGCGTAGTCGGCCGAGGGCGGT
>NZ_NVPT01000096.1 GCF_002802985.1 Geodermatophilus chilensis | reverse complement strand
GCACCGCGACGCCCCACAGGCACAGGCCGAAGACGGCGATGGCGGAGGCCAGGATGGGGTCGAGCAGCAGGAAGGCCGCGGCCGAGCCGACGAGCCAGATCCCGCCCCACACCGCCAGCCGCCTCGACACGCCGTCCAGTATCCCCGGGCCGGCACCGGGGGCGGCGCCGCACCCAGCGGGCCCTGTGATCAACGGCCGGGGCCTTGATTACGGAGGCCGAGGTCCCTACGGTCGAGACAGCGGTTCAACAGTCAGCCGCGGCACCAGATGCCGGACTCCGCGTCGTACCGCGGCTGCTGCCGTGGTCCTCCGCACGGGTTCGCCTACGTCCGAGAGGCGCACCGTGACCGCTGCCCCCATCCCCGACCTGGTCTCCATCGACGTGACCGGGTCCACCACCGGTGTCCTGCTCACCGTCACCGGAGAGGTCGACTCCTCCACCGCCCCGTCGCTGCGCGCGGTCGTGGACACGGCCTTCGCCGACGGCGTCCGGACGCTCACCGTCGACCTCGAGGGCGTCACCTTCCTCGACTCCGCCGGGCTGTGCGTGCTCGCCGGCGCCCACCGCCGCGCGGCCGAGGACGGCGTCGTCTTCCGCGTGCTCGCCTCCACCCGGGCGGTCGTCCGGCCGCTGCAGATCACCGGCCTCTACGACCTGCTCGCCGTCGGGCAGCCCCGGTCCGGCGCCGGGGCGGCCTGAAGGAGGACCACCCTTCCCCCCAACCCCCGCAGGCTCGGGGCGGGACCCTGAAGGGTGGCTGCCCACCGCTCGCGGGCTCGTAGCGGGGCCCTGCAGGGCCGCGAGCCCGGCCCACACCCCGACGGACCCGCCCCTCGACGGGTCCGTCGTGCTGTTCCGGCAGGTGGGCGTACCCACACGTGGCGGACCGGCTTCGTGTCCCCGCCGCACATTGCCGGATCTCCGCTCGCAGGTGTGCCGGCCACGACGGTCGTCGACAGATCACTTGCAGGTCACGATCCCGTGGCCTCTGGCGGACTCGGCGCGCCGTCCCTTTACAGTCTCCGGCCATGTGCCCTCCATCACAGACCGATCCTGTTCCGCGTAGTGCGGTCCGGAGGACGCCGGCCTCCCCACCGGGGACGACCGCGGAGCGGGCCGCATGCTGAGCATCGACTCGCTGCGGGTGACCTACGGCGGCGCCGTCGAGGCGGTGCGCGGCGTGACCATGGAGGTCCCCGACGGCAAGGTCGTCGCCGTCCTCGGCAGCAACGGCGCCGGCAAGAGCACGCTGCTGCGGACCATCTCCGGCACGCTGCGGCTGCACCGCGGCCGCGTCGACGAGGGCTCGGTGCGCTTCGACGGCGACGTCCTCACCAGTCGCGACCCCGGGCAGATCGTCCGGCGCGGCATCGTCCAGGTGCCGGAGGGCCGGCGCATCTTCGGCCGGCTCACCGTCGAGGAGAACCTGCGCGCCGGCGGGATGGGCAACCGCGACCGCGCCGCCAAGGCCGCCGCGCACGCCCGGGTGCACGACCTGTTCCCCGTGCTGGCCGAGCGCAGCGGCCAGCGGGCGGGGCTGCTCTCCGGCGGTGAGCAGCAGATGCTCGCCATCGGCCGGGCGCTCATGGCCAGCCCCAAGCTGCTGCTGCTCGACGAGCCCTCGCTGGGGCTGGCGCCGCGGGTGATCGGCCAGATCGGCGAGGTCGTCGCCGAGATCAACCGGCAGGGCACCTCGGTGCTGCTGGTCGAGCAGAACGCCACGATGGCGCTCGGCGTGGCCGACCTCGCCTACGTCCTCGACGTCGGCCGGGTGTCCCTGTCCGGGCCGGCCGAGGAGCTCGCGCGCACTGACGAGGTGCAGCGGCTCTACCTCGGCCACGGCGACCCGGCCGCCTCCGGGCCGGTCGGCCGCCACACCCGCCGCACGCTCTCGCGGTGGACGGCGTGACCGCGGCCGCGACCGAGGCCCGGTCCGACGTCCCCCCGGTCGAGGTCGAGGGCGTCAGCGTGCGCTTCGGCGCCATCCAGGCGCTCAACGACGTCTCCTTCACCGTCGCGCCGGGGACCATCCACGCGGTCATCGGGCCCAACGGCGCGGGCAAGTCGACGATGTTCAACGTCCTCTCCGGCGTCTACAAGGCCGCCGCGGGCGAGGTCCGTTTCGGCGACGTCCGGCTCGACCGGATGCGCCCGTTCCAGATCGCCGGCGTCGGCGTGGCCCGGGCGTTCCAGAACATCGCCCTCTCCGGCACTCAGTCGGTGGCCGAGAACCTCATGCTCGGCCGCCACCACCTGACCAAGGCGGGGTTCCTCTCCTCCGGACTGCGGCTGCCGCGCGCCACCCGGGAGGGGAAGGTCCACGGCGAGCGGATCCGGGAGATCGCCGAGTTCCTCGACCTCGGCGACAAGTTGCACACCCCGGTCGGCGTGCTCTCCTACGGCGACCAGAAGCGGGTCGAGGTGGCCCGGGCGCTGTGCACCGAGCCGCGGCTGCTGCTGCTCGACGAGCCGGTGGCCGGCATGAACGCCGAGGAGACCAGCCGGATGGCCGAGGCCATCCGGGAGATCCGCGCGGCGCTGGGGATCTCGATCGTCCTGGTCGAGCACGACATGGGGATGGTCATGTCCCTGGCCGACCGGGTCACCGTCCTGGACTTCGGCCGCCGGATCGCCGACGGGACGCCGGCCCAGGTGCAGGCCGACCCCGAGGTCATCCGCGCCTACCTGGGCTCCGGCGACGACCAGGGACCGGCCGAGGCCGTCGCCCACCACACCACCGACACGCCAGGGACGACGTCGTGACCCAGTTCCTCTCACTCCTGCTCAACGGGTTGTCGCTCGGCGCCATCTACGCGCTGATCGCGCTCGGCTTCGTGATCATCTTCAAGGCCAGCGAGGTCGTGAGCTTCACCCACGGCTCGCTGCTGCTGCTCGGCGCGTACTCGATCGCGCGGCTGTCGGGGACCCTGGGCTTCCTCGGCGCGGTGCTCGTCGGCCTGGTGATCACCGCGCTGGCCGCGTTCGTGGTCGAGCGCTTCATCATCAACCGGCTGCGCGGCGCGCCCGTGATCAGCCTGGCGATCGTCACCATCGGCGTCGACATCATCCTGCTGACCGAGCTCATCCGGCGGATCGGCCCGGACATCCTCAACGTGCCGCACCCGTGGGGCGGGCAGTCGGTCCGCATCGGCGGCATCGGGATCACCCAGAACCGGCTGGTCGCCATGGTCGTCGCCGGCATCCTCATCGTGCTGTTCTTCGTCGCCTTCAAGTACTCGAGCTGGGGTGTGGCCATGCGCGCCTCGGCCGAGGACGGCGAGACCGCGGCGCTGATGGGCATCCGGCAGGGCCGGGTCTCCGCGCTGGCCTGGGTCGTCGCCGGCGTCCTCGCCGGGGTGGCCGCCCTGTTCCTGGTCGGCAGCCCGACACCCGGGGTCAGCTCGGCCGTGTACGCCACGGCGCTGCGGGCCTTCCCGGCGGCCATCCTCGGCGGCCTGGACTCCACCGGCGGCGCGCTGGTGGGCGGCCTGCTCATCGGGGTCGCCGAGTCCCTGGCCGCCGGCTACCAGGAGAACCTGCTCTTCCTCGGTCGCGGCTTCGGCGAGGTCGTCCCCTACGTCGTCATGATCGCTGTCCTGCTGGTCCGGCCGTCGGGGCTCTTCGGCACCAAGGAGCTGACCCGTGTCTGAGCAGACCGTCTCCCGGCCGGCGGGCGCCAGCCGTTCGGCGTCCGCCCCGTCCAGGCCGGCAACGGCCCGCCGCCGCGGCTCCGTGGTCAAGTGGGTGCTGGTCGCGGCACTGCTGGGGTTCCTGCTGGTCTTCCCGCTCTACTTCGACGAATTCTGGCTGCGCACCGGCTTCGCGGTGTTCGGCGCCGCCATCGGCGCCATCGGCCTGAACCTGCTCGTGGGCACGACCGGCCAGCTGTCCCTGGCGCACGCGTTCTTCCTCGCCGTCGGGGCGGTGAGCTACACGTACATCTCCGGCGAGTCCGGCGGGCTGGGCACCCGCGCCGGCATCGAGGGGCTGGGTCTGCCGCCCGTCGTCGGCATGGTCGTCGGCGTCCTGCTCGCCGGGCTCGCCGGGCTCGTCTTCAGCCCGATCGCGGCACGGCTGCGGGGCATCTACCTCGGCGTCGCCTCCCTGGGGCTGGTCTTCATCGGCGTCCACGTGATCAACACCTGGACGCCGGTGACCGGTGGCTTCAACGGCCGCGCGGCGCCGGAGTTCTCGCTGTTCGGCTTCACGTTCGGCAACAGCGACCCGCAGCTGTTCGTGCTGGGCGTGCCGTTCCGGGAGGCCGAGCGGCTCTGGTACCTCGGGCTGGTCCTGGCGCTGGCCGCCTACGTGTTCGCCCGCAACCTGCTGCGCAGCCGGCCCGGCCGGGCGCTGCAGACGCTGCGCGACAGCGAGGTCGCCGCGTCGGTCATGGGCGTGAACGTGCAGGCCCACAAGGCGCGGGTGTTCCTGGTCAGCTCGATGTACGCCGGCCTGTCCGGGGTGCTCTACGCGTTGTCCATCGGCAGCATCGCCCCGGAGTCCTTCACGCTCGTCGTCTCCATCCAGTACCTGGCGATGATCGTGCTGGGCGGGCTGGGCTCGGTGGGCGGCGCGGCGCTGGGCGCGCTGTTCGTCACCGCGCTGCCGCTGCTGTTCCAGCAGTACGCCGACGTGCTGCCGCTGGTGAGCGCCCCGGGCCAGGGCGGCATCTCCGCCGGCTTCGCCGCCCGGTTCCTCTACGGCGCCGCGATCATCCTGATCGTCCTGTTCGAGCCCGCCGGACTGGCGGGCATCGCGCAGCGCCTCACCTCCCGCTTCCGCCGGGGCCGTGCGCCCGCCCGCGGCGGAGTCGCCACACCACCCCCGGAGCAACCCGGCTCCGCACCGACCCCCTCCGACCGACCAGCACAAGGGAGCGACACCAGATGAGAACAGGCAAGGCTCTGCGCACGACCACCGCGGTGGCCGCGGCCGTCGTCGTGGCGACCGCCGGCTGCAGCACCCGAGCACCCGAAACCGGCGGCGGCGGAGGGGGAGAGGGCGGCGCCGGCGGCGAGGTCCTCACCGACGTCGGCGTCGAGGGGACGACGATCCGGCTCGGCGTGCTCACCGACCTGACCGGCGTCTTCGCCGCGCTCGGCCAGGACATCACCAACGCCCACCAGCTGTTCTGGCAGGACAACCAGGTCTGCGACACCTACACCGTCGAGCTCGACGTCCAGGACACCGGCTACGTCCCGCAGACCGGCGTGCAGCTCTACAGCGGCATGGAGCCGAACATCCTGGCGATGCAGCAGACGATCGGGTCGCCGATCAACACCGCGCTGGCCCCGGAGTACGAGTCCGACCAGATCGTCAACTTCCCGTCGGCCTGGGCCCGTACCCTCACCGAGATCCCCGGCACCGGCGTCGTCGGCGCCACCTACGACGTCGAGCTGGCCAACGGGTATGCCTACATGTTCGAGCAGGGGCTGCTGTCCGACGGCGCCACGGTCGGGCACATCTACTTCGAGGGCGAGTACGGGGAGAACGGCCTCGCGGGCAGCGAGGCGGTCGCCGAGGAGCGTGGGCTGACCATCATCCCGGCGCAGATCAAGGCGACCGACCAGGACATGACCGCGCAGATCACCCAGTTCGCCGCGGCCGGGGTCGACGCCATCGCCCTGACCGTCGCGCCCACGCAGACCGCGTCCGCGGCCGGTGTGGCGGCGGCCCAGGGGCTGAACGTGCCGATCATCGGCAGCAACCCGGTGTTCGCGCCGGGCCTGCTGCAGGGTCCGGCCGCGCAGGCGCTCAAGGACAACCTGTACGTGTCCAGCCCGGTGTCGGCCTTCGACGCCCAGCCCGAGCTGCTGGAGCAGTACCAGCAGGCCTACCCGAACGTGCAGCCGAGCCTCGGCGTGCTGGTCGGCTACGGCATGAGCGCGATCATGAAGCAGGTGCTCGACGCGGCCTGCGAGAACGGCGACCTCACCCGCGCCGGCGTGCTGAACGCCTTCAACGAGCTGCAGGACGTCGACACCGGCGGCCTCGTCGTCCCGATCGAGGGCTTCGAGACCGGGCGCTCGCCCAGCACGCAGAACTTCATCCTGCGGCCGGCCGACGTCCCGGGTGGCGCGACCGTCGTCCAGGACGCGTTCGAGGGCGAGTTCGCGGAGGCCCTGCGCTGACCCTGGCGTAGGCCACTGGCGGCGCCCCCTCCTCCGGGAGGGGGCGCCGTCGTGCGTTGCGGGGCGAGGGAGGCCCCCGGCCCCGGCTCGGCTCGCGCGCAGGACGCGCCGTGGTTGCCTGTGACGCGCTGTGCGGCGTCACAGGCGAGGACGCCGGAGGTCTGGTCGCCGCACCTGGCTGCGGTGTCGGCCGGGAGGAGCGGGGCCCGGAGGATCCCCGACGAGTGGTCGGGGTGTGGGCTCGGCCCGACCGCGGGACGGCACCTGGCCGCGGTGTCGTCCGGTAGGACGACGAAGAGCTCAGAGCCGGCCGAGGCGGGCGACCGGGACCAGCCGGAGGGCGAGCAGCCCGGTGAGGGCCGCGGCGGCGCCCAGGGCGAACCACGCCGGCGCCGAGCGGGCGGCGGTCGCCATGAGGAACGGGACGGCGAAGCCCAGGTAGGCGCAGGCCAGGAACACCGACGTCAGCTCGCCCCGGCGGGTGGGCGCGGCCAGCCGGCCGGTGACCGTGAGCCCGGCCGCCAGGCACAGGCCGCCGCCGGCCCCGAGCAGCGGCGCGGCGGCCAGCAGCCACGGCCACGCGCCGGTGCCGACGAACAGCGCCGCGGCGGCGTACCCGGCCGCGCCGAGGGCGGCACCGGTCACGGCGGTCCACGACCCGAGCCGGCGCTGCAGCCCGGCGACGAGCGTCCCTGCGCCGAGGGTGACGCCGGCGAGGACGCCGGTGACGGCGACCCCGCCCGCCGGCAGCTCGCCGAGCAGCGGGACCGCGGAGATGACCGATGACGGGAAGGCGTAGACGCAGACGGCGACCGGGGCCAGCACGGTCGCCGCGAGGCCGAGGTTGCCCGGTGGCAGCAGCGGGACGGCGGGGCTGCCGCCGTCCCCCCGCCGGTCGGGCCGCAGGACGACGGTCTCCGGCAGCCGCACCGCCAGCGCCAGCCCCACGCCCACGAGCACCGTGTGCAGCAGGTAGGGCAGCACCGTGGGCGCCGGCGCGAACTGGCCCAGCAGCCCGCTGGTGAGCGGCCCGAGGGAGAAGCCGGCGGTCATCGCGACCGCGGCCCGCCGTCCCCCGGCCCCCTCGCCGGAGGCCGCCGACAGCTCGGCGACCCAGGCGCTCCCGACGCTGAACACCACGCCGCTGACCACGCCCTGCAGGAACCGGGCGGCGAACAGCAGCACCAGTGACCCGCCGGCCGCGGCGAAGGCCAGCGACGCCAGCCCGGCCAGGACGACGCCGGGGAGGGCGACGCGGCGGCGGCCCAGCCGGTCCGACAGCGGGCCGGACAGGAACAGCGCCGGGACCAGTCCCGCGGCGTAGCAGCCGAACAGCGCGGTGAGCACCTCGGGGGAGAGGTCGAGGCGCTCCTGGTAGACCAGCAGCAGGGGCGTGGGGACGTTGGTGCCGGCCGCGACCGCGAACAACACGAACACCGCTCGCCTCCAGGCCACCGCGGCACCCTACGGAGTGCGCGCCGGCTCCGCGCGCGACGTGCGGGGAGGCCGCCTCCGCACCGTCGTCCGGCCGGGGGCAGACTCACGGGTGCCGACGGCGACGAACGAGGAGGACCCCGTGCGCGATGCGGTCATCTGCGAGCCCCTGCGGACCCCGGTGGGCGGCTTCGGCGGCTCCCTGCGTGACGTCCCGGTGCAGGACCTGGCCTCGACGGTGGTCCGGGCGGTGATGGAGCGCACCGGGCTGCCGCCGGAGTCGGTCGACGACGTCCTGCTCGGGCACTGCTACCCGACGATGGACGCCCCGGCGCTCGGCCGCGTCGCGGCCCTGGACGCCGGGCTGCCGGTCACCGCGTCGGGCATCCAGCTCGACCGCCGCTGCGGCTCGGGCCTGCAGGCGGTGCTGTACGCCGCGATGCAGGTGCAGTCCGGCGCCTCGGACGTCGTCCTGGCCGGTGGTGCCGAGTCGATGAGCAACGCGCCCTTCTACTCGAACGCCATGCGGTGGGGGGTCAAGGCCGGCCCCGGCGTGCTGCTGACCGACGGCCTGGCCCGCGGCCGGGTCACCGCCGGCGGCCAGAACCACCCGGTGCCCGGCGGGATGCTGGAGACCGCGGAGAACCTGCGGCGCGAGTACGGCATCAGCCGCGAGGAGCAGGACGAGTACGCCGTCCGCAGCCACCACCGCGCCGCCGCCGCCGCCGAGGAGGGCCGGTTCGCCGAGGAGATCGTGCCGGTGACGGTCAGGCAGCGGAAGGGCGAGGTCGTCGTCGACCGCGACGAGCACATCCGCCCCGACTCCACCGTCGAGACGCTGGCCAAGCTGCGCCCGATCATGGGGAGGGACGACCCGGACGCCACCGTCACCGCCGGCAACGCCAGCGGGCAGAACGACGGCGCCGCGGTCTGCGTGGTGACCTCGCCGGAGAGGGCCGCCGAGCTGGGCCTGCGCCCGCTGGCGCGGCTGGTGTCCTGGGCCGTGGCCGGCGTCCCGCCCAAGACCATGGGCATCGGGCCGGTGCCGGCCACCGCCAAGGCGCTCGCGCTGGCCGACGTGAAGCTCGCCGAGGTCGACCTGATCGAGCTCAACGAGGCCTTCGCCAGCCAGGTGCTGGCGGTGACCCGCGAGTGGGGCTTCACCGACGCCGACTTCGAGCGGACCAACGTCAACGGCTCCGGCATCTCGCTGGGCCACCCGGTGGGCGCCACCGGCGGCCGCATCCTGGCCACCCTCACCCGGGAGATGGCCCGCCGCGACGCCCGCTACGGGCTCGAGACGATGTGCATCGGCGGCGGCCAGGGCCTCGCCGCCCTGTTCGAGCGGGTGTGACCCCGGCGGGGGACGGCGGCTCGCCTCGCGGCATGATCGGGCTCACAGCCCCGAGCAGCGAGGAGAGCCGCGCATGACAGAGTCCGGCCCCACCGACCAGCAGCGCGTCGCGATCGTCACCGGCGCGGCCCGTGGCATCGGCGCCGCCACCGCGCAGCGGCTGGCCCAGGACGGCTTCGCCGTGGCGGTCGTCGACCTCGACGAGTCCTCGGCCGCCGGCACGGTGCAGGCCATCGAGGCCGCCGGCGGGCGCGCTCTCGGGGTGGGGGCCGACGTCGGCGACGCCGACCAGGTGCAGGCCGCCGTCGAGCGGGTCGTCGCCGAGCTCGGCCCGCCGGTGGTGCTGGTCAACAACGCCGGGGTCACCCGCGACAACCTGCTGTTCAAGATGACCGACGCCGACTGGGACGTCGTCATCCACGTGCACCTGCGCGGCTCCTTCCTCATGACCCGCGCGGTGCAGCAGCACATGGTCCAGGCCGGCTGGGGCCGCGTGGTCAACCTGTCGAGCACCTCGGCGCTGGGCAACCGCGGGCAGGCCAACTACGCCACCGCCAAGGCCGGCCTCCAGGGCTTCACCAAGACCCTCGCCCTCGAGCTGGGCAAGTTCGGCGTCACCGCGAACGCGATCGCGCCCGGCTTCATCCAGACCGAGATGACCCGGGCGACCGCCGAGCGCATCGGCCGCGACTGGGAGCAGTACGTGGCCGAGCGGGCGGCGGCGATCCCGGTGCAGCGCGCCGGCACCCCTGCGGACATCGCGCACACCGTCTCGTTCCTCGTCAGCGAGGGCGCCGGGTTCGTCTCCGGCCAGGTCGTCTACGTGGCCGGCGGTCCCCGCACCTGAAGTCCCGGGCGGCCCCCCTGCAGGGGCCCGCCGCGAGCCTGTGAGTGGCGGGGGGCAGGGGGGTCCTTCTTCAGGTCCGCAGCGGCTCCCAGCGGCCGGAGAGCGCCTGCTCGACGGCATCGGCCATCCGCCGCACGTCGTCCGCGGTGCGACCGGCCGGCAGCTCCTCGAGCGACCGGGCGGTCAGCGTGGCGCACTGGGCCCGCACCGCCTGTCGCTGCGGCTCGGTGCGCGCCTGCCAGCCGACCTCGGTCAGCAGCGCGAACAGCCGCTCGACGACGGTGGTGTCCTGCCGGCCGTAGCTGCGGACCTGGGTGACCGACAGGTCCAGCAGGGCGGTGTGGTCCCACGACGGCACGAGCAGCCGCCGGACGCCGTCGTCGCCGGCCACCTGCCGGTGCCAGGTCTCGCGGGTGCTGAGCTGCCCCATCAGCGCCGAGACGTGCGAGAGGGCGTGCACGGCGGTCGTCGGGTCATTGATGCCGGGGGAGAGAGCGCGCGCGGCGATGTCGACCAGCTTGCGCAGCCCGTAGCTGGGGTCCGCGGCCGGGGACCGCTCGAAGGAGAGCTCGACGTGCCGCTCGAGCGCCGCCGCCAGCTCGTCGACGGGCGGCTCGGCCGCCGGGTCGTCGGTCCACACCCAGGCCAGCGGCGTGCCGGCGACCACCGACTCGCCGGGACGGCGGTCCAGCCGCAGCACCGCGCCGACCCGGGCGAGCTCGCCCAGCAGCCGGTCCTCCGCGGTCTGGACCAGGAACCCGCTGGCGCGCGCACACACCGGCCGGGCGCGCGCGGGCACTCCCGGCAGCGGGCAGTCGGGGAAGTCGCCGTCCAGCTGCGCCGTGAGCCGGTCGATCGTCGCGGTGGCCTCCACGTGGACGTCGCGCATCATCGTCTCGACGCGCAGCTGGCGGGTCTGGTGCGCCAGGAACGTCACGAGCGCCGCGACCGAGGCGAGGGCGAAGACGAACGCCACGGTCACCGACAGCCGGGGGACGAAGGCCGAGCCGTCGTCGGAGTCGTCGGCCGACCGCACGCTGCGCAGCACCACCAGCGAGTACACGAAGGTGGCCAGCAGCGTGCCCAGGCACACCTGGACGACGCGGTCGCGGACGAAGGTCTGCAGCAGTCGCGGGCTGTACTGGCTGCTGGCCAGCTGCAGCGTCACGATGGTGAGCGAGAACAGCAGCGTCACCACCGAGATGACCGACCCGGCGATCGTCGAGAGGATGCCGCGCGCCGCCGACGGGCCGCCCTCGAACACCAGGGCCAGCGGCCGCTCCCCGGAAGCCTGCAGCAGCTCGTCGAGCACCGGGAGGCCGATGCCCAGGCCGAACGCCAGCAGGATGGCCGCGGTCGGCAGCGGCCACAGCGCGCTGGTGACGGCGTTCCGGATCCGCGAGGGCCGGTTGTTCCGCGGGGTCACGACGACGGGTCCCGGTCCGGGTAGCGGGCGCGGGCCAGCGCGTACACGCCGAACGCGGCGAACCCGGCGGAGACGGCGCCCAGCAGCCACGGCCCTGCGCTGACCGAGGCGATCGCGGTCATCGCGCCGTCCAGGCCGGTCGCGGTGGAGACGTCGGCGGTGGTGGCCGCCCGCCACAGCAGCACGCCGACCAGCCCGAAGGCGATGCCCTTGGCGACGTAGCCGACCCGGCCGACGGCCTCGATCACCGGCTCCCAGCGGTCGGGGGCCGCGGGCAGGTCGATGTCCTTCATGAAACCGCCGGTCAGCCCGCGCACCAGTGTGTACAGCCCGACGGCCACCACTCCGGCGGCGACCGCGTACACCAGCAGTGCGCCGCCCGGGACCTCCAGCGTCTCGCCGGTGAGCTCGCGGAACCGCTCGTCGGCCTCGTACTCCAGCCCGACGGCGAACAGCAGCCCGGTGATCCCGAGCACGGCGTAGACGGCGGCCTTGGCCAGGCACTTGGTGCACACGAACGCCGTCCGCAGCCGGTGCCGCGGGTCGAGCAGCCCGCGCCACCACAGCAGCACCTCCGCGGCCTGCCAGAACGCCAGGGCGAGCATGCCCAGGCCGATCAGCCAGAGCAGCACCGTGCCGCCGGGCGTGCCGGCCACCGTCTGCAGCGCGCCGGTCTGGTCGGCGTCGGTGCGGTCGCTGCCACGGGCCAGCTGCACCGCCAGCCAGCCGATGAGCAGGTGCAGCACGCCGTAGGCGACCAGACCGACCCGGGCGACCGCCTCGAGCACCGGGTGGTCGGTGACCCCGCGGGCGTTCTCGACCAGCCGGTGGACACGGTCGAGCAGTGGTCGGGCGGGAGGCACGCCGACGATCGTCCGCGACCGCGCTCAGGTGCGCTCGGGGTAGCGGGCGCGGACCAGGCAGTAGGCCCCGAAGGCGGCGATGCCGATCGCGACCAGGGTCAGCAGCACCCGGCCGAAGGGGGCCTCGAGGATGGTGCGCAGGGCGCCGTCGAGCCCGGTGGCGCGGGCCGGGTCGAACGTCGCGGCGGCGTAGACGAGCAGCCCGCCGACGACACCGAGGGCGACGCCCTTGGCCGGGAAGCCGGTCTGCCCGAGGCGGGTGACCAGGCGCGTGGTCTGTGGTGAGGCCGAGCGCAGGTCGACCTCCTCGAGGAAGCGCTTGGACACGCCCTTGTGCACGAGGTAGACGCCGACCCCGATGACGACGAGGCCGACGAGCCCCACCAGCCAGCGCCCGGCCGGCCAGCCGAAGACGCCGGCCGCCTGCTGCTGCCCCCCGCCGGAGCCGCCGCTGCCGGTCGCGGTGCGGATCGCCAGCACGGCCAGCACGGTGTAGAGGACGGCCTTGGCGACCGCCTTCACCGTCTTCTCCACGGCCTTCTTCCGGGCGTCCCCGGACGAGGACAGCCGGCTGCGCCAGCGCAGCACCTCCGCCGCCTGCCAGGCCGCCAGCGCGACCAGCCCGACGGCGAGCAGCCACAGCAGCGGCCGGCCCAGCGGCTGCTCGGCCAGCGTGGCCAGCGCGCCGGTCTGGTCGGCGGACTGGCCGCTGCCCCCGCCCCAGGCCAGCTGCAGCGCCAGCCAGGCGAGCAGCAGGTGCACGACGCCGTAGGCGACCAGGCCGATGCGCGCCAGGTTCTCGAGGGCGTCGCTGTCGCCCGCCCGGCCGGCCGCGCCCGCGGCCCGCCCCGTCGTCCCGCCCATGGCCGGCTCCTCCCAGTCCGCCGCACCGTCTGCGCGGGCTGGTCAGCGTGACACAGCGCGGCCCCCGCCGCCGGATCCGCGCTCCGCACCGACCCTCGGTGAGAGCGCCGATCTCGCCGTCGAGGGACGGGGTCCTTCATCCCACGGGATGGCGGGCGCGGGCCAGGCAGTACACCGCGAAGGCGGCCAGCCCCACCGCGACCACGGTCAGCACCCAGGCGCCGTGCGGCTCGGCGGCCACCGCCCGCAGCGCACCGTCCAGACCGGTGGCGTGCGCCGGGTCGAACGTCGCCGCCGCCCAGGCCACCATCATGCCGACCAGCACGAACGCCACCCCCTTGAGCACGAAGCCGGCCTGGCTGGCCCGGTGCGCCACGGTGCACAGCGCGGGGGCGACGGTCGAGAGGTCGATCTCGTCGAGGAAGTCCGACCGCAGGCCCTTGCGCACGTGGTAGACGCCGATGGCGACGACGACCACCCCGACGGCGACGACGAGCACCTGGCCGCCGGGCCAGGCGAGCACGCCGCGCACGGCCCGGGTGTCCGCGGCGGGGTCGCTGCCGCGGCCGAGGGCGACCCGCGCCGCGGAGACGGCGAGGAAGCCGTAGACCAGCGCCGTCCCCAGGGTCTTGCCCAGCTGGACGACCGCGCGCCGCCGGTCGGGGCCGGGCGCGGGCAGCCTGCGGTGGTGGCGGAGCACCTCGACGGCCTGCCAGACACCCAGCCCGGTGAGCCCGGCGGTCAGCAGCCACAGCAGCAGGGGGCCGACGGGGGACTCGGCGAGCAGTGCCATCGCCCCGCCCTGGTCGACCGCGGCGGCGCCGTCGGCCGGCCGCGACCGTCCCGCCCGCCAGGCCAGCTGCAGCGCCAGCCAGGCCACCACCAGGTGCAGCAGCGCGTAGCCGACCAGGCCGACCCGGGCCGCCGAGCGCAGCGCCGTGCTGTGCGCCGCCCGGTGCGCCAGCGGCGCGTCCTCCGCCGGACCCGCGTCGGTCGCCACTCCGCTCCTCGCTCCACCGGCCGCGCAGCTGCGGCGCACCTCGCAGGGTGACACGGCTCGCGCCGGGACGCCCAGACGGTGGGGGACACTCTGGTGCGTGGCGAGTGGTGCAGCGATGACGGCGGCGCAGCGGACGAGTCCGGAGCAGGCCCGGCGGGCGTGGCCCCGGTGGCTGGCCGGTGGGGTCGCGCTGCTCGTCGTCGCGGCGGTCGCGGTCTCCTGGGCGGACGGCGGCGCGCGGCTGCTGCTGGGCGCGGCCGGCGCGCTGGCCGCCTGGCGCGGCGGGCAGCTGGCGGCCGAGGGCGGCCGTCGAGGGTGGGCCCTCGCCGTCGCCGTCGCCGGCGTGCTGGCGATCGCGCTCGCCTCCGTCTCCGCGGGGCTGGCGAGCTCGGTGCTCCTCGTCGCCGTCCCGGCCGGGCTGCTGGTCGGGGCGCTGACGCTGCTCGGCCGCGGCGGGGCGGTGCGCCGCAGCGGTCAGGCGGCGCTCGTGTGGTGGGCACTGGTCACCGGCCTGCTGGTCGTCACCGGGCTGGTCGCCGGCTGGGAGCGCGCGGCCGGCGGCGCCACCGTCGTCGGGGCACTGGGTCTGGGACTGCTCGGCGTCGTCCTGCTCGTCGGTTCCTCGAGCCTGCGTGCCCTCGCCGCGCAGCCGGCTCCGGCCCGGCCCGCGGCCTGCGCCGGGTGCGCCTGCGCCGCCGGGGGCTGCGGCATCCCGCGCTGAGGACCCGACCCGGCCGGGCAACGGCCGTTCCCGTGCCGGTTCACCCGGCTCCCGGCGGGGCACCCCTCCGTCCGTGAGCGGACACGTCTTCGTCGTCGGGGCGGACCTGCGGCGGCTGGTGTGCGACGACGTCCTCGTGCCCACCGACCGGTCGCTGCGGGTCACTCCCGAGTGGCGCCCGCTGCTGCCCGAGGACCTCGTGCGCAGCGAGGACGACGACGGCGTCTGCCTGGACCTCACCTGGGACGGCGGCGAGCGGGTGCTCGAGGTGCCCGGTGGCCGGGCAGGCGACCCGGGGCGGCAGCTGTGGCTGGTCCACACCGTCGACGAGCGGCAGCGCGACCCCGAGGACGCGCTGCGCTGGCTGGTCGACGGCGCGCGGGAGGCGCTGGCCGCCGTCGCCCGGCGTGACGTCCCGGCCCCCGTGCACGGCCGGGCCCGGCGGCTGGTCGCGCTGCCGGCGCTGGGGACCGGCTGGGGCGGGGCGGCCGGGCAGCGCGGCACCCTGCTGCAGCGGCTGCTGCCCGTGCTGCGCGAGGGCGCGGCGGAGCACGGCTTCGACGTCGCGCTGGTCCTGCGCGGGCCCAGCGACCTGGCCGCCGCCCAGCGGGTGCGCCGGGCCGAGCCGGGCGGCTGGGACCTGCCCGAGCACCTGTGGCAGCTGGCCGAGGACCTCGGCGAGCGGGCCCGCCGCGGGCAGCTGGCCGTCTTTGTCGGTGCGGGCGTGAGCGCGGCGGCCGGGCTGCCCACCTGGGAGCAGCTGCTCGACGAGTTGGCCGAGCGCTCGGGCCTGGACGACGCGCTGCGGGCCGGGCTGTCGCGGCTGCCGGCCCAGGACGCCGCGGCGCTGCTGGCCCGCGAGCTCGGCCGGGAGCACCTGGAGTGCTTCGTCAAGGAGCGGTTCGGGCCGGGGCACTACGCGCTGGCGCACGCGCTGATCGCCGACCTGCCCGTGCAGGAGTTCGTCACCACCAACTACGACCCGCTGGTCGAGCTCGCCGCCGCCGACATCGGCCGCGACCTCTCGGTGCTGCCCTTCGACGACGCCGTCCCGGGCCGGCCCTGGCTGCTCAAGCTGCACGGCGACGCCGCGCACCCGGAGAGCATCGTGCTGACCCGCGAGGAGTACCTGCAGTTCGGCGACTCGCGGGCGGCGCTGGCCGGGGTGCTGCACTCGCTGCTGCTCACCCGGCACGTGCTGTTCGTCGGCACCTCCATGCAGGACGACGACCTGATCCGCATCGCCCACCAGGTGCGCAGCGCCGTCCAGGCCCCCGGTGCGGCCCCGCGGCAGCGCAGCGGCACCGTGCTGGCGCTGCGCGAGGACCCGGCCCGCGCCCGGCTGTGGGAGCGGGACGTGCAGACGGTGGCGATCGCGCCGGCCGACACCCCGCCGGCCGAGGCCGCCCGGCTGCTGGAGGTGCTGCTGGACTGCATCGGCTGTCTGTCCACCCCACCGACCGGCTACCTGCTCGACCCGGCCTACCGCGGGATGCTCTCCGAGGAGGAACGGACCCTGGCGACGGCGCTGGAGCACGTGGCGCGCACGGTGCCCGCGGGGGCGTCGTCCTCGGCGGTCGGGGAGGTGGCCGCGCTGCTGCGCCGGCTGGGCTCGCAGGAGTGCGCGCCGGGTGATCCGCCCGCGGACGAGGCCAGCGCCCCGCGCGACGACCGCCTGCAGCAGCAGCGCCCCGGCTGAAGAAGGACCACCCTTTCCCCCCACGCTCGGCGCGGGCCCCTGAAGGGTGGCCGTTCCAGTACCTCACCAGAGGGGCCGCTGTGTGAGCCTGCGTCGGCGTGGGCAACGGGACCCCGTGCGCCGCCCCCGACTCGAGAACAGCCCGCTCCTCGTCGCCAAGGGCTACGGCTGGCTGCCCGACGCCCGGCGGGCGCGCGGCCGCCGCACCGTCGCCGCCCGGCTCGGCGGCCTGCCCGTCCTCGGCATCGAGGGCCCTGCCGCGGCCCGGTTCCTCTACGACGAGGACCACGTGCGCCGCTCGCACGCCATCCCGAGCCGGCGCAGGGCACCCTGTTCGGCAAGGGCGCGGTGCACACCCTCGACGGCGAGGAGCACTGCACCCGCAAGGCGATGTTCGTGTCCCTGCTGATGGACGACGACCGGATCGCCGCGCTCGTCGACTGCGCCACCGTCGCCTGGGACGCCGCGGTCCCCGGCTGGGTGCGTCGCGGCGAGGTCGTGCTCCTCGACGAGGCGGCCGAGGTCCTCACCCGCGCCGTGTGCGACTGGGCCGGCGTCCCGCTGTCCGACGGCGAGGTGCCCTCCGTGGCCCGGGACCTGACCGCGATGGTCGACGGCTTCGCCACCGCCGGGCCCCGGCACTGGCGGGCCCGCCGGGCGCGCGGCCGCCGGGAGGCGTGGCTGGCCCGGCTGGTCGAGGAGGTGCGCAGCGGTGCGGCCACGGTGCCCGCGGACTCGGTCGTCGACGTCGTCGCCCGGCACCGGGACGCCGACGGCGAGCGGCTGGACCCGCGCACGGCGGCGGTCGAGGTGCTCAACGTGATCCGGCCGACCGTGGCGATCAGCTGGTTCCTCGCCTTCTCCGGGCACGCGCTGGCCCGCTGGCCGCAGCACCGCGAGCTGCTGGCCGCGGGCGAGCCCGCCGACGCCGAGGCCTGGGCGCACGAGGTGCGCCGCTTCTACCCGTTCGCGCCGTTCATCGGCGGGCGTGCGCCGCGCGAGGTCGAGTGGGACGGCGAACGGGTGCCGGAGCACTCGATGGTGCTGCTGGACCTGTACGGGCAGAACCACGACGCCGAGCTGTGGGGCGACCCGTACACCTTCCGCCCCGAGCGCTTCCTCGGCCGCGAGATCGGCGCCTTCGAGCTGGTGGCCCAGGGCGGTGGCGACCCGCGCACCAACCACCGCTGCCCGGGCGAGCAGGTCACCGTCGCCGTCCTGTCCGCGCTGGCGGTGCGGCTGGCCCGGCTGCAGGTCGACGTCCCGGAGCAGGACCTGTCGATCTCCCTGCGGCGCATCCCCGCCAAGCCGGCCAGCGGCGTGGTGCTGCGGGTCCGCGGGACCGACTGAACCGGGCCGGTCGCGCTGCGTCACGGGCGCACCGGAGGCGGCGCCGGGTGTCCCTGCCGCGTGGTGTCATCGCAGGGCCGTGCGGACGAGGAGGGCGACATGGGCAGGTGGCTGGCACCGCTGGTGGGCGTGGTCGGGCTGCTGACGCTCGTCGTCGGTGTGCTCTGGGCCGAGCTGGACATGAGCACCATGGGCGGCGTCCCGCTGGTCGGCGCCGGCGGCGTGCTCCTCGTGGTCGCGGCCGCCCTGGCCGCCTCCGTGGAGGGCGTGACCCGCCACCGGCACCCGCTGCGCTGACCTCCTGACCTGTTCGAGATCGGCGATCTCGCCGCCTCAGGCCAGGCGGTCGAGCTCCGCGGGCAGGTCGCCGGGGGAGAGGATCCCGAGCCGCTGGGTGGCCCGGGTGAGCGCCACGTACAGGTCGTTGTGCCCGCGCACCCCCTCGTCGAGCACCCGCTGCGGATCGACCACGAGTACCGCGTCGAACTCCAGGCCCTTGGCCTCGCCCGGCGTGAGCACCACGGGGCCACGGGACGAGTCGGCCTCCGGGCCGGAGGTGACGACGTCCACCCGCGCCGCGACCGCGGCGGTGAGCTCGGCGACCCGGCCGGCCGGCGCGACGACCGCCGTGGTGCCCTCGTGCGCCGTCCAGCCCTCGACGACCTCGGCGACCCGGCCGGCCAGCGCGGCCTCCCCGGTCACCTCCGCCCACGGCGCGGCGGTCCCCGGCCGCACCGAGCGCGGCGCGCTCGCCCCGGTGCCGCCCGCGGCGAGGACGTCGGCGGCGACGGCCATGATCTCGGCCGGCGTCCGGTAGTTGACCGTCAGCTCCTCCAGCCGCCAGGCGTCGCCGACGTGCGGGCGCAGCGTCTCGTCCCAGGCGGCGGCGCCGGCGAGGGTGCCGGTCTGGGCCAGGTCGCCGACGGCGGTCATCGACCGGGTCGGGCAGCGGCGCACCAGCAGCCGCCAGGCCATGGCCGAGAGCTCCTGGGCCTCGTCGACCACGACGTGCCCGAAGGTCCAGGTGCGGTCGGCGGCGGCCCGCTCCGCGGTGGTGCGGGTGTCGACCGCCCGCTGCCGGTCGGCCAGCTCCTCGGCGCTGATCAGGTCGCCGGCACTGAGCACCTCGGCCTCCAGGTGCTCGTCCTCGAGGTCGATGGAGCGCGAGCCGTGCAGCACGTCCAGGGTCTCCTGCGCCTCGGCCAGCCGGCGCCGGCGGTCCCGCTCGGCGCGGGCCCGCTGCGCGCTGTCGTCGAAGCCGAGCAGCTCCTCGGCCTCCTCGAGCAGCGGGACGTCGGCCGGCGTCCAGGCCGACCCCCGCGGGCGGTGCAGCAGCGCGCGGGTGGCGTCGTCCCACCCGGGGGTGGCGGCGGCGACGCGGGCCGGGTCGGCGAACAGCTCGGTGAGCAGCCGCTCGGGGGTGAGCACCGGCCACAGGTCGTCGACCAGCAGCCGGACGGCGGGCTTCTCGGCGACCTCCCGGCGCAGCGCGGCGGTGTCCTCGCGGTCGAGCAGGTCGGCGGCGTCGATGCCCGCGCCGATGCGCTCGGCGTACCGCTTGGTCAGCAGGTCGACGACCCGGCGGGCGAACACCGGCCGGGCCAGGTTGTGCAGCCGCTCGGCCCTGCGGGCGGCGTTCTGCGCGCGCCTCACGTCGATGGGCCGCAGCCGCAGCGCGAACCCGTCGACGGTCACCTCGCGCGGACCGTCGGGGACCACCTGCCGGTCGGCGACGGCGCGCTCGAGCACCTCGACCATCTCCAGCCGGCCCTTGACCGCGGCGGTCTCCGGCGACTCGGTGCCGCGGGCGTCCAGGCCCGGGCGCAGCTGCCCCAGCCCGGCCAGCAGCACGCCGGTCTCACCGAGCGAGGGCAGCACGTCGGCGATGTAGCGCAGAAAGGTGGGCGTGGGGCCGACGACGAGCAGCCCACGGCGGGCCAGCCGCTCGCGGTGGGTGTACAGCAGGTAGGCCGCGCGGTGCAGCGCGACCGCGGTCTTGCCGGTGCCCGGCCCGCCCTGGACGACGAGGACGCCGCGGTCGTCGGCGCGGATGATGCGGTCCTGCTCGGCCTGGATGGTGCGCACGATGTCGGTCATCCGGCCGGTGCGCGCGGTGTCGAGGGCGGCCATGAGCGCGGCCTCGCCGGTCAGGCCCGACCCGGCGACCCCGTCGGTGAGCACCTCGTCGTCGAGCCGGACGACGGTGCGCCCGCGGGTGCGGATGTGCCGGCGCCGCGACACGCCCAGCGGGTGCACCGGGGTGGCGGTGTAGAAGGGCCGCGCGGCCGGCGCCCGCCAGTCGACCAGCGCGGGGTCGCCGCCGGCGTCGTCGGCGGCCAGCCCGATCCGGCCGATGTAGAGCGGGCCGTCGTCGGCGCGGTCGATCCGGCCCACGCACAGGCCCGCCTCGGCGGCGTCGAGGGCGGTCACCCGCTCGGTCTGGAACCGGACCGTGGCGTCGCGCTCCTGCAGCGCCTGCGGGTCGACCGCGGGCCAGGAGATGGCCTGCTTCAGTCGCCGTTCCGCCAGGTCGCGGGCCGCGTCGAGGCGGCCGTAGAGCTCTCGGACGTACTGCTGCTCGGTCTCGATCTCGGGATGGGGTACGACCTCGGGGTGCGTCGTCGGCACTGCACGTCTCTCTGTCGGTACTCGGCTGCGGCAACAGACGAACGCCCATGGTGCCTGCACATTCCCGCCGGCGGGGCGAGGCGCCCGGACCGTCCCCGGGCTCACACCTCCGCGAGTGGCGAGCTGTCGTGGTCACGGCACGCCGGAGACCACGGCGACCCGCCACTCGCGAGTCGGTGGTGGCCCGGCGGGTGCTGGCGCAGGCCCTGGGGCTGGCGCAGTCGCCGGCCACGGGCTGAGCGGTCCGAGGCGGTCGACGACGGCAACCCGCAGGTCATCTCCGTGTCACGTCGGCTGCCTACCGTCGGCGGTGCGACCCAGGAGGTGCCCATGAGCCCGACCACCGAACTCCGTCCCGTCCCCCTGCGCCGGCGCCGCACGCGCACCCGGCCGCACGTCGACCGCAGCGCCTGGACCTGCCCCAACTGCCAGGCGGAGACCCTCCCGCCCCGCAAGCGCTGCGCGGAGTGCGGCACCTCCCGCTACTAACAACGTGTCGAGAAAGGGTTCAGGAAGCTCGTGCTGGCTGCCAGGGACGGCGGCCGGGAGCCGGTGCAAGGCGGCGGGCCATCAGCCCGATCATGGCCCACTTGATCATCGCTTCGGAGTGGGCGGGCAGCCGTTCGTAGTCCCGGCTCATCCGGCGATGGCCGGTGATCCAGGCGTGCGTGCGCTCGACCACCCAGCGGCGCGGCAGCGGCACGAAGCCCTGCTGGCCGACCAGCTTGGCCACCACCTGCACCAGGATGCGCAGCGCCTTCGAGGCGAAGTCCTGGGTGCGGCGGCTGTAGGCGGCATCGGCCCAGACCAGCACCAGGGAGGGCATGGCCATCTTGGCCCGGTCCAGCACCCGGATGCCGCCGTCGCGGTCTTGCACGCTGGCCGCGGTCACCAGCACGACGATGAGCAGCCCCAGGGTGTCGACCACCAGATGCCGCTTGCGGCCGTTGACCTTCTTGCCGGCGTCATAGCCGCGCGAGCCCTTGCCGACCGTCGACGCGCCG
>NZ_NVPT01000095.1 GCF_002802985.1 Geodermatophilus chilensis | reverse complement strand
TTTTGATAGGAAGGAGACAACGAGCACGGAGGACTACAGGTGAGAGATGCTCGGCAGAGACAGAGGTGTATACGAGACAGGCCCAGGACAGGGGGAATGCGCCCCCACCGGGACGAGCTCGGCCGCCCGGGCCGCCGTCGCCGGCAGGGTCAGGGAGAGGGCCAGCGCGGTCGCCGCACCGGCCAGCGCCCGGAGCGGCGACCGCGCTGGCCCTCTCCCTGACCCTGCCGGCGACGGCGGCCCGGGCGGAGGAGACCGCGGCGCCGGACACCGTCGTCGGCGAGATCGTGCAGGCCTGGCCGGAGGCGGGGCTGGCCGGCTCCGCCGCGGAGGCCGAGCACGCCGAGGCCCCGCTGACCTGGGTCGAGAGCGCCACGGGCGAGGCGGTCCGCGTGCCGACCGGGGCGGTGGCCGGCCTGGAGGTCGGCTCCACCGTCGAGGTGACGGTGGGCGCGAACGTGTTCGACGCGGCCGGCCGGGAGGGCTTCGAGCCCGCCCGGGACGTGCTCGCCGCCCAGCTGCTGCAGGAGGCGCCGGAGGCGCGCGCCGCGCGGGTGGCCGGGCTGACCAACCAGGTCACCGTGGCCATGGTGGTCCCGGCCGGCGGGCAGCGGGACGGCGCGACGCTGGGCGAGCTGGTGGCCGCCGTCGACGGGCCGGTCGCGGAGTTCTGGGCGGGGGAGACCGACGGCGCCGTCCGGCTCGGCGTGACGGACGCCCACGACTGGCTGCAGACCACCGCCGGGTGCGCCGACCCGACCGCGATGTGGAACGAGGTCGTCGACCGCACCGGCTTCGTGCCCGGCCCCGGTCGGCACCTGGTCGTCCACGTCAGCAGCGAGCCGCGGGACCTGCCCGGCTGCTCCTACGCGCTCGGCCAGGTCGGTGCGGGCGTCGGCGCGGGCGGGCGGGTCTACGTCCGGGACGTGCTGCCCTCGATCATCGCCCACGAGCTGGGCCACAACTTCGGCCTCGGCCACTCCTCGGGGCACCAGTGCGACGGCGCGGTCGAGACCGGCACCTGCCGCACCGCCCCCTACCGCGACTACTACGACGTCATGGGCGCCTCGTGGAGCGCGATGGGGTCGCTCAACGCCCCGCAGGCCGCGCAGCTGGGCCTGCTGCCCGCCTCGGCACAGCTGCCGGTGGAGGCGGCCGGGCCGGCCACGACTCTCACCCTCGCCCCGCTGGGCGCGCGGGCCGGCACCCGGGCGGTGCGGCTGACCGACGCCGCGGGCGGCACCTACTGGCTGGAGCTGCGCGCCGCGGTCGGCCGCGACGCCTGGCTCGGCGCCGACGGCAACCGCTTCGGCCTCGACTCCGGCGTCCTGCTGCACCGCACCGGCCGGATGCCCGACACCTCGCTGCTGCTCGACGGCACCCCGTCGCCGGCCGCCGGGTGGGACGACGACCTGCGGGCCGCGCTGCCCGTCGGCGTGCCGGTGCCGGTCGCCGGCGGCGCCTTCACCGTCACCGTGGACGCCGTCACCGCGACCGGGGCGACGCTGACCGTCGTCCCCGCCGCTGCGGCCGCCGTCCCGGTGACCCCGCTGCCCGAGGGCGACGCCGCGCCGGAGGTGCTGGCCGCCGAGCCCGCGGCCGCCCCTGTCGCCGGCCCGGCGCCCGCCGCCGCTGCCGTCGCGACCGCCCCCCTCCCGGCCGCGGTCGCCCTGTCCGCGCCCGTCGCCGCGGCGGAGACCGCTGCCGCTCCGGTGACCGCCGGCCTGGTGCTGACCGAGCCGGTGCCGGCCGCCGTCCGGACCGCCCCGCGCGCGGACTGGGCGCCGCCGGCCGCGGCGGCCGCGGGCCTGGGGGTCGTGGTGCTCGCCGGCTGGACGTTCACCCGGAAGCGGGGCGTGCGCGCCCGGGACTGAGCGTCGGCCTCCACTTCCGGGTCCGACCTGCCGATGGGAAGGCGCCCCCTCTCGCTTGGAGACCGTTCATGCCCCCTGTGCGTCCCCCTCGGCTGCTCGTCCTCGCCGCCACAGCCGCCGCCGTCCTGCCGGTGTTCGTGGCACCGCCGGCCGCCGCGGAACAGGTACCGGCCGCCGGCGACACGGTCGTCGGTGAGCTCGTCCAGGGCTACGCCGACCCCTTTCCGTCCGACGTCGGCGAACCGGCCGACATCGGCGAACCGGCCGACATCGGGGAACCGGCCGACGTCCACGGGGACGATCACGCCGACGGCCTGATCAGCTGGGTGCGCACCGAGTCCGGTGACACGGTGCGGGTGCCCAGCGAGGACGTCGAGGACATCGCGACCGGGTCGACCGTCGAGGTGACGCTGGGGCAGAGCGTCGAGGCCGAGGTGGCCGCCGCCGACCTGGCGCCCGCCCAGGACGTGCTGACGGCGGAGGTGCTCGCCGCCCCGGCCGAGGCGACCGCGCCGGCGGTGGGCGCGGTGAACCACGAGGTGACCGTCGTCATGCTGCACCCGGACGGAGCGGTGCGTGACGCCACCTCGCTGAGTCAGGTGGTGGACGCGGTCAACGGGCCGGTGGCGGACTTCTGGCGAGCACAGACCGACGGGGCCGTCGGATTGGGCGTGGTGGCCGGCCACGACTGGACCGCCGAGTCGACGGTGGGCTGCGACGACCCCTTCGCCCTCTGGTCGGAGGCCGCCACCCGCGCCCAGTGGAGCGAGGCGCCGGGCCGTCACCTCTTCGTGTACGTGCCGGCCGACTCGCCCGGCTGCTCCTACGGGCTCGGCACGATCGGCACCGGCATCGGCTCGGGGGGCATGTCCTACGTGCAGGCGGTCGAGCTGTCGGTCATGGCCCACGAGCTCGGCCACAACCTCGGGCTGGGCCACGCGTCCGAGCTGCTGTGCGACCGCACCCCGGACAGCGGCCTCTGTGCAGTGAGGGAGTACTACGACCTCTACGACGTCATGGGGGTCTCCTGGGGCCCGGTCGGCTCGCTCAACGCGCCGCACGCCGCGCGCCTGGGGGTGCTGCCCGGCGACTCGGCGTCCACCATGGCCGCCGGTGCCTCGCCCGCGCAGTTCACGCTGTCCCCCGTGGGGGCCCGCACCGGGACCCGGGCGGTGCAGCTGGTCGACGCGGACGGGGACTCCTACTGGCTGGAATACCGGGCGCCCACCGGCCAGGACAGCTGGCTCGGGACGTCGGAGAACTGGATCGGCCTGCAGAGCGGTGTCCAGGTGCGTCTGACGGTGGACGGCAACGACACCTCCCTGCTGCTCGACGGGACCCCCTCCTCGGCGGCCGACTGGGACCGGGACCTGTACGTCGCCCTGCCGGGGTCGGTTCCCGTGGTCGTCGGCGACGAGCAGTTCGCCGTGTCCGTCCTCGCGGTCGGGCCGAGCTCTGCCCGTGTCCAGGTCGTGTCCTCACGGACCGGACACCCGGTCGACGCGGCCTACCAGCAGCTGGGGGGTGCCACCGTGCTGGGCAGCCCGACGTCGGCCCACGTCTGTGGGCTGCGTGACGGTGGCTGCCGCCGCGACTACGCCGGCGGGTCGATCTACTGGTCCCACCTGACGGGCGCGCACGTGGTGCGGGGGGCGATCCTGGAGCGCTGGCGGTCGCTGGGCGCGGAGAACGGGCCGCTGGGCTACCCGATCGGGGACGACGTGGCGGTGCCCGGCGGGTGGAAGACGGACTTCGCCGGCGGGTCGATCTACTGGTCGTCGGCCACGGGTGCGCGGATGGTGCGCGGGGCGATCCTGCAGCGTTACGTGGCGCACGGTGGTCCGGGGGTGCTCGGCTTCCCGATCGCCGACGACGGCGGGACCGCCGACGGCACCGGGGCGCTGGTGCGGCTGCAGGGTGGGGTCGTCTACTGGTCGGCGAGGACCGGTGCGCACGTGGTGCGCGGGCAGATCCTCGAGCGCTGGCGGTCGCTGGGCGCGCAGACCGGTGTCCTCGGCTATCCGACCGGGGACGACGTGGCGGTGCCCGGCGGGTACAAGACCGACTTCGCCGGCGGCTCGATCTACTGGTCGCCGTCGACCGGGCCGCGGATGGTGCGTGGCGCGATCCTGCAGCGCTACGTGGCGCACGGTGGTCCGGGGGTGCTCGGGTTCCCGATCGCCGACGACGGCGGGACCGCCGACGGCACCGGGGCGCTGGTGCGGCTGCAGGGTGGGGTCGTCTACTGGTCGGCGAGGACCGGTGCGCACGTGGTGCGCGGGCAGATCCTCGAGCGCTGGCGGTCGCTGGGCGCGCAGACCGGTGTCCTCGGCTATCCGACCGGGGACGACGTGGCGGTGCCCGGCGGGTACAAGACCGACTTCGCCGGCGGGGCGGTCTACTGGTCGTCGGCCACCGGGGCGCACGCCGTCCGGGGTGGGATCCTCACGCACTGGCTGGCGGACGGGGGCCCGACCGGGCCGCTCGGCTTCCCGGTCACCGACCACGCCGCGCTGCCCGGCGGCGGCTGGCAGGTCCGGTTCCAGAACGGCACGCTCACCGAGCGGCCCGACGGCGAGATCGTGACGACCACGCCCTGACGCGCACACGACGAGGGCCCGCCACCGGGGAACCGGTGGCGGGCCCTCGTCGTGTCCGGGGGATTAGCCGGCGTCGGAGATGGTGCAGATGACCGCGCCGCTGGTCACCGTGGCGCCCACCTCGGCGGACAGGCTGCTAACCGTGCCCGCCTTGTGGGCGGTGATGGGCTGCTCCATCTTCATCGCCTCGAGGACGACGACCAGGTCGCCCTCGGCCACGGTGTCGCCGTCGGAGACGCCGACCTTGACGATGGTGCCCTGCATCGGGCTGGTCAGGGAGTCGCCGGACGCCGCCGCCCCGCCGTGGCCGCCGCCGCGCTTGCGTGGCTTGGCCCCGCCGGAGGCGGCCGGAGCGCCCCCGCCGCCGGCGGTGAGACCCGCGGGCAGCGACACCTCGAGCCGGCGCCCACCGACCTCGACGACGACGGTCTGCCGCGGCTCGTCCTCGTCGCGCTCGGCGGGGGTGGCCGAGTACGGCGGGACCTGGTTGTCCCACTCGGTCTCGATCCAGCGGGTGTGCACGGTGAACGGCTCGCTGGTGAACGCCTCGTCGCGCACGACCGCGCGGTGGAAGGGGACGACGGTCGGCATGCCCTCGACGACCAGTTCGTCGAGCGCGCGGCGGGCCCGCTGCAGGGCCTCCTCGCGGGTGGCGCCGGTGACGATGAGCTTGGCCAGCATCGAGTCGAACGCGCCGGCCACCTCGCCGCCGGTCTCGACGCCGGAGTCCCACCGCACGCCCGGGCCCTGCGGGATCTCCAGCCGGGTGACCGGGCCGGGGGCGGGCATGAAGTTGCGCCCGGCGTCCTCGGCGTTGATCCGGAACTCGATGCTGTGCCCGCGGGGCGTCGGGTCCTCGGTGACCTCCAGCGGCAGACCGTCGGCGATGCGGAACTGCTGGCGAACCAGATCGATGCCGCTGGTCTCCTCCGAGACCGGGTGCTCGACCTGCAGCCGGGTGTTGACCTCGAGGAAGGAGACCGAGCCGTCGATGCCGACGAGGTACTCCACGGTGCCGGCGCCGTGGTAGCCGGCCTCGCGGCAGATCGCCTTGGCCGACTCGTGGATGCGCGCCCGCTGCTCGTCGGTGAGGAACGGCGCGGGGGCCTCCTCGACGAGCTTCTGGTTGCGCCGCTGCAGCGAGCAGTCGCGGGTGCCGACGACCACCACGTTGCCGTGGGTGTCGGCCAGCACCTGGGCCTCGACGTGCCGGGGCTTGTCGAGGAAGCGCTCGACGAAGCACTCGCCTCGGCCGAAGGCCGACACGGCCTCCCGGACGGCAGAGTCGAACAGCTCGGGGATCTCCTCCGTGGTGCGGGCCACCTTCAGCCCGCGCCCGCCGCCGCCGAACGCCGCCTTGATCGCGACCGGCAATCCGTGCTCCTCGGCGAAGGCCACGACCTCGTCGGCGCCGCCGACCGGGTCCTTGGTGCCCGGGACCAGCGGCGCGCCGGCCTTCATGGCGATGTGCCGGGCCTGCACCTTGTCACCGAGGGCGATGATCGCCTCGGGGGAGGGGCCGATCCAGGTCAGCCCGGCGTCGATCACCGCCTGCGCGAAGTCGGCGTTCTCGGAGAGGAAGCCGTAGCCGGGGTGGATGGCGTCCGCGCCCGACTGCTTGGCGGCGTCCAGGATCTTGTCGATCACCAGGTAGGAGTCGCCGGGCGTCATCCCCCCGAGGGCGAAGGCCTCGTCGGCCGTGCGCACGTGCAGCGCGTCACGGTCGGGCTCGGCGTAGACGGCCACGCTGGCCAACCCCGCGTCCTTGCACGCGCGGGCCACGCGCACCGCGATCTCGCCGCGGTTGGCGATCAGGACCTTCTGCACCGGCGCTCTCCCTCAGGAAACGGACGATCTGTCGGACTGTAGCCAGCCGCCGGGCCCGGGACCGCAGCAGGGCGGGCCCCGGAGCGTGCCCGGAGCCGGGACGGGTGCTGCTCCTGTGACGGGACGGGACCCGAGAGGCGCGTGGCTCACGGGAGCGGCCGGCGTCCCTCCCTCTCGTCTACCGTCAGCTGGCGAACCGCTGCGGAACGTAACCGGTGCCGTGCTGTCGGGCCGGAGAACGAGGGACAACCACCATGCTCGTCCACCTGCACATCGGCACGCCCAAGTCGGGCACCACCTACCTCCAGGGCCTGATGGACCGGAACCGGGAGCGCCTGGCCGCCGACGGGGTCCTCTGGTACGGCGACACCTGGAATGACCAGGTGTTCGCCGTCCGGGACGTCCTGGAGATCGACCCGCACGACGAGCCCGCATCGGAGGTGGTCGGTGCCTGGTCGCGCTTCGTCGAGCAGGTGCACGCCTGGTCCGGCGAGTCGGTGGTGTTGTCGATGGAGTGGATGGTGCACGCCACCCCCGAGCAGGTCCGCGCCGTCGTGGATTCCCTGGCCCCGCACCGCGTCCGCGTCGTCGTCACCGCCCGAGACATCGCCCGGACCGTGCCCGCGCAGTGGCAGGAGCAGGTACAGAACTGGGCCACCTGGACCTGGGAGGAGTACGTCGCCGCGGTGACCTCGCCCGACCCCCGCTCGACCGGTCCGGGCCGGCAACTGTTCGACCAGTACGACCTGACGTCGATCCTGCCCAACTGGCTGGCCGTCCTCCCCGTCGAAGACGTCACGGTGGTCACCGTGCCCGGTTCCGGTGCGCCGGCCGACCTCCTGTGGCAGCGCTTCGCGCAGGCCATCGGGGTCGACCCCGGTCCCTACGACACCGACGTCCCGGTCAGCAACGGCTCGCTGGGCGCCGCGTCCGCGGAGCTCATGCGCCGGGTGAACGTGGCGAGCCGCGAGGCCGGGGTGACCTGGCAGGACGGCGACCCGATCCTGAAGTGGGCGCTGGCCAAGGGCGTGTTGAGCTACCGGGCCGGCCAGGAGCCGAAGCTGCGCCTGCCGGCCGAGCACCACGACTGGGCCGTGGCCGAGGCCGAGCGTCTCGTCGACGGCGTCCAGCAGCTCGGCGTGCCCGTGATCGGGGACGTCGACGAGCTGCGCGTCACCGGCTCCGGCCGTGCGGGGACCGGCGAGGTCTCCGCCGAGCAGATCGTCGAGGCGGCCGTGCAGGGGCTGGCCGGGCTGGCCCGGCACATCGCGGACCGCAACGCGGCCGAGCGCCGGGCAGCCGAGCTCCGGCGTCAGGAGGAGGCGGCCCGGCTGGCCGCCGAGGCCGCGGAGCAGGAGCGCCGCGCGCGCCGCCGTCCGACGGTGGCCAACGGCGTCCGCGTCACCCGGGCGGTGGCCCGCCGGGCGCGGGTCACCGCCGGTCAGGCCCGCCGGGTGACCCGCGCCCGGCTCGCCGCCGACCGCTGACCAGCTGGGCCAGGGGCGCCCGGGCGCCCCTGGCTCAGCGGCGCCAGAGGTCGGTGAGGGTCAGCCCGCGCTTGGCGAGCTGGGTGCGCAGGGTGGCCAGCGACAGGCCGATGACCGCTGCCGGGTCGCCGTCCACCCGCCGGACGAACGGCGCGCCCAGGCCGTCGAGGGTGAAGGCGCCGGCCACGGCCAGTGGCTCACCGGTGGCGAGGTAGGCCTCGATCTCCTGCGGTGTGGGGCTGGCGAAGTACACGAGCGTGGAGACGACGGCGACGTCCCGGCTGACCACCTGGCCGCCCTGGACGTCGAAGAGCGCCTGGCCGGTGTGCAGCACGCCGCTCTTCCCGCTCATCCGCTGCCAGCGGTCGCGGGCCTCGTGCGCGTCGGCGGGCTTGCCCATCGCCTGTCCGCGGAACTCCAGCAGCGAGTCGGCGCCCACGACGAGGGCATCGGTCTCCTGCTCGGCGACGGCCTTGGCCTTGGCAGCGGCCAGCAGGGCGACCTGCTCGCCGACCCGCGCGGCCTGCACCGACGACTCGTCGACCTGGCTCACGACGACCTCGGGCGTCAGCCCGGCCTGGCGCATCAGGGCCAGCCGGGCGGGGGACGCCGAGGCCAGCACCAGCCTGCGGTCCACGCTCATGCTCCCTCCTCCCTGGCGCTCGTGGTCAGCACCCGCAGCTCTGCCGTCCTGTCGCACGAACCCGCACGCTCGCTCATGCGAACCGCCCGGACGCGCGCCAGCCACCGGGGCCGGGGCGCAGCGGCTGCCGGTGCGAGTTCCCGAACGACGCCCAGGTCCCGACCGGGGTCGGCCGGCGGCGGGTGCGCCGCTGTGACAGGGCGGCGACGACGACGGTGAGGGCGGCGAGCTCCTCGGCCGAGGGCTCGCCCCTGACGACCCGCAGCAGGGGTCGGTCCGAGGAGTGGGGGCCGGAGGCCCCCGCGACGAGGGCCGGGGTGGGCTCCGCGGAGGCCGGGGACGGCACCTGGCCGCGGTGCCGTCCGGAGGACGGCGATGTCATAGCGGGATGTTCCCGTGCTTCTTCGGGGGCAGGGTCTGGCGCTTGTTGGCCAGCAGGCGCAGCCCCTTGGTGACCTCGATGCGGGTCTCCGACGGCCGGATCACCTGGTCGACGTACCCACGGTCGGCCGCGATGTACGGCGAGAGCAGCGCGTCCTCGTACTCGGTGATGAGCTCAGCGCGGCGCGCGTCGGTGTCCTCGGCGTCGGCCAGCTCCCGCCGGTAGAGGATGTTGACCGCGCCCTGCGCGCCCATGACGGCGATCTGCGAGGTCGGCCAGGCGAGGTTGAGGTCGGCGCCGAGGTGCTTGGAGCCCATGACGTCGTAGGCGCCGCCGTAGGCCTTGCGGGTGATCACGGTGATCTTCGGGACGGTCGCCTCGGCGTAGGCGTAGATCAGCTTGGCGCCGCGGCGGATGATCCCCTCCCACTCCTGGGAGGTGCCGGGCAGGAACCCGGGGACGTCGACGAAGGTCAGCACCGGGATGTTGAACGCGTCGCAGGTGCGCACGAACCGCGCCGCCTTCTCGCTGGCGTCGATGTCGAGCGTGCCGGCGAACTGGGTGGGCTGGTTGGCCACGACGCCGACCGGCCGCCCCTCGACCCGGCCGAAGCCGACGACGATGTTCGGCGCGAACAGCGGCTGGACCTCGAGGAACTCGCCGTCGTCGAGCACGTGCTCGATGACGGTGTGCATGTCGTAGGGGGTGTTGGCCGAGTCCGGGACGAAGGTGTCGAGCTCGCGGTCGGAGTCGGTGACGCCGTCGTGCGTGGTGTCGGCCGGGGCGACCTCGAGGGCCGGCAGCGGGTCGAGGTTGTTGCTCGGCAGGTAGGACAGCAACGCCTTGACGTAGTCGAGGGCGTCGGCCTCGTCCTCGGCCAGGTAGTGCGCGACGCCGGACTTGGTGTTGTGCGTGCGCGCGCCGCCGAGCTCCTCGAGGGTGACGTCCTCGCCGGTCACGGTCTTCACGACGTCGGGCCCGGTGATGAACATCTGGCTGGTCTGGTCGACCATCACGATGAAGTCGGTGAGCGCGGGGGAGTAGACGTGCCCGCCGGCCGCGGCGCCCATCACCAGGGAGATCTGCGGGATGACGCCGGAGGCGTGCACGTTGCGCCGGAAGATCTCGCCGTAGAGGCCGAGGGAGACCACCCCCTCCTGGATGCGCGCCCCGCCCCCCTCGTTGATGCCGATGACCGGGCAGCCGTTGCGCATGGCCAGGTCGAGGACCTTGACGATCTTCTCGCCGTAGACCTCGCCGAGGCTGCCGCCGAAGACGGTGACGTCCTGGGAGAAGACGCAGACCGGGCGGCCGTCGACGGTGCCGTAGCCGGTGACGACGCCGTCCCCGAAGGGCCGCTTGGACTCCATGCCGAAGTTGGTGGAGCGGTGGCGGGCGAACTCGTCGAGCTCGGTGAACGAGCCCGGGTCGAGCAGCGCCTCGATGCGCTCGCGGGCGGTCATCTTCCCCGCGGCGTGCTGCTTCTCCACGGCCCGCGCGGAGCCCGCGTGGGTGGCCTCCTGCACGCGGCGGTCGAAGTCCGCCAGCTTCCCGGCGGTCGTGTGGATGTCGACGTCGTCGGGGACGGAGTCCCCGGCGCTCTCCAGTTCAGCCGCGCTCACGCATCTCTCCTCGCTGACGCTCGTCGGCCGCGCCGCGCGCTGCCGTGCCCGGGCGTGAGCTACCTCGCTCACGGGTTCCGTAGCGTAGAAGAGTGCCCGAGCGCCCGCCGTCCGCCTCCTCCGACCCCTCCCGCGCCCCGCTCGACGGCCCGGGGCTGGCGGCCGCACTGACCTCCGACAGCGCGCTGTGGCGGTCGTTGGAGGTGGCCGACGAGATCGGCTCGACCAACGCCGCACTCCTCGCCGCCGCGGAGGACGGCGCCCCCGAGGGGACGGTCCTCGCGGCCGAGCACCAGGTGACCGGCCGGGGGCGGCTCGACCGGGCCTGGACCTCCCCGCCCGGCGCCGGCCTGACCGTCTCGTTCCTGCTGCGCCCCGACGTCCCGAGCGCGCGCCGCGCGTGGCTGCCGCTGCTCACCGGCGTCGCCCTGGCCGAGGCGGTGGGCGAGGTGCCGGGCGTGCCCGCCTCGCTGAAGTGGCCCAACGACCTGCTCGCCGCGGGCGGGGCGAAGCTGGCCGGCATCCTGGCCGAGGTCGGCAGCGGAGCGGTGGTCGTGGGCGTGGGCCTCAACGTCTCCACCCGCGCCGACGAACTGCCCGACACCGGCACCTCGCTGGCGCTGGTGGCCGGGCGGCCGGTCGACCGCGCCGCGGTGCTGCTGCAGTTCCTGCGCACCTTCGAACGCCGCTACCTGGCCTGGGCGCAGACCCTCGGCGACCCGGTCGCCAGCGGGCTGGCCCGCGACTACCTGGCGTGGTCCTCGACGGTCGGCGCCGACGTCGTCGTCACCCTCCCGGACGGCTCCACCCTCGAGGGGGTCGCCGAGTCGGTCGACTGGGACGGCCGGCTCGTCGTCCGGACGGCGGAGGGGGTCGTGCAGCTGGCCAGCGGCGATGTGCGACACGTGCGCGCATCGGCGCGGGAGCCGTGATCGGAGAGTCGCCCTCCGTCATCCTGTCCGAGTGCCCTACCCGGACAAGTTGCTCGCCGAGGACGAAGAGGTCGTCCGGCACCTGCACCCGCACTGGCTGACCCTCGCCCGGCCGGTCCTCGTCCTGCTGCTCGTCGTGGGCGGCACGTCCTTCGGTGCGGCGCTGGTGCCCGCCGGCCCGTCGCAGGGCACGGTGCGCGCGGTGCTCGCCGGTCTCGCGCTGCTCGTCCTCGTCGGCGCCGTCCTGCGGCCGGTGCTGCGCTGGCGCACCACGCACTACGTCGTCACCACCCACCGGGTGCTGCTGCGCGAGGGCGTCCTCGCCCGCCGGGGCCGTGACATCGCGCTGTCCCGGATCGCCGACGTCTCCTACCGGCAGACGCTGGGCCAGCGGCTGGTCAGCTCGGGGACGCTGACCATCGAGTCCCTCGGCGAGGGCGGCACCACCGTGCTCGAGCGGGTGCCCGACAGCGACGGTGTCCAGCAGCTGCTCGTCGCGCTGATCGAGGAGGACGCCGAGCGGCGGGGCGCCGCCGGTGTGCCGCTGCCCCGCGACGGATGGGACGACGACGGCTGGACCCCCGCCGGCTGGTCGACCGGGCACCGCACGACCCGCTTCTGAGGCGGGTGTGACCGGCCCGTCACGGCGTGGCTGGACGGTTCTGTCGGTACCCCGACCTACCTTCTGCGCCCATGCGGCTGCTGCACACCTCGGACTGGCACATCGGCCGCTCCTTGCACGGCGCCGACCTGCTGCGTGAGCAGGAGGAGGTGCTCTCCGGGCTGGCCGACGTCGTCGTCGCCGAGGCGGTCGACGTGGTGGTCGTCGCCGGTGACGTCTACGACCGCGCGGTGCCCTCGGCCGACGCGACCGGCGTGCTCGACCGGGTGGTCGGGCGGCTGCTGCGGGCCGGGGCGGCCGTCGTGCTGACGCCGGGCAACCACGACTCCGCGCGCCGCCTGGGCACTTTCTCCGGCCTGCTCTCGGCCGCCGGCCTGCACGTGCGCGCCACCACCGCCGGCCTCGACGAGCCGGTGCTGCTGCGCGACGAGCACGGCGAGGTGGCCGTCTACGGGCTGCCCTACCTGGAGCCGGAGATCGCCCGGCACGAGCTCGGCCTGCCGGGCGCCCGCTCGCACGAGGCGGTGCTCACCGAGGCGATGGAGCGGGTGCGCCGCGACCTGTTCCTGCGTCCGGGCGCCCGCGCGGTGGTGCTGGCGCACGCCTTCGTCGGCGGCGGGGTGCCCAGCGACAGCGAGCGCGACATCTGCGTCGGCGGCGTCGACCTGGTGCCCGCGCCGGTGTTCGACGGGGTCGACTACGTCGCGCTGGGGCACCTGCACCGGCCGCAGACGATCACCGAGCGGCTGCGCTACAGCGGCTCGCCGCTGGCCTACTCCTTCGGCGAGGCCGGGCAGGCCAAGCAGGTGTGGCTGGTCGACCTCGACGCGACCGGGCTGGCCGACGTCCGGGCGCTGGCGCTGCCCACCCCCCGCCCGCTGACCGTGCTCACCGGCACGCTCGACGAGCTGCTCGCCGACCCCGCCCACGCGGGCGTCGAGGAGCACTTCGTCTCCGCGCGGCTGACCGACGCCGTCCGCCCCCCGGACCCGATGCGGCAGCTGCAGACCCGCTTCCCGCACTGCGTGCACCTGGAGTGGACCGGCGGCGCCGGCGGGGGAGACGGGCGCAGCTACCAGGAGCGGCTGCGCGGCCGCAGCGACCTGGAGGTGGCCGGCGAGTTCGTCACCCACGTCCGCAACGGGGTGGGCATGAGCGACGCCGAGCGCGAGCTGCTGGTGCGGGCCCTCGGTGCGGCGGCCCGCGAGGAGCTCGCCCGGTGAGGCTGCACTCCCTGTCCATCACCGCGTTCGGGCCCTTCGCCGGCACCGAAACCGTCGACGTCGACGCCGTCGCCCGCGACGGGCTCTTCCTGCTGTGGGGCCCCACCGGCGCGGGCAAGACGACGCTGCTCGACGCCGTCGTCTACGCCCTCTACGGCACCGTCCCGGGTGCGCGCGGCGAGGAGAAGCGGCTGCGCAGCGACCACGCCGACGCCGCCACCCGCACCGAGGTCTCCTGCGAGCTGACCCTCGCCGGCGAGCGGCTGCTCGTCGTCCGCCGGCCCGAGCAGACCCGGCCGAAGAAGCGCGGCGCCGGCGAGACCACCGAGCAGGCCAGGCTGACCGTGCAGCGGTGGGACGGGGCGGCCTGGGAGCCGGTGAGCACCCGCATCGACGAGGGCTCCGAGTACCTGCGGGTGCGGCTGGGCCTGTCCGCCGAGCAGTTCTGCCAGGTGGTGCTGCTGCCGCAGGGCGACTTCGCCCGCTTCCTGCGCGCCGAGCCGGAGGACCGGGCCAAGCTGCTGCGCACCCTCTTCGACGTGGGGCGCTTCGCCCGCGCGGAGGACTGGCTGGCCGCCGAGCGCCGGGCCGCCGAGGAGACGCTGCGCACCGATCGGGAGCGGCTGGGACGGCTGCTCGACCGAGTCGCCCACGCCGCCGACGTCGCGGTGCCCGAGGAGCTGGCCCCCGAGCTGGTCGGCGCCCAGCCCGGCGCCTCGGTGAACGCCTGGGTCGCCGCCGTCCGCACCCGGGCCGCCGGCGACCTCACCGCCGCCACCGCGGCGGCCGAGGCGGCCGCCGCCGACAGCGCCCGCCTGGACGCCGAGCTGGCCGACGCCCGCGCCCTGGCCGATCGGCACGCCCGGCGCGACCGCGCCCGTGGGGAGCTGGCCCGGCTCACCGCCGAGGAGGAGCAGCTCGGCCCACTGCGCGTCCGGGCCGACGCCGGACGCCGGGCGGAGGCGCTGCGCGACGTGCTGGAGACCGCCGGCCGCACCGCGCTGGCCGCCGAGGCCGCGGCCGCCGGCCTGGAGGCGGCGCGCGCCGCCTGGGCCGGGGTGGCCGATGGCGGCGAGGCCGACACCCTGCGCGCCCGGGAGCTGCGCGACGAGGCCGCGGCGGCTCGCGCACTGGTGCCCGAGGCCGACCGGGCCACCGCCCTGGCCCGCGAGCTGACCCGGCTCGGCCGGGACGTCGAGGCGCTCGCCGCCCGCTGCGAGGAGGGCGCCCGCATCGCGGCGGGCTGGCCCGACCGCGTCGCGGAGGCGCAGCGCCGGCTCGACGCCGCCGCGGCCGCCGCGGCCCGGCTGCCGGGTCTCACCGCCGCTGCCGACGCCGCCCGCACGGCCCTGGACGCCGCCACCCGTGCGGATCGGGTCGCCGCCGACCTGGCCGCCGCGCGGGAGAGCGCGGAGGCCGCGCGCACCGCGTGGGTCGACGCCCGCGAGACCCTCGTCGAGGTGCGCACCGCACGCCTCGACGGCATGGCCGCCGAGCTCGCGGCGGGGCTGGCGGACGGCGCCGACTGCCCCGTGTGCGGGGCCACAGAGCACCCGCGGCCGGCCACGCACACCGGCCCGCGCGTCTCCGCCGACGACGAGGAGCGGGCCCGGGCGGTCGTCGACGCCGCCGAGGAACGCACCGCCACCGCCCGACGGGCCGTCGAGGAGCGGGAGCGCGAGCTCGCCGTCCTCCGCGAGCGGGCCGGGGAGCTGCCGGCGGCCGAGCTGGCCGCGCTCGCCGAGCAGGCCGGCGCCGAGCGCGACCGGGTCGCCGCGCTCGCCGAGGGGGTCGAGACCGCCCGCCGGGAGCTGGCCGCCCGGGAGGCCGGTCGGGACGCCGCGGCTGCGGCGCTGGCCGCCGACCGCGAGGAGCTGCAGCGGCGCACCGCCGAGCGGGAGGGCCGTGCCCAGGCGCTGACCGAGCTGACCGTCCGGCTCGACGCCGCCCGCGGGGAGGACGCCGACCTGCCGGCGCGGGTCCGGCGGCTGACCGCGGCTGCGGAGCGGTGCGAGGCGGTGCTGTCCGCCGAGGCCGAGGAGCTGCGCGCCCGCGCGGCCGCCGACACCGCGCGGGAGACCGCCGGGCAGCGGGCCGCGGCCGCGGGGTTCGCCGACCTGCTCGACGCCGCCGACGCCCTGCTCGACGCGGGGGAGTTGACCCGCCTCGAGCGGCGGCTGCGGGAGCACGACGAGGCCCGGTCGGTCGTCGCCGCCGCCCTCGCCGACCCCGAGCTCACCGACCTGCCCCCGCGGCCCGACGTCGCCGCGCTGCAGCAGCGCTGCGCGGAGCTGACCGCCCGCCGGGACGAGGCGGTCGCCGCGCTCGAGCAGGCCCGGCGGTGCGCGGGCGCGCTCGACACCCTGGCCGGGGAGGTCGTCTCCGCGGAGGTGGAGCTCGCCGAGCGCCGCGCCTGGGCCGGGCGGGTCGCCGGCCTGGCCGACCTGCTCAACGGCCGCGGCGCCAACACGCTGCGGATGCGGCTGCAGTCCTTCGTGCTCGCCGCCCGGCTGGAGCAGGTCGCCGAGGTCGCCAGCCGGCGGCTGCAGGAGATGTCCGGCGGCCGGTACACGTTCCTGCACAGCGACGCGCAGGCCCGGCACGGCGCCCGCGGCGGGCTGGGCCTGGACGTCTTCGACGAGTACACCGGCACCCGCCGGCCCACGAAGACCCTCTCCGGCGGCGAGAGCTTCATGGCGTCGCTGGCGCTGGCCCTCGGCCTCGCCGACGTCGTCACCGCCGAGGCCGGCGGCATCCAGATGGACACGCTCTTCGTCGACGAGGGGTTCGGCACGCTCGACGCGCTGGCCCTCGACGCCGTCATGAACGTGCTCGACGAGCTGCGCCGCGGCGGCCGGACGGTCGGCGTCATCAGCCACCTCGAGGAGCTGCGCACCCGCATCCCCACCCGGCTCGAGGTCGTCGCTGGCCGGCACGGGTCCCGCCTGGCCGGCTGACTCCCCGGATCGGTGACGCCGGCCGGGCCGGGGCCTGTGGGACGGCCGGGGGGCCGTGTGACGGGAGAGCCCGGCCCCTGGCAGGTCTCGCCCCAGCGGCTGCACCCTGCGGCGCTCGTCGAGTCGACGTGCGCATGGAGCAGCACCGGCGCCCAGGGAGTCCGACAGGAACGGGGGCACGCCCGCCGTGCCCGACGGTGCCGCCCTGCGGCCGGCGACCGCCGGCTCCGCTGCTGACGGCAGCTGCGCCGGCACGCCGCGCAGCGAGATCGTCAGCGCGACCGCGTCGCGGCTGGTCGACGGCGCACGGACCGGTGGTGGTGGCGCCCGTGCCGCTCCGGGGACCAGCTCAGCTCGGGCCGGGGGCCGCTCGCCATGGGCCCGGGGTGGCCGGGCGCACCGACGGCGCGGGCCGGGTGGTCCCGCCCGGGTGCCGGGTCAGGACGAGGGTTCCTGGGCGGGGAAGACCCACCGCCGGTACATCAGGTAGCGCACGACGGTGCCCACGGCGATGGAGACCAGGTTGGCGCCCTGCAGCGCCCACGCGCTGGTCAGGTCGAGGCCGTACCGGGCGAAGGCGACGATCCCCAGTCCGAGGAGCAGCGTGAGGCCGTTGATCGCCAGGAACATCGGGTACTCCCGCTTGAACCCGGTGCGGGCCCGGTGGGCGAAGGACCAGTGGCGGTGGCCGAAGAAGGCCACGGTCATCGCCACGACGGTCGCCACCGCCTTGGCGACGATCGCGCCACTGCCCAGGTGCCCGTAGAGCAGCTGGAAGAGCCCGACCTCGATCACGAAGCCGACCCCGCCGACGACGCCGAAGGCCCCGAGGTGGCGGACGACGGACCACAGGGAGCGGCTGCGGCGCTGCGCACCGGCGGAGACGGCAGTCACGAAAGGCCAGCGTACGCGCCGGTGCCGTTCCGCACCCGGCGACGCCGATCACGGGGTGCCGGCCGGAGTGCCGCTCCGGCCGGTGTCCAGCAGGCGCGCGGCGCGGGCGCGGGTTCGTCAGGTGTTGCCGTGCCGGACCGGCGACTCTGGTGCGTCGTCGACTCAAGACACCCGCGGCGCCGGGTTACGTTCTGTCACGAGGCGTGATCGCTTCGTTATCGACGGCTGGACAGAGGAGGACCGCGTGTCCACACGTGACCACGCGACCGGGACCGACGGCGCGCAGTCGGTCGGGTCGGGAGAGATCCGGTCCCTGACCGGGCTGCGGGCGGTCGCGGCGGTCTGGGTCGTCGTCTACCACTTCCACTTCACGCCCGGCCTCGGCTACGACGGTTACTGGGAGCCGCTGCGGCCGGTCCTCCGCGCCGGCGCCACCGGCGTGGACCTCTTCTTCGTCCTCAGCGGCTTCGTGATCACGCTGACCTACCTCGAGCGCGTCGGTCGCACGCCGTCGGTGCGCGAGGCGGGGGACTTCCTGTGGGCCCGGGTGTGCCGCATCTGGCCGGTGTACGCCCTGGTGACGGTCGCCTACGGCGGCTGGCTGCTGTTCAAGGCCACCCGGGTGACCGACGGGGTCGTGGCCTACCAGGTCCAGCAGCCGGTGCTCGACGTCTGGAACTTCCTGCTGCAGCTCACGATGGTCCAGCTGTGGGGGCACCCCGCCTCCGGCGGCGAGTCCTGGATGGGCTCGGCGTGGTCGATCAGCGCCGAGTGGCTGGCCTACGTCGCCTTCCCGCTGGTCGCGCTGCTGCTCTGGCGCGTCCGCAACGCGCCGCTGGCGCTGCTCGGCGCCACCGCCGTCCTGCTGATGGTGCCGCTGAGCTACACCACCTACGTCCACGGTGGGCCCGTCATCGCGTGGTCCTGGCTGCTGCGCATCGGCGCGGCGTTCCTGGCCGGCGCCCTGACCTGCCTGGTGGTCCGGCGGGTGCGCCGCACAGCGCGCGTGGAGCAGGCCGCCGCCACCTGGGCCCTGGCCAGCGTCGGCGCCATCGCTGTCGGCCTGTGGTGGGGCGACTGGCGGGGGATCGACAACGACCACTCCGCGTTCGGCGGCATCGTCGTCGTCTTCTTCCCGGTGCTCGTCGGCGCGCTCGCCCTCTCCCGCACCGGCCTGAGCGCCCTGCTGTCCCGGGACGCGGTGGTGCACGGCGGCCGCATCTCCTTCGGCCTGTATCTCGTGCACATCCCGGTGTTCGAGGTCTTCTGGACCCTCATCGAGTGGTGGCCCGAGATCGCCGTCGGCACCTCGCTGTGGGCCCTGCTGCTCGCTCCGGTGCTCCTCTCGACGTTGGTCCTCGCGCACCTCGCGTACCGGTTCGTCGAGGAGCCGGCCCGCAAGCGGCTGCGCCGTGTCGTCCCGACGCGCCGCCCGGCCGCGGCGCAGCCGGCGCAGACGCGGATCGCCGTCGTCCGGGCCGACCGGCCGCTGACCGCGGCCGCGGCAGCCCTGCTCGCCGCACGCAACGCCGACGTCCCGTCGGGGCAGTCGGTCGGCGCCGTGCCGGCGCAGCGGTCGCTCAGCGCCTGACGGCGCCGGCGAGCCGCCTGCCCGGACCTCCCAGCCTGGTGACCCAGACTCGTCCCGTGGTGTGGCCGTCCCCCCAACGGGCTCGAGTGCGGACGGCGGTGGCCGCCGTCCTGGTGGCCGTCGTCGCCGGCTGCGGGCCGGCGGTGGACGACGCGTCACCGGCCGCACCGACGTCCGCGGCGTCCAGCCGCCCGGCGCCCGCGACGACCGACCCAGCCACGCCGCGCACCTTCGTCGCGGTCGGCGACTCGATCACCGCGGGCGCCACCGACGTGTCGCAGTTGCTCGTCGGCGACCGGGTCCAGGGCGATGCGTCCTGGCTGCCGGCCGCCGAGCTGGAGAGCGGTCTCGACCTCGTGGCCGGCTGGGCGGTCCCCGGGGCCACCACCGCGGACATGCTGGCCGGCGTCGAGCCCACCGACTGGTCGGCCGACGTGCTCGTCGTGATGGCCGGCACGAACGACCTGGTCCGGGGCCTGTCGTGGCAGGAGTCGGCCGCCGACATCGAGGGCATCGTCGCGGCGGCCGGCGCGCCGACCGTCGTGGTCGTCGCCATCGCACCCAACGACCCGCACTCCGCCGCCCGCAACGGCTTCAACGCCGCGCTCGCGCACCTGGCCGGCCGGAACGGCTGGACCTACCTGGACCCCTGGGCCGAGGTCGACGCCGGCGGCGCCTTCGCCCCCGGGGCCTCGCCGGACGGCACGCACCCCACCGCAGCCGTGGCCGCCGACGCGGGCCGTCGCATCGGCCGCTCGCTCGCCGCGCTGGACTGAGCACGCCCTAGGCTGGGCACCCGTGGCCACCCCCGTCGACCCGCGCACCGGGCTGCCCGTCGTCGCCATGGTCGGCGGCGGCCAGCTGGCCCGGATGACCCACCAGGCCGCCATCGCGCTCGGCCAGTCGCTGCGGGTGCTCGCCACCGGGCCCGACGAGTCCGCCGCGCTGGTGGCCGCCGACGTCCGGCTCGGCGACCACCGCGACCTCGACGCGCTCCTCGCTGCCGCCGACGGCGCCACCGTGGTCACCTTCGACCACGAGCACGTGCCCACCGAACACCTGCGTGCCCTCGAGGCGGCCGGGCACCGGGTCGCACCCGGCCCCGACGCGCTGGTGCACGCCCAGGACAAGCTGGTCCTGCGCCGGGCGCTGGCCGCGGCGGGGGAGCCCCAGCCGGCCTGGGCCGAGGTCGCCTCCGTCGCGGAGGTCGCGGCCTTCGGCGAGCGGCACGGCTGGCCGGTGGTCGTCAAGACGCCGCGCGGCGGCTACGACGGGCGCGGGGTGTTCGTCGCCGACGGCCCGGACGACGTCGCCGAGCTCTTCGCCCGCTACGACGTCCTGCTGGCCGAGCAGCGGGTCCCGATGGTCAGAGAGCTCTCCGCGCTGGTCGCCCGCTCGCCCTTCGGCCAGGTCGCCGTCTGGCCCGTGGTGGAGACCGTGCAGCGCGACGGCATCAACACCGAGGTGCTGGCGCCGGCGCCCGGGCTGGACGAGGACACCGCGACCGCCGCCCAGGAGCTCGCGGTGCGGGTGGCCGACCGGGTCGGCGTCGTCGGGGTCATGGCCGTCGAGCTGTTCCAGACGGCGGACGGCGTCCTGGTCAACGAGCTGGCGATGCGGCCGCACAACTCCGGGCACTGGACCATCGAGGGCTCGCGGACCAGCCAGTTCGAGCAGCACCTGCGCGCCGTCCTCGACTACCCGCTGGGCGCCACGGCGATGGCCGCGCCCGTCGTGGTGATGGCCAACGTGCTCGGCGGGCGCGCCGCGGAGGAGGGCTGGTCCGGCCCCGGTCTCGACGAGCGGGTGCACCACCTCATGGCGCACTGGCCCGACGTGAAGCTGCACTGGTACGGCAAGGGCCAGCGCCGCGGTCGCAAGCTCGGCCACGTGACGGCGCTGGGCACCGACCTCGACGAGGTGCGCGCCCGGGCCACCGCGGCCGCCCGCTACCTGGCCGACGGCGAGGTCGACCCCGCGTTCGCCTTCGACACCGAGCACTGACAACGTGTCGAGAAAGGGTTCAGGAAGCTCGTGCTGGCTGCCAGGGACGGCGGCCGGGAGCCGGTGCGAGGCGGCGGGCCATCAGCCCGATCATGGCCCACTTGATCATCGCTTCGGAGTGGGCGGGCAGCCGTTCGTAGTCCCGGCTCATCCGGCGATGGCCGGTGATCCAGGCGTGCGTGCGCTCGACCACCCAGCGGCGCGGCAGCGGCACGAAGCCCTGCTGGCCGACCAGCTTGGCCACCACCTGCACCAGGATGCGCAGCGCCTTCGAGGCGAAGTCCTGGGTGCGGCGGCTGTAGGCGGCATCGGCCCAGACCAGCACCAGGGAGGGCATGGCCATCTTGGCCCGGTCCAGCACCCGGATGCCGCCGTCGCGGTCTTGCACGCTGGCCGCGGTCACCAGCACGACGATGAGCAGACCCAGGGTGTCGACCACCAGGTGCCGCTTGCGGCCGTTGACCTTCTTGCCGGCGTCGTAGCCACGGGAGCCTGTGCCGACCGTGGCGGCGCCGGGCACCGTCTGGGAGTCCACCGCACCGGCCGAGGCGGCTGGGTCACGCCCGGCGGCATCCCGGGCCGCGTCGCGCAGCGCGTCATGGATCCGGTCGGTGGTGCCGTCGGCGGCCCACCGCTGGAAGTAGTAGTAGACGGTCTCCCACGGCGGAAAGTCGTGCGGCAGCTGCCGCCAGGAACAGCCCGTCCGGTCCAGGTACAAGATCGCGTCGACGATCCGGCGGCGCGGATACTTCGCCGGTCGTCCGCCGCGAGTGCCGCGGCCACTGGTGCTGAGCACCGGCACCAGCGGCTCGATCAGCGCCCACTGCTCATCGGTCAGATCCGAGGGGTAGGCCGGGGAAGAGCCCATAGCCCACCCTGGCCCACAACCCCGAAGTTGTCAGCCCGCTTTCTCAACACGTTCT
>NZ_NVPT01000094.1 GCF_002802985.1 Geodermatophilus chilensis | reverse complement strand
GGGGGTCCTCCTCCGGGACGGGGGATCGGGGGTCGGGTCGCCTTTCGCGCGCGAAAGGCGACCCGACCCCCGATCCCCCGTCCCGGAGGAGGACCCCCCGCGTGAACAGCACACCCCGGTTCCTGCAAGGCGTGTACCCGATCGCGGGGGAGGGCCTGGACAAGCCGGGCCCGGTCGACCCCGCGCTGCGCTACACGGTGCCCGGCGGCGCCACCGCGCAGGCGCTGTACTTCCGCGGCGGCAACTCCACCGATCACCTGGTGTACGTGCTGCTGGTCCGCGACGGGGTGCCGGTGCGCTGGTTCCCGATCGGGGCCAAGGGCGACGTGCACGTCCCGCTGCGGGTCGTCGAGGACCTGCCCGGCGGCACGGTCGTCGAGCTGCAGGCGGCCGCGCCGATCGGCGTCACCGGCGAGCTGGTCGTCGACCTCGGGCTGGTGGAGGTCTGATGACTGCCGTTCTCGGTGGTCGCCCCGAGGGGCTGACCTCGCTGCACCTGGACGACGACGACACCGACGCGCGGAGCCGGCTGGTCGTGGTGGGCAACGGCATGGCCGGCGCCCGGTTGGTCGAGGAGGTGCTCGAGCGCGGCGGCGGCGACCAGTTCCGCATCACCGTGTTCGGCGACGAGCCGCACGGCAACTACAACCGGATCATGCTCTCGCCGGTGCTGGCCGGGGAGTCGCACGAGGACGACATCGTCCTCAACAGCCACGACTGGTACGCCGACAACGGCGTGCACCTGCGGGCCGGCGTCCGGGTCGAGCGCATCGACACCGCCGCCAAGACCGTCCTCGGCTCCGACGGCTCGGTCACCCCCTACGACCACCTGGTGCTGGCCACCGGCAGCTACTCGTTCATCCCGCCGATGACCGGCGTCCGCCGCGAGGACGGCAGCCTGCTGCCCGGCGTCTTCGGGTTCCGCACCATCGACGAGACCCGCGCCATGCTGGAGGCCACCGGCCGCTGCCGCCGGGCGGTGGTCATGGGCGGGGGCCTGCTCGGGCTGGAGGCGGCCCGCGCGCTGCAGGGGCACGGGCTGCAGGTCGACCTGGTGCACGCCATGCCGCACCTGATGAACGCCCAGCTCGACGCCGAGGCCGGCGCGATCCTCAAGAGGAGCGTCGAGTCCCTCGGGATCGCCGTCCACCTCGACGTCCTGGCCACCGAGGTGCTCGGTACCGAGCACGTCGAGGGCGTGGTGCTCAAGGACGGCCGGCGGCTGGACTGCGACCTGCTCGTCGTGGCCGCCGGCGTCCGGCCGCACACCGACGTCGCGGTGCTCTCGGGGCTGGAGGTCGAGCGCGGCGTCGTCGTCGACGACCAGTTGCGCACCGACGACCCCGACGTCTACGCGATCGGCGAGTGCGCCCAGCACCGCGGTTCCGTCTACGGCCTGGTGCAGCCGGCGTGGGAGCACGCCAAGGTGCTGGCCGACGTCCTGACCGGCACCGACCCGGATGCGGAGTACCACGGCAGCCGGACGGCGACCAAGCTCAAGGTCGCCGGCGTCGACGTCGCCACCATGGGGGTCACCACCCCCGAGCGGGACGACGACGAGTTCCTGGTGATCTCCGAGCCGAAGCGCGGGGTGCACCTGTCGGTCGTCATCCGCGACGACGTGCTGATCGGCGCCACGCTGCTCGGCGACACCCGCAAGGTCGCCTACCTGACCCAGGCCTTCGACCGCGGCGCGCCGTTGCCGGAGGAGCGGATCCGGCTGCTGGTCGACCTCTCCGACGGCGCCGAGGAGGTGGGTGTCGCCGAGATGCCGGCCGACTCGCAGGTCTGCAACTGCAACGGGGTCTCCAAGGGCGACATCTGCGGCGCCGTCGCCGGCGGGTGCGGCAGCGTCGGCGCGGTCATGGACGCCACCCGCGCCGGCAAGGGCTGCGGCTCCTGCAAGTCGCTGGTCAAGCAGATCGTCGAGTGGGCCGCCGACGGCGACCTCACCGAGGACCCGGCCGCCTCCTACTACGTGCCCGGCGTCCCGATGCCGAAGCCGGAGCTGGTGCGGGCCATCCGCGAGCACGACCTGCGCAGCGTCTCGGCGGTCTTCGCCACCCTCGCCCCGGGCGGGCAGGAGGACGCGCGGTCGAAGATGGGCCTGACCTCGCTGCTCAAGATGCTGTGGGGCGTGGACTTCGTCCCCGAGAAGGACGGCGAGTTCATCAACGACCGGGTGCACGCCAACATCCAGCGCGACGGCACCTTCTCCGTCGTCCCGCAGATGAAGGGCGGGGTCACCACCCCGGCCCAGCTGCGGAGGATCGCCGAGGTCGCCGAGAAGTACGAGGTCCCGATGGTCAAGGTGACCGGCGGGCAGCGCATCGACCTGCTGGGGGTGCGCAAGGAGGACCTGCCGCGGATGTGGGACGACCTCGGCATGCCCTCGGGATACGCGTACGGCAAGAGCTTCCGCACCGTGAAGACCTGCGTGGGCAGCGACTTCTGCCGCTTCGGCCTGGGCGACTCCACCCAGCTGGGCATCGACCTGGAGACCCGGTTCCAGGGCATCGAGGGCCCGGCGAAGATGAAGCTCGCCGTCGTCGGGTGCCCGCGCAACTGCGCCGAGGCCTACGTCAAGGACGTCGGCGTCGTGGCCGTCGGCAACGGGAAGTGGGAGGTCTACGTCGGCGGCGCCGCCGGGGCCACCGTCCGCAAGGGCGACCTGCTGGCCACCGTCGACTCCCCGGAGGAGGTGCTCCGGCTCACCGGCCGGTTCCTCCAGTACTACCGGGAGAACGCCAACTGGCTGGAGCGGACCTACGACTTCGTGCCGCGGGTCGGGCTGGAGCGGATCCGGTCGGTGCTGCTCGAGGACAGCGAGGGGATCGTGGCCGAGCTGGACGCCAACATGCAGAGGTCGGTCGACGCCTACACCGACCCCTGGGGCCAGGACGGGAAGGAGCCGGCGACGCCCGGCCAGTTCCGCACCGCGCTGCCGCTGGTCGCGCTGCCGAAGGTGCCGGTCCGATGAGCGCGCCGCACCTCGAGGCCGCCCGGCCCACCACCCCCGGCACCGATCCGGGCAGTCCGGCCACCGACGTGCGCACCCCCGGTCCGGCACCGGCCCTGCGGGGCGAGGCGTACGCCGTCGGGCGGGTCGAGGAGGTGCCGCCGGGGGAGGGGCGGGCCTTCGTCGCCGGCGGCGTGCAGGTCGCCGTCTTCCGGCTGCGGGACGGCTCGCTGCACGCCACCCAGGCCGCCTGCCCGCATGCCGGCGGGCCGCTCGCGGACGGGCAGACCGACGTGAACGTGCTGGTCTGCCCGCTGCACCTCTACGCCTACCGGTGGAGCGACGGGGCCTCGACCTCCGGCGCCGCGCCGATCCGCGTGTACCCGGTGCACGAGTCCGGCGGGGAGATCGTCGTCGAGGTCTGAAGCCCATCCCGGCCGAGTGAGCAGTTGGGGTCGCCGACACGGCCTGACACGCCGGTCCGGACGACGACAAGTGCTCACTCGGCGCGGCGGGGACGGGCCCGCACGTGCATGCGCTCGCCCTGCGGGCCGAACATCGCCAGCACCTCGGCCGGCTCCGGGCCGGGGTTGCCGAACCAGTGCGGAGTACGGGTGTCGAACTCGGCGACCTCGCCCGGACCGAGCAGCAGGTCGTGCTCCGCGAGCACCAGCCGCAGCCGTCCGGACAGCACGTAGACCCAGTCGTAGCCCTCGTGGGTCCTCTGCTCCGGCTCGCCCCCGGGCCAGCCGGACGGGTAGACCTGCTTGAAGGCCTGCACCCCGCCCGGACGGCGGGTCAGCGGCAGCGACGTGACGCCGTGGTGCACCACCGGCCGCGGGTGGATGCGCGGGTCGCCGGTCTCCGGTGCGCCGACCAGCTCGTCGAGCGGCACCTGGTGGGCCCGCGCCAGCGGCAGGAGCAGCTCCAGGGTCGGTCGCCGCTGCCCGGACTCCAACCGCGACAGCGTGCTGACCGAGATGCCGGTCTCCTCCGACAGCTGCGTCAGGGTGCTCCCGCGCCGCTGGCGCAGCGCGCGCAGCCGCGGGCCGACGGCGGTGAGCACCGCGTCGGTCGTCGCCTCGTCGTCCGCCATGCCCGACATTTGCCGGTCCGGCAAGGTCCTTTGTCAAGTCGGCGTCGCTCTGGGGAGGCTGTCGCGCATGGAGCACGCAGCACACCACGCGCACGGGGAGATCCGGTTCGACGAGGCCTCGTGGGAGGAGCGCTACCGCACGGCGCCGGCGCTCTGGAGCGGCCGGGCCAACCCGCAGCTGGTCGCCGAGGCCGCCGCGCTGACGCCGGGCCGGGCGCTGGACGCCGGCAGCGGCGAGGGCGGCGACGCGGTGTGGCTGGCCGGCCGCGGCTGGCAGGTGACCGCCGTCGACTTCTCCACCGTCGCGCTCGCCCGCGCCGCCGCGGCGGCCGAGCGGCTGGGCCCGGAGGTCGCCGGGCGGGTCGAGTGGGTGCACGCCGACCTCACCGGTTGGGCCCCGCCGGCGGGCGCCTTCGACCTGGTCTCGGTGCAGTACTTCCACCTGCCACCGCAGGACCGGGACCCGGTGTTCGCCCGGCTGGCCGCGGCCGTCGCCCCAGGCGGCAGCCTGCTCGTCGTCGGGCACCGGCCCAGCGAACTGCACACCGGCCTGCCGGAGATGTTCTTCACGGCCGGGCAGGTCGCCGCGACGCTCGATCCCGCCGCCTGGGACGTCGTCGTCTGCGAGGACCGCCCGCGGACGGCGAGCGGCCCTGCCGGGCACGAGCTGCCGATCGCCGACACCGTGCTGCGGGCCCGACGCCGGGCCTGACCGCTAGGGCGCCGGGACGGTCACCGTGGCCTCGTGCGGCCCGCCGCACTCCGCGCTGCCGCCGACCCGCACCCACTGGAGGTCGGCGGTCAGCTCGGCGAGGACGGCCCCGTCGGGCCCAGGACGGCGACGTCCACCTCGTCCGGCGTCTCCATCACGAAGGACAGTGCGGCAGTCGACCCGGTGAGCGGCGCGACGCCCTCCTGCACGGGCCCGGGCGGTGCGTCCTCGCGGAACGCCAGGCCACACGGTTGCGGGCAGCCGACCCGCACCGACCGGCCCTCCCCGGGCGGCCAGTCGCCGGCGAGCTCGACGGTGAGTCCGTTGCCCCAGGCGACCGCCGGGCAGGCCTGCCCGACGCCCCCGTCGCAGGCGGTCAGGGCGAGGACGGCGGTGACCCACACGCTGATCCGCACGCCGCTCACCCACCCGCGCCGGTGAGCGGCTCGACCGACGCCAGCACGGTGCCGTCCGCGGCCAGGACCTCGACCGTCGCCGTTCGCTCGGGCGCAGCCGCCACCGCGAACCCGTCGGTGAGGGGCAGCTCGGCCAGCGGCGTGCCGTTCCCATCGACCACGCGGGCGCCGACGGCCGGGGACGGCGAGACGACGGCCAGCGTCCCGGTGCCCCGGTCCCACAGCGCGACCGGCAGCCCGGGCCCGGTGACCACGGGGGTGCCCCGCAGCCGCAGCTCCTCCGGCGCCGCGCCCGGGGGACCGGCGAACCAGGCGAGCGCGACCGACCCCGTGCCCAGCTCCCGCTCGAGCTCGTCGTCGTCCACCAGCGGCGGCGGCACGGTCGACGGGCGGGCGACCAGCGCCCAGCGCCCACCGGGCACGTCGCCGGCGAAGAGCACCCGCGAGCCGGCCGGCGGAGGGTCGGCCGCACGCGTCCCCCGATCGCTCCAGGGCAGCTGCCGCACCGCCTCGACGAACGCCGCGTCCCCGGCCAGCGAGCCGACGGTGCGGGCGCCGGAGGCGTCGGCGTCCGTCAGCGGCGGGGCCGGCGGCGCCTCGGCGACCGCGGTCGCCGGCTCCGCCACCGGCCGTCCCGGCACCAGCTGCGGGACCGCCACGGCGACCGCCGCGACCGCCACCGCGGCCGCGCCGACGCGCAGCTGCGTGCGGCGGCGGGCCCGGTGCCGGTGCTCGACCACCGCGGCCAGGTCGGCGCGCGGCGGCGGCGCGGTGGCGTCGGCGAGGGCGGTCAGCCGCGCCCGCAGCTCGTCGTCCCTCACCGCTCCTCCCGCCCGGCCGGCTGCAGCGCGGACAGCGCGGCGCGCAGGCGGGCCAGGCCGCGCGCGGTCTGCGTGTTGACCGTGCTGGGCGAGCACCCCATGAGGTCGGCGGTCTGCTGCTCGGAGAGGTCCTCGAAGTAGCGCAGCACCACCGCCGTGCGCATCCGGACCGGCAGCTCCCGCAGCGCGGCGCGCAGCTGCTCGTCGCCGTCCTGGTGGGGTGCCGTCGCCCGGTCGGGCACCGACTCCACCACCTGCTCGCTGGTGGACAGCCGGCGCCGCCAGCTCGTGTGGGCGTTGACCAGCGCCCGGCGCACGTACGCCGAGGGCGGGCCGGACCGGCTGATCCGGTCCCAGTGCCGGTAGGTCGAGAGCAGTGCGGTCTGCACGAGGTCCTCCGCGTGTCCGCGGTCGCCGGAGAGCAGGACGGCCAGGCGCAGCAGGGCGGCCTGCTCCGCGGACGCGAACTCCGCGAAGCCCCGGTCCCCGTCGCCCACCCGTGCCTCCTCTGCCGGTCTCCTGCCCTCTCCACGCGGTGCGGCCTGCCGCAGACCCACAGCTGCGGGTCACGATCCGGCAACGGCCCCCGGTGCGGCAGGGTGGGCCGCATGCCGAGGTTCGTCGAGCTCAGTCACGTGATCGCGGCCGGGATGGTCACCTACCCCGGCCTGCCCGCGCCGGAGGTGACCCCGCACCTGACCCGCGAGGCCTCGCGGCAGCTCTACGCGCCGGGCACCGAGTTCGCCATCGACGTGGTGCGCATGGTCGGCAACACCGGCACCCACCTCGACAGCCCCTCCCACCGCCACGGCGACGGGACCGACCTCGCCGGGCTGCCGCTGGAGCAGCTGGCCGACCTGCCGGCACTCGTCGTCCGCACCGCCGGCTCCGGCCGTCGGGCGGTGACCGTGGACGACCTCGGCGGGCTCGACGTCGCCGGCTGTGCGGTGCTGCTGCACACCGGTGGGGACGCCGCCTTCGGGACGCCGGACTACGCCGTGGACGCGCCCTTCCTCTCCGGGGACGCCGCGCGGTGGCTGGTCGACCGGGCGCCGGCGCTGGTGGGCATCGACGCCGTGAACATCGACGAGGTCACCGAGCACGGCGAGCGACCGGCGCACACGCTGCTGCTGGGCGTGGGCATCCCGGTCGTCGAGCACCTCACCGGCCTGGACCGGGTTCCCGGCACCGGCGCCCGGTTCACCGCGGCGCCGCCCCGCTTCGCCGGCTTCGGCACCTTCCCGGTGCGCGCCTACGCCCAGCTGCCGGACTGACCGCGGTTCAGCCGAGCTCGGCGAGGGCCGCGGCGACGACGTCGTCCCGCACGAAGCCCAGCGCGAGCAGCCGGTGCACCAGCACGCCGCGGCGGGTCAGCCGCAGGTCGGCCGGGCGCAGCCGGGGGAGCGCCGCGCCGCCCGGGCGCGGCTGCGCCGGCGGCGGGTCGAGCAGTCCGGTCCGCTGCAGGTCGGTGACGTCCTCGCGGGCGCCCCACGCCGTCCAGCCGCGCGGGTCGTCGGCCAGCGGGGCCATCGGCAGCGGTGCGCGGTCGCGGCGGCCGACCCCGGCCAGCAGCACCAGCTGCCGCCACGTCAGCCCGGCGGACAGCGTCAGCGCCCGGTCGACCAGCGCGGCGTCCAGGTCGGGGGAGGAGGCCACCTCGGCCAGCAGGTAGCCCAGGTGCCGCACCCGCCGCTCGTCGTGCGAGCCGCGGGCGGCGGCGACCACGGCCTCGGTGACCGTGTCCGCGGCCGAGCGCCCGCCGGTGCGCGGGGTGAAGAAGCCGTCGGTGCGGACCGGTCGCCCGCCGCGGGCCAGCGCCACGCCGTGCTCGACGGCGAAGGCGAGCACGGCACCGGCGCGGGCCCGCTCCCGGGGGACGGCGATCCCCGCCGCCTCGTCGGCCGCCGTCCGCAGGCAGCGGGCCAGCCGGTCCTCCAGGCGCACCGCCGCCCGGCCGGCCGGGTCGGGGTAGACGAGCGTGGCGGCGTTCCGGCTCATCGTGCCCGCGACCGCCGCGCCGTCCTCGAACAGGGCGCGGCCGGCAGCCGCTGGGTCCTCGGTCACGGTCACGCCGCCGATCCTCCCCACTGGCCGGGCCGGTGCGCACGCCGGTGGACGACGGCCTCACCACAGCGGGTGTGCGCCGGTGAGCACAACGGAACACGAGTTCTGCCCGGCAGCAACGGCGGGGGAACGACGGACCGCCACCGTTCTGGCCCATGGCCGCCCCCACACCCACCACCAGCCAGCAGACCGCGCCGGCCGCCGTCGCGACGCGCCCGGGTCGCTGGATCGACGACTGGCGCCCGGAGGACCCCGCCTTCTGGGAGTCCACCGGCAGGCCGGTCGCCCGCCGCAACCTCTTCTTCTCCGTCTTCTCCGAGCACATCGGCTTCTCGATCTGGAGCCTGTGGTCGGTGCTCGTGCTCTTCCTGCCCGAGGCGGTGTACGGCATCGACCCGGCCGGGAAGTTCCTGCTCACCACGCTGCCGACGGCGCTGGGCGCGTTCGTCCGGCTGCCCTACACCTTCGCCGTCGCGAGGTTCGGCGGGCGCAACTGGACGATCGTCAGCGCCGCGCTGCTGCTCGTGCCCACGATCGCCACGGCCGTCGTCCTCGAGCCCGGCGTCGACTACACGACGCTGCTGGTCGTCAGCTGCCTGGCCGGTGTCGGCGGCGGCAACTTCGCCAGCTCGATGGCCAACATCAACGCCTTCTACCCGAACCGGCTCAAGGGCTGGGCGCTGGGCCTCAACGCCGGCGGCGGCAACCTCGGCGTCCCCGTCGTCCAGCTGGTGGGCCTGCTCGTGCTGGCCACCGCGGGCGTGGAGCACCCGCGCCTGGTCCTGCTCGTCTACATCCCGCTGATCGTCGCGGCCGCCGTCGGCGCGGCGCTGCTCATGGACAACCTGACGACGGCGCGCAACCAGCCGCGGGCCATGCGCGAGGCCACCCGCGAGCCGCACACCTGGATCATGTCGTTCCTCTACATCGGCACCTTCGGCTCGTTCATCGGCTTCGGGTTCGCCTTCGGCCAGGTGCTGCAGAACCAGTTCGGGGAGGACTTCGCCACGCCCCTCGCCGCGGCCTCGCTGACCTGGCTCGGCCCGCTGCTGGGCTCGCTGATCCGCCCGCTAGGCGGCTCGCTGGCCGACCGCTTCGGCGGCGCCCGCATCACCTTCTGGAACTTCGTGGCGATGGCCGTGGGCGCGGCGATCGTGTGGACCGCCAGCCAGGTGGGGTCGCTGGCGCTGTTCGTCGTCGGCTTCGTGTCGCTGTTCGTGCTCAGCGGCATCGGCAACGGCTCGACCTACAAGATGATCCCGGCGATCTTCCGCACCCAGGCCCAGCAGCGAGTCGCCGTCGGCGCGGACCCGGCCGTCGCCGACCGGCACGCGCTGCGCATGTCCGGCGCGCTCATCGGCATCGCCGGCGCGGTGGGGGCCTTCGGCGGCGTGCTGGTCAACCTCGCCTTCCGGCAGTCGTTCCTGACCACCGGCACCGGCGACTCGGCCTACCTGGTGTTCATCGCCTTCTACGTGGTCTGCCTCGCCGTCACCTGGACGGTCTACCTGCGCCCCCAGGCCCGCATGTCGGGGGTGTGAGGGACGACGAGAGCCCTGCGGGCCCCTGAGCGGGGGCCCGCAGGGTCCCCCGAGGGGGAGCCGCGGTTCGGGCTCCACGGCAGCCGGGACGGCACCTGGTCGCGGTGTCGGCCGGTAGGTCGACAGATCACGGAGCCAGGCGGTAACCCCGCTTGACGACGGTCTCCACCACGCCGGGGCCCAGCGCCGCCCGCAGCCGGGTCACGGCCATCTCGACGGCGTGCCCGTCGCCGCCGCCGGGCAGCCCGGCCACCAGGTCGGTCTTGGGGACGACGGTGCCCGGCCGCGCGGCCAGCGACCGCAGCACCGCCATCGGGCCCGGCGCCAGCTCGACCAGGCGGCCGTCGAGCAGGGCGGCGTGCCCGCGCACCTGCAGCTCCCGCTCGCCCACGCGCAGCACCGGGTCGCGCTCGGGCAGCCGGGCCACCACCTCGCGGGCCAGGGCGCCGAGCCGGGCGCGCTCGGGCTGCACCGACGGGATGCCCGCGGCGGCGAGCGGCCCGGCGGTCACCGGACCCACCGCCACCGGCAGCACGCCGGAGGTCAGTGCCGCGACCAGCTCGGCGCGCAGGCCCAGCTCGTCGGCGAGGGTGAGCAGGCTCGCCGCCGCCGGGGCGCTGGTGAACGTCACCGCGTCGACCGCGCCGGTCACCGCCGAGCGGACCAGCCGGTGCACCGGCGTGACGTCCTCGGGCAGCACCCAGCGGTAGACCGGCACGGTGAGCACCTCGGCACCGGTCGCGCGCAGCGCCCCGACGAAGTCCGGCAGCGGGTCCCCGTGCAGCTGGACGGCGATGCGGCGTCCCTCCAGCGGGCCCTCGGCGCCCGACAGGAGGTGCTCGAGCACCTCCGCCGAGGACTCCGAGGCCGGCGACCAGGCGTCGACCAGCCCGCCGCCGCGGATGGCGCCACGCGCCTTGGGCCCGCGGGCCAGGACCCGGGCCCCGCGCAGGTGGTCGACCAGCGGCAGGTCCCAGGCGTCGGCGGCCTCGAGCCACCCGCGGAACCCGACGCCGGTGGTGGCCACGACCAGGTCCACCGGCTGCGCCAGCACCTCCCGCGTCGCGGCGACCAGCTCGGCGTCGTCGGCCAGCGGCACGATGCGGATGGCCGGCGCGTAGACGACCCGCGCGCCGCGGCGGGCCAGCAGCGCGCCGAGCTCCTCGCGGCGCCGGGCCGCGGTCACCGCCACGGTGTAGCCGGCCAGGGGCAGCGGCGCCTCGGTCCCGGGTGGGGCCTCGGGCAGGACATCGGTCACGGTTCTCCCTCGTCGACGGCGCTCGCGACCATGGTGCGTCGTCCCCGTTGCGTCGGTGTGTCCTGCGCGGGTCGGGCGGCTCACAGTGCGGGGGGTGCGGGCCTGGGACCATGGGGCCGTGCCTCCCGCCGTCTCCGCCGTCCCCCGCCGGTGGCGGCTGCTGTGCGCCGCGGCCGCCGTCGTCGTCGCCGCCGTCCTGACCTACGTGGGCGTGACCCTGCCGCAGAACGCGACCGGCGTGGCGCGGTTCACCGTGGCCGACCAGGTCGCCGTCGTCGGGCTCGGCCTGGTGCTCGGCGCCGGGCTGCTGGTGCTGGGCCGGCCGCGGGTCGACGCCGACGCCGACGGCATCCGGGTGCGCAACCTGTTCGGCGAGCGCACCCTGCCGTGGACGGCGGTGCAGGCCATCCGCTTCGACCGCCGATTCCGGTGGGCGACGCTGCTGCTGACCAACGACGACGAGTTCGCCGTGCTGGCCATCCAGGGGGCCGACGGCGACCGCGCGGTCGAGGCCGTCGAGGGGCTGCGGGCCCTGCTGGCCGCCCACCGCGCGCAGCAGCCGCCGCCCCCGCCGCTGCTCTACGACGACTGACGCGCGCGTGCCCGGCGCCTGTGGACAGCGCCAGCGGGAACGCGCCGTCCCCTACCGTGCCGCGCCATGACGATCTTGGTGCGACTCGGTGCCGCCGTCCTCGTCCTGGTCGGCCTCGTGCTGGTGCTCGCCGGTGGGGCGCTGCTGTGGGCGGACGCGGCGCTCGACGACCGGCCGGCACGTCCGGCGGAGGTGGTGCTCGCCGGACCGCGGGCGACCGACGTCGACCTGCCGGTCGAGGGCACCGGCCGGGTGGCCCACGTCCAGGTGCTGACGCACGGGGACGTGCCGAGGATCGGCTCGTCGGTCGACGTGCAGGTCGTCGACGATCCCGCCCGCCTCGCCCGGCTGGCGGGGGACGAACGGTGGGGCATCTGGGGTCTCGTGCTGACCGCCACCGGCATGGCCGTGCTCGTCGTCGTCCTCGTCGTGGTGCTCCGGCGACGGAACCGGGACCGGGCTGGGTGGCGGGACAGCAGGCCTCGCGGTCGGCTCCACCGTGCTGCTCCTGCTCTCCGCCTGCAGCTGGACCGGTGACGACGTCGACCGGGCGGCCTACCGCGAAGCGCGGGCGGCAGTCGCGGCCGCACTGCTGGCGGGGGAGAGCGTCGGACCGGACCAGGAGCAGGTGTTCGGGGTGCCCGCCTCCGGGCCGGTCGCCGACCCCGAGTCCGCGGTCCCGATGATCCTCACCGCAGCGGGGCTGCCGGCGGGCCCCGGGACGACGACGGCCGCCCGGTTGTTGGCCCGCCAGCTGTTCGACCCCGCCTTCCTGTGTGGCCGGGCCTCGACCGCTCCCGTCCTCGAGCTGATGCACCCGGCTCTCGCGGCCCAGGTGGCCCGCGCCGACGGCGCCCTCGTCCGGATCTCCGACTGCGGTCGCCTGACGTTCGACGACATGCGGATCGGCAGCGCACGAGGCGCGGTCCGGTCGGGGATGCCCGACGGTCGGCCGGGCACCAGCGTCTCGCTCACCGTGGCCGCCCTCTACGTGGCGCCACGCACCGGTGCTGGGTCGGCGCCCTTCGCCGTCGAGCGCGGGATCGCCATCGGCCTGACCGCCGAGCGACCGGATCAGGTCTTCTCGCTCGCCTGGGAGGGGGCGCAGATCGGCGCGGGCATCGGCACCACCGTGCTGCCCGACCCCGATGTGCTGCCGCCATGGGACGAGGAGACCCTGCCTGCGGTGACCACAGGGGATCCGGCGTCGGCGGCGGAGGTCGTGCAGGCGCTGGCCGCCACGCTGGCCGAGAGCGCGCTGACCCTCGGCTACGAGGAGCTCAGGGAGCCCCCGGACCAGGAGCCGTACCGGCTGGTCGGCACCGGTGCACTCCTCCCTGGCGTCGGGCAGGCGCAGCTGGGCATCGAGGACCCTGACCTGCGCGAGGTCCGGGTGCTGGACTTCTCGCAGCAGTACTCCGACACCCCGGGCTCGCCGGACTCGCGGACCGGCAGCACGTGGCATTTCTACGGCACCGCGGAGGTCCCGGGTCTGCGCGAGGTGTCGGCGACGCAGAACCCCTACGCAGTCCTCGACTGGCTGCGCCGGCTGTCGGCAGCGCGCCCGACCGCCTGCCCGGGAGGCGTCGTCGCCGAGCGCTGCCACGCGGTCGAGGTGCCCACGACCGCGGTGCTCACCGCCGGAACCCCCGGCTTCCGCGAGGCCCTGGTGCACGCCCGCCGTGGCAACAGCCGGATGACGATGGTCGTCGGCGTGACCGGTGGGCGACTGGGCGCGGTCGTGACCGGGCGGTCGTACGGGTCGCTCGACGGGACGTGGATGCCGGTGACCACCACATGGCGGTTCGGGACATGGCCACCCGGGACTCCGTTGCCCGATGTCGACCGGCCGTCGTCCTGGAGCTGAACGCCGGCGAGGTGCCCGCGCCCCGGGAATGACCACACTCGCCGCGACGCTGTAGTATCTGCGTGCCTCCCCGCTACACGAGGCGCGCGAACCACTGAGCGGCCCCACCCCGGGTCGCTCGACCAAGAGGAGCCCGCTCCCACCTGGCGCCGTCGAGGCGTCCAGGTCCCGGATCGCGGAGCCCGGCCACCCGGCCGGGCCCGCGGCGTGCACGAGCCCTCGGGCCCGTGGCACCCCGGCGAGTGGGCCCCACGAGCAGCTGCTCGTGGGGCCTCTCTCATGTCGGCGTCCGGTGACCGAGCGAGCCCTCCCCATGCAGCAGCAGAGGAGAGGCCATCACCGAGCCCCGCATCAACGACCGTATCCGCGTCCCCGAGGTCCGTCTGGTCGGCCCCGAGGGCGAGCAGGTCGGCATCGTGCCGATCGGCGAGGCGCTGCGCCTGGCCCAGGACTCCGAGCTGGACCTCGTCGAGGTCGCGCCCATGGCCCGGCCTCCGGTCGCCAAGCTCATGGACTACGGGAAGTTCAAGTACGAGTCCGCCCAGAAGGCCCGCGAGGCCCGGCGGAACCAGGCACTCACCGTCATCAAGGAGATGCGGCTGCGCCTGAAGATCGACCCGCACGACTACGAGACCAAGAAGGGCCACGTCGAGCGCTTCCTGCGGGGCGGCGACAAGGTCAAGATCACCGTGATGTTCCGCGGCCGCGAGCAGTCCCGGCCGGAGATGGGCTACCGGCTGCTGCAGCGGCTGGCCCAGGACGTCTCCGAGCTCGGCGTCGTGGAGTCCAACCCCAAGCAGGACGGCCGCAACATGGTCATGGTGATCGCCCCGCACCGGAACCAGGCCGCGACCGACGGCGCCCGCCGGCAGGCCAAGGCCGACAAGGCCGCCGAGGCCGAGGGGCAGGCCCCGCAGGCCTGACGGTCGCACCGCAGGACCGCACCACCTGACGCACCGGCGCCGTGCCGGAGGACGTCGCGGCAGCTCCCCAGGCTGCCGCGGCGTCGACGTGCCACGGCGCCGCCACACACGAACGAGGACCGAGGACATGCCGAAGCAGAAGACGCACAAGGGCACCGCGAAGCGAGTGCGCGTGACGGGCAGCGGGAAGCTCATGCGCGAGCAGGCCAACAACCAGCACAAGTTCGAGCACAAGTCCTCGCGTCGCAAGCGCCGGCTCGACCAGGACCAGGTCATCTCCCCGGCCGACACCAAGAGCCTCAAGAAGCTGCTCGGGCTCTGAGCGCCCCCTAGACGAAAAGGAGCCCTTCCGTGGCACGCGTGAAGCGGGCGGTCAACGCCCAGAAGAAGCGTCGGACGACTCTCGAGGCGGCCAGCGGCTACCGGGGTCAGCGGTCCCGGCTGTACCGCAAGGCCAAGGAGCAGATCCTCCACTCGGCGACCTACCAGTACCGCGACCGCAAGGTCCGCAAGGGTGACTTCCGCAAGCTGTGGATCACCCGCATCAACGCCGCGGCTCGCCAGAACGACATGACCTACAACCGGTTCATGCAGGGCCTCAAGCTCGCCGGCATCGAGCTCGACCGCCGCGTGCTGGCCGAGCTCGCCGTCAACGAGCCGGCCGCGTTCGCCGCGCTGGTCGAGACCTCCCGCGCGGCCGTCGCCGCTGCGCCGGCCGGCGGTCAGGCCGCCTGAGCACGCGGTCCGCAGCACGCCGACGCCGTCGGGTGCGGGTCCCGGTGACCCGCCCCGGCGGCGTCGCCGTGTCTGCTCAGACCTCCCGCCCGCCGGTGCGACGAACTCGTGGTCATCGGCCTCCGATCGCCACGAGTTCGTCGCACTCGAGGGACGTCGTGACCACGTGGACGCCGTGACCGGACCGCTGACCGAGCGCTCGGCGCGCGTGGCGGCCGCCCGCAAGCTGACCCGGCGGGCCGGTCGCGACGCCGCAGGGCTGTTCCTCGCCGAGGGGCGGCAGGCCGTCGCCGAGGCGCTGGCCGACCCGGACGCGGTCCGCGAGGTCTTCGCCACCGAGGCCGCCGCCGCGGCGCACCGCGACCTGCTCGCCGCCGCGCCGGTGCCCGTGCGGCCGGTGACGGAGAAGGCGGCCGCGTCGCTGTCGGAGACGGTCACCCCGCAGGGCCTGGTCGCCGTCTGCGCGCTGCGCGACGTGCCGGCCGACGTCCTGGTCACGCAGCCGCCGTCCCTCACCGTGGCCCTCGCCGAGCTGGCCGACCCGGGCAACGCCGGCACCGTGCTGCGCACGGCGGACGCGTGCGGCGCCGGGGCCGTGGTGTTCGGTGCGGGGTCGGCGGACCCGTACGGCGGCAAGGCGGTGCGCTCGAGCACCGGCAGCCTGTTCCACGTCGACGTCGTCCGCGGGGCGCCGCTGCCGGAGCTGCTGCCGCGGCTGCAGGCCGCCGGCGTCACCGTGCTCGCCGCCGACGGCGGGGGAGAGGCCGCCCTCAACCGGCTGGGGCCCGAGCTCGCCGGCCCGGTGCTGTGGGTGTTCGGCAACGAGGCCCGCGGCGTGCCCGCCGACCTGGCCGCGCTGGCCGACGCCCGGGTGCGCATCCCGATGCGCGGGCGCGCCGAGAGCCTCAACCTCGCCGCCGCCGCCGCGATCTGCCTCTACACGACGCAGCTCGCCCAAGGCTGAGTCGGATCGCCTTTCGCGCGCGAGAGGCGATCCGTGGCAGGGCGGCGCGGACGGCTCAGGCCGGAGAGCCGGTGCGCATGGCGTACATAGGCATGTCGGCCGCGTGCAGCAGCGCCGGGAAGTCCGCGCCGTCCTCGGGCCAGACGCTGACGCCGACGCTCGCCCGGACGACGACCTCCTGGTCGCGCAGCGGAACCGGGCGGGCGACCACCGCGGCCAGCTCGTCGGCGATGCGCCGCGCCTCGGCGGCCGCCGTGGCCGCGGGCAGGCCGGTGAGGGCCTTGAACCCGTTGAGGTCGACGAACAGCAGCGCCACCGCCTCGTCGCGGGCGCGGGCGCTCCACACCGCGGTGTCGACCTGCTCGGCCAGCCGCCGCCGGTTGGGTAGGCCGGTGAGCGGGTCGGTGTAGGCGAGCTCCTCGATGCGCGCCAGGTAGCTGCGGGTGCGGTCGCGCTCCTGCACCAGCGCCCGCTCGGCCTCCACGCGGGAGGTGACGTCGACCTGGGTGCCGATGTAGTGGGTGACCGTGCCGTCGGGCTCGGTGACCGGTGCCAGCGCGCCGGTGAGCGCCGCGTTGCGGCAGGCGGCGTCCAGCTCGGCGAGCCGGCCGGCCTCGCGCGCGGCGGCGAAGAGGGAGTCGGGGCGCTCGAGCGGGCCCTGCGGTCCACGGGCCAGGGCCTCGTAGGCCACCACGCGGCCGGTGTCGAGCTCGACGATGGGCTGGAAGACGCTGCGCACCGTGCCGTCCCGCAGGACGTCGTCGATGGTCGTCCCGGGAGCACTGGTCGAGTAGGTCACGTCCTCCCATCGGACGCTCCGGGCCTGCGTTGAGCAGGCGCGTCGCGGCCTCGCCCCATCGGGGGAGCTCAGGAGGGCAGCGCGATGAGGACGACGGCCGCGCCGGCCGCGACCAGCCCGGCGGCCTGGGTGGCGACCAGCCGCTCGCGCAGCACGACCTGCGCCAGGACGACGGTGCTCACCGGGTACAGCGAGGCGAGGATGCCGGTGATCGCCAGCTGCCCCTGCTGGGCGGCGAGCAGGAAGAGCGCGTTGGCCGTCATGTCGCCGACGCCGGCCAGCAGCACGACCGGCAGCGCTGGGCGGGGGACCGACAGCGACCGGGCGGCCAGCCGCGCGGCGAGGACCACGGCCACCACCGAGACCACGCGGGCGGCCACCAGCGGGCTGACCTGCGCGGCCTCCCCGGTGCGGTCGAGCAGCACGAAGAAGACGCCGAACAGGACGCCGGAGGCCAGCGCGGGCACCAGGCTCGCCGGCCGCGCGGTGCGCAGCGAGCCCGGTCCGTCCTCGGCCGCCACGAGGACGACGGCGACCAGCGCCAGCGCGATGCCGGCCAGTCCCCACGGCCCGATCCGCTCGCCGAGCGCGAGGCCGCCGACCACCGGCAGCGCGGCCGCCGTCACCGCGGTCACCGGCGCGACGACGCTCATCACGCCCTCGGCCAGCGCCCGGTAGAAGAGGACCAGGCCGGAGGCGCCCGCTGCGCCGGCCGCGGCACCCCAGGCGAGGTCGGCGCCGGTCGGGTCGCCGCCCAGCCAGGGCAGCAGAGCCAGGAGGGCGACGAGCCCGGCGAGCTGGGAGAGGGCGACGACGGCGAACGCGGTGGCGCGCCGGGCCGCCAGGCCGCCGCAGAAGTCGGCCGCGCCGTAGACCACCGCGCTGGCCAGTGCCAGCAGCACCGCCACGCCGTCCTCCGTCCCCGGCACACCGGTGCGCACCGCCGCCGTCGTTGTAGCAGCCGGGGTCGCCCCGCTCCCGCACCGAGTGCTGCGAACTCGTGGCCATCAGCACCCGATCGCCACGAGTTCGCAGCACTCGGCGGCTCGAGCGCCCCGGCTCGGAGCGCCCCGCCGCAAACCCGGCAGCGGCGCCCGCACGGCCCCGGGCAGAATGGCCTCCCGTGTCTGGCGCCAACGACCCCTACGACCCCAAACAGGTCGCCGCCCTCTCACCCGAGGCCCTCGACGCCGCGGTCGCCGAGGCCCGGCGGGCGTTCGCCGGTGCCGGGGACCTCGAGCAGCTGGCCGCCGTCCGCCCGGCCCACCTCGGGGACCGCGCGCCGGTGCTGCTGGCCCGCCGCGAGCTCGGCGCGCTGCCGCCCGCCGCCCGGGCCGACGCCGGCAAGCGGGTCAACGCCGCCCGGGTCGCGGTCACCGAGGCCTACGAGTCCCGCAAGGCGGCGCTGGAGGCCGAGCGCGACGCCCGGGTGCTCGCCGAGGAGCGGGTCGACGTCACGCTGCCGTGGGACCGGCTGCCCCGCGGCGCCCGGCACCCGCTGACCACACTGACCGACCGGATCGCCGACATCTTCGTCGGGATGGGCTACGAGGTCGCCGAGGGCCCCGAGCTCGAGGCCGAGTGGCTGAACTTCGACGCCCTCAACATCGGCCGCGACCACCCGGCGCGCACGATGATGGACACCTTCTTCGTCGCCCCCGAGGACTCCGGCCTGGTGCTGCGCACGCACACCAGCCCGGTGCAGGCGCGCACGATGCTCTCCCGCACCCCGCCGATCTACGTCGTCGCGCCCGGCCGGGTGTACCGGACCGATGAGCTCGACGCGACGCACCTGCCGGTGTTCCACCAGGTCGAGGGTCTGGCCATCGACCGCGGGCTGACCATGGCGCACCTGCGCGGGACGCTGGACCACCTCGCCCGCTCGCTGTTCGGCATCGACGCGGTCACCCGCTGGCGGCCGTCGTACTTCCCGTTCACCGAGCCGTCGGCGGAGTTCGACGTGTGGTTCCCCGAGCACCGCGACGGCCCGCGCTGGGTCGAGTGGGGCGGCTGCGGGATGGTCAACCCGCGGGTGCTGGTCGCGTGCGGGATCGACCCGGAGGAGTACTCCGGCTTCGCGTTCGGCATGGGCATCGAGCGGGCCCTGCAGTTCCGCTCCGCCGTCGGCGACATGCGGCACTTCGCCGAGGGCGACGTCCGTTTCACTTCTGCCTTCGGAGTCGAGCAGTGAGGGTCCCCATCGGCTGGCTGGCCGAGCACGTCGACGTCCCCGCCGGCACCACGGTCGAGGACCTCGACACCGCCTTCGTGCGGCTGGGGCTCGAGGTCGAGGAGATCCACCGGCCCGCGGAGGTCACCGGCCCGCTGGTCGTCGGCCGGGTGCTGGAGATCGAGGAGCTGACCGGCTTCAAGAAGCCGATCCGCTACTGCCAGGTGGACGTCGGCGAGGATCAGCCGCGGGGCATCGTCTGCGGCGCCACCAACTTCGCCGTAGGGGACGCCGTCGTCGTGGCCCTACCCGGGGCCGTGCTGCCCGGCGGCTTCGCGATCGTCGCCCGGAAGACCTACGACCACGTGTCCGACGGGATGATCTGCTCGGTCCGCGAGCTGGGCGTCGGCGAGGACCACGCCGGGATCCTGGTGCTGGGCGACAGCACGACCGGCACGGCCCCGGCCCCAGGCACCCCGGCCGGCCCGGTGGTCGGTCTGGACGACGTCGTCATCGAGCTGGCGATCACCCCCGACCGCGGCTACTGCCTGTCGATGCGTGGCATCGCCCGCGAGATGGGCACCGGCCTGGGCGTCGAGTGGCGCGACCCCGGTGCGCTGACCCCGCCGGCCTGGTCGGGCGAGCCGGCCTGGGCCGTCACCGTCGAGGACGCCGACCGCTGCGACCGCTTCTCGATGATCGCGCTGGAGGGCCTGGACCCGACCGCGCCGAGCCCGTGGTGGATGCGGCGGCGGCTGGCGCAGTCCGGCGTCCGCAGCATCTCGCTGGCCGTCGACGTCACCAACTACGTGATGCTCGAGCTCGGCCAGCCGATGCACGCCTTCGACCGCGACCGGGTGCGCGGGCCGATCGTCGTCCGCCGGGCCCGCGAGGGGGAGCGGCTGACCACCCTGGACGGCGCCGAGCGGGAGCTCGCGTCGGACGACCTGCTCATCACCGACGACTCCGGCCCGATCGGGCTGGCGGCGGTCATGGGCGGCGCGTCGACCGAGATCGGCGACGGGACGTCGTCGGTGCTGCTCGAGGCCGCGCACTGGGAGCCGACCGGGGTGGCGCGCACCGCCCGCCGGCACCGGCTGCCCAGCGAGGCGGCCAAGCGCTTCGAGCGGGGCGTCGACCCGGAGATGACCGTGGCCGCGCTGGCCCGCGCCGCCGAGCTGCTGGCCGAGTACGGCGGCGCGCGCGTCGTCGGCTCGCTGGTGGACGTCGACACCCGCGGCCCCCGCCGGACGATCGCGCTGGACCCCGCGCGGCCCGGGCGGGTCTCCGGCGTGCCCTACCCGCCGGCGCAGGTCATCGGGCTGCTGGAGGCGGTCGGCTGCACGGTCGAGGGGGACGGCGGCCCGCTCGCGGTCACTCCGCCGTCCTGGCGCCCCGACCTCACCGACCCGGCCGACCTGGTCGAGGAGGTCGTCCGGCTCGCCGGCTACGACGACGTTCCCTCGGTGCTGCCCACGGCCCCGCCCGGGCGCGGCCTGACCGAGCGGCAGCGCCGGCGGCGGGCCGTCGGGCGCGCCCTGGCCGAGTTCGGCCACGTCGAGGCGCCGTCCTTCCCCTTCGTCGGGACGGCGGCCCTCGACGCGCTGGGCCTGGCCGAGGACGACCCGCGCCGGCAGGTCGTGCTGGTGCGCAACCCGCTGTCGGAGGAGGAGCCGGCGCTGCGGACGACGCTGCTGCCGGGCCTGCTCGCCGCGCTGGCGCGCAACCTGTCCCGCGGTATCCGCGACGTCGCGCTCTTCGAGCACGGCGCGGTCTTCCCGGGAGGCGAGCGGTCGCCCGCGCCGCTGCCCGGCGTCGACCGGCGTCCCGACGACGAGACCGTCGCCGCGCTGCTCGGCGCGGTGCCCGAGCAGCCGTGGCACGTCGCCGTCGCCCTCGCCGGCAACCGCGAGCCCCGCGGCTGGTGGGGCCCGGGCCGGCCGGCCGTCTGGGCCGACGCCGTGCAGGCCGCCGGGCGGGTGGCCGAGGCCGCCGGAGTGGAGCTGGCCGTGCGCGCGGGGGAGCGGGCGCCGTGGCACCCGGGCCGCTGCGCGGAGCTGCTGGTCGACGACGGGGCGGGCGGGGAGCGGATCGTCGGGCACGCCGGCGAACTGCACCCGCGGGTGTGCGCGGCGCTGGACCTCCCTGCCCGCACCGCGGTGATGGAGCTGGACGTCGACGCGCTGCCGCCGGCGCCGGTGGCGGTGGGTCCACGCCTGTCGAGCTTCCCGCCGGTCTTCGTCGACCTGGCCTTCGTGCTGGACGAAGGCGTGCCGGCCGCGGCGGTCGAGGAGTCGATCCGAGTGGCCGCGGGCGAGCTGCTCGAGGCGGTGCGGCTGTTCGACGTCTACACCGGACCGCAGGTCGGCGAGGGACGGAAGTCGCTGGCCTACTCGCTCACCCTGCGGGCGCCGGACCGGACGCTGTCGGGCGAGGAGGCCGCCGAGGTGCGGCAGCGCGTGGTGGCCGTCGTCGAGGACGCGCAGCAGGCGGAGCTCCGTGGCTGATGAAGTAGAAGGACCCCCTGCCCCCCACCCTGCCCCTCATACACATCT
>NZ_NVPT01000093.1 GCF_002802985.1 Geodermatophilus chilensis | reverse complement strand
CTACTGCACCAGCGACCACCGCGGCAAACACCAGGCCCCCGGCTGGGCCCACACCCTCACCCCCGACGGCACCCTCACCGTCACCACACCGTCCGGCCTCACCGCCGTCACCGAACCCCCGCCCTACTGAGAACCGGGCTGTCGGCCGAAGGCGACGAGCCAGGAGCCGGTGTGTGCAGGACGCAGACCGAGAGTCGGGAGCCGGCGTGCGCAAGACGCGCACCAAGGACCGGAGCCGGCGTCTGTGGCACGCCCCGGGAGCCAGGAGCCGGAGCCCACCAGCCGGGAGCCCCACCAGTCGGGAGTCGGGCACGGGGCGGACACGGGGGCCACACACCGACTGCGCGAGGACGTACGACGCAGCGAGGCCTCGACCCGGATGGCGGTTCGGGACCCCGTTGCGGTGGGCGGTGCCACGCGGCGACCGCGTCGCGGGACCCACCGGATGGCTGGGCGGCCGGGCGGTGCGACCAGCTCAGCTCGTCGGCGACGGCGTGGGGGTGTCCTCCGTCGGGTCCTGGTCCGGGTCGTCGTTCGGGAAGTCGAACGACGTCGCCGGGTCCTCCTCGGCGGAGACCATCACGTCGACGGTGACCTCGCCGGCCTCGGCGAAGGTGAAGGTGACCGGGATGGACTGCGAGGAGCGCAGCTCCTGACCGAGGCCGAGCAGCGTGACGCTCGGCGGCCCCTCGGCGCCGACGTAGAGGGTGTCCTGGGCGTCCACGGTCAACGGCAGCCCCTGCCCCTCGGCGGTCTCGACGCGGACGCCGCTGAAGTCCGGCCCGCTGATGTCGGTCACCGTGACCGGGTCGCCGCCGGTGTTGCTGACCGCCACGTACAGCGGGGCCTCCTCACCGACCTCGTGGACGCCGTCGTCCGGGTACGCCAGCTGGACCTGCAGCAGGCTGACGTCGTCGTTCACCCGGGTGTCGGGGCCCACCGCGCCGCCGTCGACCTCGGTGCCGGGGTCCTCGGCGGGCGCGTCCTCCTCGAGGTTGGGCGCGCTGCACCCAGCCAACAGCAGGGTCGCCCCCGCGACGGCGGCCGCGAGTCGGCGGCGCGTGGGGGAGAGGGGCGTGGGACGGGGGGTCATGAGGCCTCCTGGGCTGCGGTGGTACGGATCGTGGCGTCGGTCTGCACGGCCGGCCGGGCGCCGTCGGAGGGCGGCAGGTCGGTCCTCCGGGCCTCGTCAGGGAGCCGGCTGCAGGATCTCGGCGACCAGGAAGGGCTGCTCGTCCCACTCCTCGAGCTGGTCGGCACCCACGTCGAGCCCGAGCTCCTCGGTGACCACCCCGGCCTCGAAGGAGTCGACCGGCGTCGCGGCCACGAGGAGCGCTTGGCCGGCCTCGGGGTCGACGTCCCCTGCGTCCTGGGTGGCGACCACCAGGACCTCGCCGACCTCCTCGTCGTCGGGAGAGGTGATGGTGAAGACCCGTGGCGAGATGACCTCGGCGACCTCGGCCAGCAGGGTGACCTCCTGGCCTGCGTAGGCGGGCAGGTCCTCGTAGAAGGCGGCGTCCAGCACGCCGCTGTAGGGGTCGTCGAGGTCCTCGGGGCCGCGGACGTCGGGCACTTGGACCTCGAGGTCGGGTGCCGACGCGCCGTCGTCCGCGGCACAGCCCGACAGACCGGCGCCGGTCAGCGCCAGGACGGCGGCCAGCGTGGGCCCGGTCAGCGACCGGGAACGGTACGCGCGCACGACGGGGTCTCCTCTCCACCGGTCGGGCCCCTGCGGCCCGCTTCGCACCTCCTCCTGCCCGGCCTGCCGGGACGGCCCCCTCACCAGGGCGTTGTGTCACAGAACCTTCATCTGCCCGGTCCCGGTCGACCCTCGGTGCGGACGACGGTCAGGCGCCGGGCTGGAGCTCGAAGAAGGCCAGCTGCGGCGGTGCGTTGACGCGGGCGGGGACGACGCTGAAGCCGATCCCGCAGGTCACGAAGAGCCGGTTGCCCTCTGCGCCGTACTCCGCCGGCGCCCAGCCGTCGGTCACGACCTCCTCCTGCGCGGTCAGCTCCAGGTAGGACCAGCGGGGCAGCCCGGGGATCGCGATCTGGCCGCAGTGGGTGTGCCCGGCGACCGTCAGCGGCGCGCTGCCGGGGGGCAGCTCCGGGAAGACGCTCGGGTTGTGGGCCAGGACGACCCGCGGGGCCCCGTCGGGGACGTCGGCCAGCGCGGCCTCGACGTCGGCGAGCCCCGGGCGCACAGGCCCGATCCCCACCACGTGCAGCCCGTCGGTCCCGTCGACCGGCACCGCCTCGTTCTCCAGGACGGTGATGCCGACGCCCTCCAGGGCGCGGGTCAGCTCCTCGGCCATCCCGGCCGCGTGGTCGTGGTTGCCCAGGACGGCGTAGGTGGGCACGCCGGACTCGGCCAGCGGCCGCACCAGCTCCACCACCCGGTCGACCTGCACCTCGACGCCCGGGTCGCGGCTGTAGACGTAGTCGCCGCCGAGCAGCACGACGTCCGGCTCCGCGGCGAGGGCGGTCTCGACCGCCTGCGCGACCATGCCGTCGTTGTCGAAGAACGCCCCGATCTGGAAGTCGGCGAGGACGGCGACCTCGGTGCCCGCGTCGGCCCCGGCCAGCTGTGCCAGCGGCACCTCGAGGCGCTCCTCGTCCAGGATCAGCCGCGGCTCGACGAACACGCCGTAGACCGCCAGCAGCACGAGCAGGGTGCCCAGCACGGCGCCGATGCGCCCGAGCCAGCGTTTCACGAGACCCTCCGTCCGTCGTCCCCGGTGCGCGACCGGGCCAGCAGGTCGAGCAGCGCCGCGGTGACCACCTCGGCGTGGGTGAGCGGCACCATGTGGCCGGCACCGGGCACGAGCACCAGCCGGGCGCGCGGGCCGAGCCGCCGGGTCAGGCGCTCGGCGGCGGTGGCCGGGACGGTGGTGTCGTCGGTACCGGCGAGGACCAGCACGGGCAGCGTCCGGAGCGCGTCGACGGCCGCCCGGCCGTCGTAGCCCGCCAGCCCCGGCAGGTGCGCCGACATGACCGCGGTGGGCGTCGCCGTCCACGCGCCGGTCATCTCCCGGACGGCCTGCTCCGGCGGGTCGGCGGCGAACAGCCGGTGGCGCAGCAGCCGCTGCACCGGCCCGGTGCGGAACGGGTGCAGCAGGTGCACCGGCGGGGAGGCGAGCCAGAGGGCCGCGGCGGCGGCGGACACCGCGCCGACCCGCACCGGGGTCCGGGACCCGGCGTCGTCCCGCCCGGCCAGTGCCAGCGGCGCGGCGAGCGTGGACAGCAACGTGACCCCGACGACGCGGTCGCCGAACAGGTCCGGCCGCCGGCCGGCGAGCGCGAGCAGGGCCATGCCACCCATCGAGTGACCGACCAGCACGACCGGCCCCGCGGGTGCGACCCGGTCGACCACCGCGGCGAGGTCACGGCCCAGCCGCTCGGGGGTGGCCCGCAGCCGGCCGGGCCACCCGCTGCGGCCGTGGCCGCGCTGGTCGAAGCGCACGACCCGGGCGTGCTCCTGCAGCGCCGCCCACTGGGGGTCCCACATCGTCGAGCGGGCGGCGAAGCCGTGTGCCAGGACGACGGTGACGGGCGCGGCGGGGGAGCCGGCGACCTCGACGTGCAGGCGGACCCCGTCGTCGGTGCGGACGCCAGTGGGGTCCCCGGGGTGGGTCCGGGCGGTGCGGCGAGCGGTCCACGCCCGCACCGCCAGCGCGCCGGCGAGGGCGACGGCTCCCGCCCGTACCGCCGTCACGACCGCTCCGGCGCGGTCGTCCCCGCCCGTGCACCGGTGCCCGGACGCGGCAGCAGGAGGCGCGCGCAGGTCCACACCCACAGGCCGCCGAGGAGGAGGCCGGCGAGCACGTCGGTGGGGTGGTGGGCGGCGGTGTAGACCCGGGCGGCGCCGACGGCGAGACCGAGCACGAGGGGCAGCGCGAGCACCCACCGACGCCGGCGGGCGCGGCCGTGGGCCAGCACGAGCGCGGCCAGGGCGCCGTACACGGCCACCGCGGCCGCGGCGTGCCCGGACGGCCAGCTGGCGCCCGTGGGCAGTCCCGCGGTCAGGTCCGGCACCTGCGGGCGCATCCGGCCGACCAGCTGGGAGCTGACCAGGTAGGCGGTCACCTCGCCGACGAGGGTCACCACGACGAAGACGACCGGCCGCCACGACGCCGCGACCGCGACGCCCAGGACCGCCAGCGCGAGGCCGACGGCCACGACCGTCCGCGTGCCCCCGGCGTGGCCGACCAGCTCCACGACGGTGGTCAGCCCGGGGCTGCGCTGCTCGGCGGACCAGCGCACCAGGCTGCGGTCGAGCCGGCCGACCCAGGTGTCGAGCAGTGCGCCGGTGACCAGCAGGCCCAGCCCGGTGACGAGGGCGCAGACCGCGACGAGGGCCGCGAGCAGGCGCAGCGCCGTCGTCCGGCCTCCGGGCAGTGCCGGGTCGGCCGCGCGGACGCCGTCCACGCTCTCGTCCGGGGGCACGTCGAGCGGGTCCAGCGGCTCGTCGGCATGCCGCCCACGACTGTGCTGCGACCCGCGGAACGCGGCGGTGGTGACCGCCAGCCAGGCCGCACCGAGCGTCCAGCCCGCGAGGACGTCGGAGACGAAGTGCACGCCGAGAGCCAGCCGGGTGGCCCCGACGACGAGCACGAGCAGCGCCGCGGCGGCGACCAGCCAGGGCCGGGTGCGGCGGCGCACCGACGGCAGCACGAGCAGGAGCAGCACGCCGTAGGTGACCAGCGCGGTCATCGCGTGCCCACTGGGGAAGCTGGCGTTCGACGGGGTGTCGACGACGGGGGAGTCCACGACCGGGCGGGCGCGGTCGATGACCGCCTTGGTCACCGGCACGAGCACCGCCAGCCCGACGCCGGTGGTGGCGACCCAGGCGGCCAGCCGTCGCTGGCGGCGGACCAGCAGGAACACCGTCGTCAACGTCAGCACGAGGACCGAGACGCCGGCACCGCCGAGGTCGGTGACCGCGCTGAGCACCGACACCAGCAACGTCCGCCCGCCGACCACCTCGTTGAGCACCGCGGCGACCTCGCCGTCCAGACCGGTCAGCGGCGCCCACGAGCGCTGCACCAGCAGCCAGAGCAGGAGGAAGGGCACCGCGCCGGCGAGCAGCGCGACCCAGCCGAGCAGCGCCCGCAGCTCGAAGCGGCCCATCCCGGTGGTGTCCGCGCGGGGGCCGTCGCGCGACGCACCCCGGACGAAGGCGTTCCGTGTCATCGGGATCGGGCTACCCGCGGCGGTCCGCGGCCGGAACGCCGACGGCCCTTACGGTCCCGTGACATCGCCGCCCTGAGGCCCGGGGTCAGCGCGACCGGCCCGGTCCCGCCGTCCCGTGCTGGAAGGTGTCGCGGTGCCGTGAGGGAGGGCGCCGTGACCGGTGGAGCGGCGCGGTGTCCCTGAGGGGACGAGGAGGGCACGACGAGCCGGGCCGGGCCCGCGCACGCCCGGTGGGACCTGGGCGTCGTCGCGGATCCGCGGCACGCGGCGAGCGTGGGGCCGGGCGTCGGCCCGGCACGGGGGAGGACCGGACCGACGCCCTCCCACGGTGAGCGGTGTCGACGGCGGCGGCCATGCCCGGCGCCGGTCGTCAGGGGAACGTCACGTCGACCGCGCCGCTGCGGCGCCACGGTGACGTCCCGGTGACGCCGGTGGTCCACCGCGGTCCCGGTCCGGGGTCCGGCCGGGGCAGCGTCAGTCCGCCCGCACCGTCAGCGGGAGCTCGACCAGCCGGCCGTCCGGCGACCGGGGGGTCAGGTATTCGGGCTCGCCGTCCCGGCCGACCGCGGCGAGCGGCGTCACGGTCATCTCCGGCCCGTCGATGCGGGCCAGCAGCAGGTGCGACTGGGCGGCCCAGGCCACGGTGCCGGCCGCGGCGAAGCCGGTCGGCGGGTCCTCCCGCAGCTGGCCGCCCGCGCCGGTGACGACGTGGTGGACGCCGTCCACCCGGGAGACCTGGAAGTTGTGCTCGTGACCGGCGAAGGCCACCCGCACGCCGGCCCGCCGGAAGAGCGGGACCAGGTGCTCGACCATCGCGGGGGTGTTCCCGTGGTGCGGTCCGGCGCAGTAGGCGGGGTGGTGGGAGAACGGGATGCGCCACCGCGGGCCACCCCCCTCCGGCAGGGCGTCGGCGAGGAAGCGCCGGTGGCGCGGGTGCTCGAAGAAGTGCTCGGTGGGCAGGTCGCGGGACAGCGAGGTGTCGATGCAGACGAACTCCACGTCGGAGCCGTAGGCCAGCCGGTAGAACAGCCCCGGGTCCACCGAGGCCCGTGGCCCGGCGACCTCCGGGGTGAAGCGCTCGTCGGTGTGGAAGTTGTCGCGGACCTGCGCCCGGTCGTCACTGCTCTCCTGGTCAGCGGTGTCGTGGTTGCCCACCGCCGGGTAGACCGGCACGCGGGCCAGCGCGTAGCGGTAGGGGGCGTAGAAGCTGCCGTACCAGTCGGTGTCGGCGCCCCCGCTGCCCTCCGATCCGCGCTGCCCGGGGGTGGCGTAGACGTTGTCCCCGACGGTGAGGACCAGCCGGATGCCGGGCCGGTCGGTCACCCGGTCCAGCACCTCGGCGATCCGCCGCTGCCGCCGTCCGCACTCGGTGTCGGCGACGATGCCGACGCCGAAGTCGCCGAGGACGGCCAGGTCCAGCGGCGCCGGCCGGTCGGGCGCCGGGTGGGTGCGGAAGGCGAGGGTGTAGGAGCGCCCGCCCGGACGCAGGTCCAACCCGCCGCGGGGCACCGGCCCCCAATCCCAGCGTCCGCCCTCGGCCCACGGCCGCCCGTCCACGGTGATCCGGTAGCGGTACGGGGTGTCGGGACACAGGCCCTCGACCCAGACGTGGTTTGCCGCGTCGGTGCCGGCCCGCGCGACCACGGTGCCGGCCTCGTCGAGGACCTCGACCTCCGCGCTGCCGTACGGGGCCGAGCCGGCGCCGATGCTCGCGCTGCGTCCCGGGTCGACCTCGTGCAGGTCCGCGTCGCCCAGCACGCGCCACCGGCCACCCGGGTCGTCCCGCGCGAACCAGAAGCCGCCCCAGGCCACCAGCGCCCGGTCGGGGCCGACGTCGACGAGGTGGACGAACGGCTCGAAGTGGGTCTCGGTGCGCATCACGCGGTGGTCCGGGTCACCCAGCGGGCGATGTGCCCGGTGACGAGGTCGGGGTGGAGCAGCGGGAGCATGTGACCGGCGCCGGGCACCTCGACGACCTCTCCCTCGGGCAGTGCGGCCACCAGTTCGCGCAGCTCGTCGGGCGGCACCTCCGGGTCGTCGGTGCCGTGCAGCACCAGCGTCGGCACGTCGAGCCCCGGGGCGAGCTCGGTGCCGTCGTGGCCGACGCTGGCCAGCGTCGTGCCGGCCAGTGCCAGCGGGCGGGTGGACAGGAAGCTGTCCCGCACCCGGGCGACGGCGTCCTGCGGCGCGTCGTCGGCGAAGGCCGCACGGCGGACCAGCCGGTCGGACACCGCCTGCACCGGCCGCAGCCGCCGGCCGACCAGCGCGGTCGCGCGCAGCACCCGGAACCACCCCCGGTGCAGCGCGGCCCGGACCGGCGGCGGGAGACGGCGGGCGGGCAGGCCGGGTGCGGTGACCCCGGAGCCCCCCGAGCCGGCGAAGACGACCCCGGCCATGCGGCCGGTGCCGCCGATCCCGGCCGCGGCCAGGACGATCCCGCCACCGAGGCTGTGCCCTGCGACCACCGCACGCCGTCCCTCCGGCAGGCAGGCGCCGAGCACGGCGAGCAGGTCGCGGGCGTGCGCCTCGAGTCCGTAGCCCCCGTCGCGGGCGTCGCCGCTCTGCGCGTGCCCCCGCAGGTCGTAGGCGAGCACGCGGTGCCGGTCGGCGAGCCGCTCGGGGACCTCGCCCCACGACTCGGACGACAGGCCCAGCCCGTGCACCAGGACGACGACCCGCCCGTCCTCCGGGCCCCACGTGGACAGCGCGAGCCGGGTGCCGTCCCAGGAGCGGACGTCGGTGGACGTCGTCGCCGCCGGCGCCGGTCCGGCCCCGCGGTCCCCGAGCTGCGCGCTGTCCTGTCGTCCCATCGTGGCTCCCTCTCCGGCCGCGCGGCGGTCGCTCCACCCGGTGCCCGTCGGTCGGGCGGCCGCTGCGCGGCCGGCCCGGTTCGTCACCGGACCGTCATGCCGTGCGGGTCGGGACGGGCGGTGTCGGGCGGCGTCGTGGTCGGCATGCCGCGGTGTCCCCGGGGCCGGCCGGCGGGTCACCGGAGCGCGCCCGGGACGGCGGAACCGGCCGACGTCGGTCCGGGGGCACGACGACGTCGACCGACACGGGGTCGTCGGTGTGCGTGCCTCCCGGGTGACGACTGCGTGACGTCGGACACCCGCAGGGGCCATCCGCGTCGACCGGGGTACCGGTGTGCCGGGACGGCGGCGCCGTCGTCCGGGGGAGAGGAGTCCCACGTGGACTGGGTCGTGCTCGTCGTCCTGCTCGCGCTCGCCGCCGCGCTGGCCGGTCAGGGGGCGCGGCTCCTGGCCGCGGGACGGCGGGCGGCCGACGCCGACCCGGAGGCCGGCACCGACCGCGCCGTCCTCTCGCTCGTGCTGGAGGGCATCGCCGTCGGTCTCGGGGTGGTCGGCGCCGCCGTGGCCGCCGCCGGCGCGACCGGGCCGGTGCAGGTGGCGGTGTTCCTGGCGGCGGTGTTCGCGGTGGGCCTGCCGGTGGCCGGGGTCCTGCTGCGCGCCCGCCGGGGCTGACCCCCCGGGCTCAGAACCAGCCGCGCCGCGCGCCCAGCTGCCGGACGGCGGCGTCCAGGTGCGCGGCCACGGTGCGGACGTCGGTGTCGGAGTGCGCCAGCCGCAGCCGGCCGCCGACGTCCCGCCCCTCGCTGAGCAGCCCGCCGCGCCGGTCGACCTCCAGGACGACGTCCACCCCCTGCGGGTCGGCGAGGAAGGTGACCTCCAGCTCGTTGACCCGCCCGCGCAGTCCGGGCGGCGGAGCGAACTCGACCTCCTGGTAGAAGGGCAGCTCGCTGCCGCGGATGCGGCCCTTCTCCACGTCGGCGCCGCGGAATGCGAAGCCCAGGCCGTCCAGCGCCTGCAGCACGGTGCGCTGCACGGGCAGCGGCAGCACGGTCACCGGGTCGAGGTCGCCGGGGTCGACCGAGCCGGCGATGTCGACCCGGGTGCGCAGACCGACGCGCATGCCGCGCAGGTGCCAGCCGTCGATCGCGGTGATCGGGCACTGCCAGGGCACCGGCAGGCTGAACGGGAGCCGGTACTGCTGGCCGGGCTCGATCCGCGCCCCGCCGGCGACCGGCGCGGTGCCGAAGGTGACCTCCTCGCGCCACGAGGAGTCGCCGCTCTCCACCTCGACGGTGGCCTGCAGCGCGACACGGACCTCGGTGACGTCCTGCGGGACCTTCCCCCCGGTGACGTGGACGGTGCCGGTGACGGCGCCGCCCGGCGTCGTCTCCGGCCGGTCCAGCACGGTCTCGACACCGGCGCCGCCGGAACCCAGGCGCGCCATCATGCCGCGGAAGGCCATCGATCCTCCTGATCACAGGGGTGGGGTCCCCGGAGCCTGTCACGGCGCCGGATCGCGTGTCACCGCCCCGCGGGCGGGGCACCCCGCTCCCGGGGACGCACGTCGTCCCGGCCGACCGTCCCGACGTCGTCGCAGAGGCGGCCCTCCGTCCGGCCGACCGGGCCGCCTGCCGACCCGGCGGCGTCCTGGTGCCGTCCCGAGGGGAGGAACGTGAACGAGACCTTCCGCCTGGGCCGGATCGCCGGCATCCGCGTCGGCGTGAACGCCAGCGTCCTGGTGATCGTCCTGATCATCGCCGGCGGGCTGGCGTTCGGCCGGCTCCCGCTCGTGCTGCCCGGCCGCGGCACCGCCGCGTACGTCGCCGCCGGGGTGGCGGCGGCGGTGGCCTTCCTCGCCTCGCTGCTGGCCCACGAGGTGGCCCATGCCGTGGTGGCCAGGCGCAACGGGGTGGAGGTGGAGGGCATCACCCTGTGGCTGCTGGGAGGTGTCGCCCGGCTGAGGGGAGGCGCCCGCACGCCCGGCGCGGAGTTCCGCATCGCCGGCGTCGGCCCCCTCACCAGCCTCGTCCTCGGCGTGCTCCTCGCCGCCGGTGCCCTGCTGGCGCGGCTCGCCGGGGCCGACGGGCTGCCGGTGGCCGTCCTGGAGTACCTCGCCGGCATCAACGTGGCGCTCGCCGTCTTCAACCTCGTCCCGGCCGCCCCGCTCGACGGCGGGCGGCTGCTGCGGGCTCTCCTGTGGCGGCTCCGCGGCGACGCGTGGTCCTCGGCGGTGACCGCGGCGCGGGCGGGCCGGTTCTTCGGCTTCGCCCTGATCGCCCTGGGCTTCCTGCAACTGGTGACCGGCCGGGGGTTCGGCGGGCTGTGGCTCGCGCTCGTCGGGCTGTTCGTGGTGAACGCGGCGACGGCCGAGGAGCAGCACGCGCGCGTGTCCGGCCGGCTGGGCGGACTGGCCGTCGGCGCGGTCATGAGCACCCCCGCGCTGGTCGCCGACCCGGACCTGACCGTGGAGCGGTTCCTGCACGAGGTGGCCCTGGTGCGGCGGTTCAGCACCTATCCGCTCGTCGAACCCTCCGGTGCACTCGTCGGCCTGGTGACGCTCAACCGGCTGCGCTCGGTGCCGCCCGCGGCCCGGGCCACGACGCGGCTCCGGGACATCGCCTGCCCGCCACCGGAGATCCCGGTCGCCCGACCCGGCGAGCCGCTCACCGAGCTGCTGCCGCGCATGGCGGGGTGCAGCGACGGCCGCGCGGTCGTCCTCGACGGCGGCCGCGTCGTCGGCGTCGTCTCGCCGAGCGACGTCTCGCGGACCCTCCAGCTGGCCGACCTCGCCGCCTTCGACCGGTATCCGTCAGCGGGCGGCGGGGCCGACGTCGCCCGCGTGCCGGACGCCGGCCGCCCCTGACCGTCCCGGCCCCGCGCCGACGGGGTCAGGAGGCGAAGCGGCGCTCCGCCCGGGCGACCAGCACCGGGTAGAGCCGCGGCGCCAGCCGGACCAGCAGGTCCACGGCCCTGGCGTCGTTGCCGACGAGGATGCGCGGCCGCCCGGCCTCCACGCCGTCCACGACGATCCGCGCGGCCTGCTCAGGCGGCATCCTCAGCAGCTTCTCGGTGTACGCGCGGTGCCGGGCCTCGTCGTCCGGGGTGAGCTCCTGGCCCTGCGCCCTGGCGTGCTCCAGCGCCGCCGTCGCGATGTTGGTCCGCACGCCGCCCGGGTGCACCACGCTGACCTGCACCGGGTGCCCGGCGGCCAGCAGCTCGGCGCGCAGGCTCTCGGTGAACCCGCGGACGCCGAACTTGCTGGTGCAGTACGCCGTCATGCGGCCCTGGCCCATGATCCCGTTGAGGCTGGACACGTTGACGACGTGCCCGTCGCCGGAGGCGATGAGGTGCGGCAGGAACGCCTTGGTGCCGTGGATGACGCCGAAGAGGTTGATCGACAGCACCCGGTCGTAGTCGGCCCAGCTGTTCTCGAGCACGGTGCTGCCGCCGGCGACCCCGGCGTTGTTGTAGACCTGGTGGACGACGCCGAAGTGCCCGGCCACCGCGGTCGCGTACGCCTCGACGGCCGCGCGGTCACTGACGTCCAGGCGGGCGGTATGCACCGCGGCACCCAGCGCCTCGGCCCGGTCGGCGGTCTCGCCCAGGCCCAGCTCGTCGACGTCGGACAGCGCCAGGCGGGCACCGCGCCGGGCCAGCTCGAGGGCCAGCTGCCGGCCGATGCCGGAGGCGGCGCCGGTGACGACGGCGACCTTGCCGCGCACGCTGCTCATCGGGTGCCTCCTGCAGTGGTCCGGACGAGGTCGGTGGTGAGCTCGACGAGCCGGTCGACGACGCCGGGCGCCAGGTGGTGGCCCATGCCGGCGGTCTCGACGTGCCGCGCGCCCGGAGTCGCGTCCGCGGTGGCCCGCCCGCCGGTCGGGTGCACCATCAGGTCGCGGTCGCCGTGGACGACCGGGGTCGGCGCGGTGATCCGGGCGAGGTCGGCCGTCCGGTAGCCAGAGGCCGGGATGGCGCCGAGGTCGACGAAGCGGTCGGTGTCCTGCGCCGTCGCCGTCACGCGGTCACCGACACGCGGTCGGCTGCGCGGAACAGCTGCAGCTCGGGGTCGGTGACGTCGTCGGCGCGCAGCAGCTTCACGTCGGTGCTGTAGCTCGTCGACGTCAGCCACGGCACCCGGTCGCCCTGGCGGGGGAGCTGGTCCACCGCGCGCTGGATGTAGCCGGCGGCGAAGTCGAGGAGGGGCCGGGTCGGCATGTCCGGGTCGCTGGGCTCGGGCCGGGCGACGTCGTACCCGTGCGCGTCCATGTGCGCCAGCAGCCGGCAGAAGTGCTCGCAGAGCAGGCCGATCTTCAGCGTCCAGGACGAGTTGGTGTAGCCGATGGCGAGCACGAAGTTGGGGACGCCGGAGAGCATCATCCCCTTGTAGGCAATCGTGTCGGGCAGGTGCACGGGCTCGCCGTCGACGGTCAGCCCCATGCCGCCGATCGCCTGCACGTCGAGCCCGGTGGCGGTGACGATCACGTCGGCCTCGAGCTCCCGGCCGGAGGCGAGCAGCACGCCGTTCTCGGTGAAGGTCTCGATCCGGTCGGTGACGACGTCCGCCGTCCCCTTCCGGATGGCGCGGAACAGGTCGCCGTCCGGCACGGCGCACAGCCGCTGGTCCCACGGGTCGTACGGCGGGTTGAAGTGCTCGTCGACCGGATAGCCCTCGGGCAGCTGCCTGGCGTTGACCCAGCGGATCAGCCTGCGGGCCGCCTTCGGGTACTTCCGGCAGAACCGCCAGATGCCGATGCCCCGGGCGATGTTCTTGCGCCGGATCAGCGCGTACGCGCGCTCCTCACCGAGCAGCGCGCGCAGCCGGTTGGCGAGTGCGTCGTGGCGCGGCACGGGCATGACGTAGCTGGGCGTCCGCTGCAGCATCGTCACCTTCGCGGCGGTCTCCGCCATCGCCGGCACCAGGGTGACCGCGGTGGCGCCGCTGCCGATGACCAGCACCCGCTTGCCCGCGTACTCGAGGTCCTCGGGCCAGTGCTGCGGGTGGACGATCGGGCCCCGGAAGCGCTCCCGGCCGGCGAAGACCGGGGTGAACCCCTCGTCGTAGCGGTAGTAGCCGCCGGCGCAGAACAGCCAGTTCGCCGACAGCTGCAGCCGCTCCCCGGTGTCGGTGCGCTCGACGTCGACGGTCCAGCGCGCCTCGGGAGTCGACCACGAGGCCGCCAGCACCCGGTGGGAGTAGCGGATGTGGGCGTCCAGGCCGTTCTCGGCGATCGTCTCGCGCAGGTAGGCCAGGATGCGCGGCGCGTCGGCGATCGACTGCTCGTCCCGCCACGGCTTGAACTCGTAACCGAAGGTGTGCAGGTCCGAGTCCGAGCGGATGCCGGGGTACCGGAACAGGTCCCAGGTGCCGCCCGAGGCGGCGCGGGCCTCGAGGATCGCGAACCTCGTCGCCGGCAGCTCGGTCGTCAGGTACCGCCCGGCCCCGATGCCGGAGATCCCGGCCCCGACGACGAGGACGTCGAGGTGCTCGACCGGCGTCTGCGTGGAGGTCACCCGTCCGACTCTCCGTGGTGCGCACCCCTTGCGCCAGCACAGCGTGCACCACGATGCTCGCCGCGTGGTGCACACTGCTGCGGACGTCCGCTGGCCCGACGTCTCGCCGCGGGTGCGGGAGCTCTTCCGGGCGGGGGCCGAGGTCGCGCTCGACCCCAAGGACGCGTGGGTCGAGGAGCTGCACGCCGCCTCCCTGGGCGGGCAGCGGATGCGGCCGGTCGCCGAGGACCCGGTGCTCGCCGCGGCGACGCGGCGGGTCAACCTCGCCAACCTGCTGCACTGGGCGGCGGCCAACGTGCAGCACCCGGGACGCCGGGTGCCGCCCAACACCGGGCCGGAGTCGCTGGAGGCGGCGCGGGACCTGGTGCGCCGGGGACTGGACGAGTCGGCGCTGGACGCTTACCGCGCCGCCCAGAGCGTGGCCTGGCGGCGGTGGATGGAGATCTGCTTCGAGCTGACCTCCGACCCCGCCGAGCTGCGCGAGCTGCTGGACGTCTCCGCGCTGTCGATCGCCACCTTCATCGACGACACCGTCGCGGCGACGTCGGAGCGGATGCGCGCCGAGCGCGACGAGCTCACCCGCGGCGCGCACGCCGAGCGCCGGGCCGCGGTCACCCTGCTGCTGGAGGGCGCCCCCATCAGCCGGGCCCGCGCCGAGGCCCAGCTCGGCTACGGCCTGGCCGGCCCGCACACCGCCGTCGTCGTGTGGAGCGGCTCGGGGACGGCGTCCGAGCAGCTGGAGGCCGCGGCCGAGGCGGTCGTCCGGGCCAGCGGGGCCGCACACCGGCTGACCGTCGTCGCCAGCGCCGCCGCGCTGTGGGTGTGGCTCCCGGTGGGGACGGCGCCACACGCCGGGCAGCTCGCCGGCGAGCTGGCCATGCACCCCGACGTCCGGGTGGCGGTGGGCCGCCCCGGCCGGGACGTCGACGGCTTCCGCCGCAGCCACCTCGACGCCGCCACCACCCAGCGCATGGTGGCCCGGCTGACCAGCCCGCAGCAGGTGGCCCGCTACGAGGACGTGCAGCTGGTGGCGCTGCTGACCGGCGAGCCGACGCAGGCCGACGAGTTCCTCGCCGACACCCTGGGCGACCTGCTGCACGCCGACGCCGACACCCAGCAGGCGGTGCTGACCTACGTGCGCGAGCTGGGCAGCACCTCGCGCACCGCCCAGCGGCTCTACACCCACCGCAACACGGTGCTGCGCCGGCTGGCGCGCGCCGACGAGCTGCTGCCGCGCCCGCTCGCCGAGAACGTCGTCAGCGTCGCCGCGGCCCTCGAGGTGCTGCGCTGGCGCGGGACGGCCTCCTGACCGGGTCCGGCCACCCTTCAGGGGCCCGCGCCGAGCCTGCGAGGTGTGGGGGGAAGGGTGGCCCTTCGTCAGGTGCGGACGCGGAGCAGCACCTTGCCGGTGGCCCGGCGCTCGTCGAGCTCGGTAACCGCCGCCGCGGCGTCGGCCAGGTCGTGCACCGAGCCGAGCACCGGGTCGAGGGCGCCGCGCTCCAGCAGCGGCTGCAGGTCGCGCCACTGCTCCTGCACGTAGCCGGGGTCGCCCGTCCAGAACGCGCCCCAGCCGACGCCGACGACCGAGACGTTGTTCAGCAGCAGCCGGTTGACCTTGACCGTGGGGATCTCCCCGCCGGTGAAACCGAGGACCAGCAGCCGCCCCTCGCGGGCCAGGCTGCGCAGCGAGTCGGTGAAGCGGTCGCCGCCGACCGGGTCGGCCACGACGTCGACGCCGCGGCCGCCGGTCAGCTCCCTGACCCGGTCGCGGAACCCGTCGGCGAGCACGACCTCGTCGGCGCCGGCGGCCCGGGCGGCCTCGCCCTTGGCCTCGTGCGACACCACCGCGAGGACCCGCGCGCCGTACGCCTTGGCCAGCTGGATGCCCGCCGTCCCCAGGCCACCGGCGGCACCGTGCACCAGCACCGTCTCGCCCTCCCGCAGCTGACCGCGGCGGCGGAGCGCGAAGTGCATGGTCAGGTAGTTCATCGGCAGCGCGGCGCCCTGCTCGAAGGAGACGCCGTCGGGCAGCGGGAAGACGAAGCCCGGGTCGGCCGCGGCCACCTCGGCGAACCCGCCGAAGCCCGGGAAGGCCGCCACCCGCTGCCCCGGCTGCAGGCCGCTGCCCTCCGGCGCGCTGCGCACCGTGCCGGCGACCTCGCTGCCGGGGACGAACGGCAGCTCCGGCTTGACCTGGTACTGGCCGCGGCTGAGCAGCACCTCGGGGAAGGTCACCCCGGCGACGTGCACGTCGATCAGCACCTTCCCGTCCGCGTCGGGCTCGGGGGCGTCGACGACGGAGATGGCCGAGGGGCCGTCGAGGGTGGCGATCTGGGCGGCGCGCACGGGTCCTCCTGCACGGTGGGGTTCTCGGACCGCGCGAGCTTGTCAGAACACGTGACCGGCGTCGCACCGCGGGGTGCCGCCCTCAGTCGGTCTCCGGCTGCTCGGTCTCCGGGCCGACGGCGGGGGCGGCGCCGCCGAGCTCCGTGCTCTGCGTCGGCTTCGCGTCCTCCAGGCGGGGCACCCGCGGGTCCTCGGGCAGCGGGGGAGCGGTCTCCTGCGGGCCGTCGTCGCGCGGCGGGGTGCTCTCGGGATCCATGCCCCGGGGGTACCCCGCCGGGCGGCCGGCCTAGCCCCCGACGAGCCGGCGCAGCCGGCGGACCGGCGCCCGGACGGCGCACACCGTCAGCCGCACCGGGAGGGTGGCGAGGGCCTGACCCACCCGGACGCCGAGGCGCCACAGGTCGGCGTAGTCCGGCGGGCGGGACGCGGTCGGCGTGGGGTCGGGCGGGGGCGGCGTCGCGGGCACGATCAGGTCCACCGTCGTGCGGCGGCGGGTGCTGCGCAGCGACTCGAACGAGGGGATCCGCGGCGCGTCGGGCGACTCCTCGTCGTCGGACGTGGCCTCGGGGGAGGACAGCTGGGTGGGATCCGGCTGCGACCGCTCGGTCGCGGGCAGCCGGCCGGGCGGCTCGGGGACGACGCGGCGGATCGCGGCGATGCTGCCCGGGCCCAGCCCGTCCACCGCCTGGAGCTCGGCGCGGGTCAGCGCCGCGAGCTGCGCGGTGGTGGTGATCCCGGCCCGGGTCAGCGCGGTCACCGCCCGCGCGGGCAGGCCCAGGTCGCTGACGGTCCCCCCGGGCGCGTTCCTCGGCGACGTGGTCGGCATGGGGTCCAACCTAGGGCCGGGCGATGCGTGGCACCGGTCCAGGTCTCCTGCAGGATGCGCAGGCAGTCCGCACCCGCGTAGGAGGCTCCCCGATGACCGCTGCCCAGCCCGTGCACGTCGAGGGCACCCTGTCATCGGGGCAGTACCGGCAGGCCTGGACCGTCGAGGACCCCGTCGGCGCCGTCGTCCTGGTGCACGGCGCGCACGAGCACGGCGGCCGCTACCGGCACGTGGCCGAGCGGCTGGCCGCCGCGGGCTACGCGGTGCACGCCGTCGACCACCCCGGCCACGGCCGGTCCCCGGGCCGCCGCGGCAACATCGGCAGCATGGCCGCCGCCGTCGACGGTGTCGCGGAGCTCGTGCGTCTCACCGCCGAGCAGCACCCCGGCGTCCCGCTGTTCGTCTACGGGCACAGCCTGGGCGGGCTCATCGCGCTGCAGTACCTCACCGGGACGCCGGACGCCCGGGTCACCGGCGCGGTCATCTCGGCGGCGGCGCTGGACACGAGCGCCGCGAACGCCGTCCAGAAGGTCGTGGCGCCGCTGCTGTCCCGGTTCCTGCCCGACCTCGGGGTGCTGCAGCTCGACGCGGAGGCGGTCAGCCGGGACGCGGAGGTGGTGCGCGACTACCGGGCCGACCCGCTCAACCACACCGGCCGGATGGTGGCCCGCACCGGCGCCGAGCTGATGGCGACCGCGCTGGCCATGCCGCGGCGGCTGCCCGCGCTCACCCTGCCGCTGCTCGTGCTGCACGGCACCGCCGACCGGCTCGTGCCGCCGGCCGCCAGCGAGGTCGTCCGGGCGCACGCAGGCTCCCCCGACCTCACGCTCCGGATCTACGAGGGGCTCTTCCACGAGCCGCACAACGAGCCCGAGAAGGACGACGTCCTGGCCGACGTGGTCGCCTGGCTCGACGCGCACCGTCCGCCGTCCTGACCTGGGCGTGTGGCCGGAGTGACGAGCGACGCACGCGGGTGAAACGCCGACGTGACCTGCGGCGCGCCGTCCTCAAACCTGGATGTGACCGGCGTCATGGCGACAATGCACATGACCACACGTAGCGTTTTGTGTGCGCTCAGCAAACGAGAGAGCGCGGCGCCGGTCCGCCAAACCCTGCCCACCGGTCGCCATCCATATCCCAGGGCAGGGGTGGGGGACCCACGACCACGGCGCGCCACGCCTCGAGCCGTACGACTCGAGCGCAGGCCCGCCTCGGGGTGAAGCCGCGGACCGCGGCCGGGCACCGATCGCCCGAACCCGACAGCTCACCTCGCCGGCGGTGATCGGAGATCACCATGGCCAAGCACCGCGCACCCCGCTACGTCCGCACCAAGAAGGTCATCGCCAAGGCGCCCGTCGCCGCCGGCGCGACCGTCGTCGGGTTCGGCGTCCTGAGCGCCCCCTCCCAGGCGCTCGCCGGGACGACCGGCCCGCTCCCCGCCCACGCCGTCGAGGTCCCCGTCGCCACGTCGGTGACCGACGCCGCCGCCACGGAGACCGACTACACCGTCGTCCGCGGCGACACCGTGGCGAGGATCGCCGCCGCCCACGGTCAGTCGTGGCGCGAGCTGTACCAGCGCAACGCCTCCCTCATCGGCGCCGACCCGAACCGCATCTTCCCGGGACAGGTGCTGCTCACCACCGGCTCTGCGCCGGCGCGTGCCGCCGGGTCTGCCGGTGAGGCTGCGCCCGCCGCCCCGGTGACCTCGCTCGCCGTGACGGCGCCTGCCCACGCTCCTCACGCGACCCAGGCTGCCGCTGCCCCCGCTCCGGCCGCTGCCCCCGCTCCGGCCGCTGCGCCGGCTCCGGCGGCTGCGCCGGCTCCGGCGGCTGCGCCGGCTCCGGCGGCTGCGCCGGCTCCGGCGGCCACCGCGCGCATCACCAACAGCGCCGGGAACGTGCGGCCCCAGACCCAGGCCGCGGCCAACGAGGTCGTCAGCAACGTCCCCGGCGCCAGTGGCATCACCATCGGCGGCACCCGGCCCAGCGCGACCGACCCGAACGGCCATCCGTCGGGCCTGGCGCTGGACTACATGGTCGGCTCCGACGCCGCCCTCGGGGACGCGATCGTCGCCTTCCACATCGCCCACTGGGACGAGCTCGGCGTCGAGTACGTCATCTGGCAGCAGCGGATCCTCACCTCGCCGGGCGGCGTGTGGAAGGCCATGGCCGACCGCGGCAGCGCGACGGCGAACCACATGGACCACCCGCACGTGAACTACGTCGGCTGACTCCCCGGACCGTCCGTCAGCGGCCCCCACCCGTCCCGCGGGTGGGGGCCGCCGGCGTCCGTGGGCCGGTCAAAGCAGCAGGTCGAGGTCGTCCGGGCCCGGACCGGTGCCACCGGAGTCGCGCAGCGGGGAGTCCTCGGGCAGGTCGTCCTCGGGCGGCTCGGGCGCGACCGGACCCTCCGCGTACAGGGTGCTCGGGTCCCGCGGGTCCATCTCGCTCATGGGGTGAAGGTGCCCCGCCCGAGCCGGGGGAACCCCGCACGGGTCAGACGTCTCGGACATCTGTTGCGGAACGACTCCGTCACCCGCATGCTGACCGCGGGCGGGGCCCTGGGGGAGCACCCGGGCGAGCTCCGCCCGCCAGCTCGGTCGCGTGCGCGCGCCCGTCGTCCCGCACGGGACGACGGGCCGGCGGGTCAGGCCGGACGGTCGAGCAGCTCCCGCAGTGTCCGGTCGACGAAGGCGTTGTCCGCGGCGTTCATGCCGAGGCCGGCGAAGTGCCCCCAGATCGTGTCGATGACCCGGACCTCGCCCCGCTCGATGAACTGCGCGGCCCACTGCTCGTCCTCGGGTGGGAAGTACAGGTCGGTCCGGGCGGGCATGGCGACCACGGGACAGCGGATGGAGCGCAGCGCCGCCTCGGTGTCCCCGTCGAAGCCGGGCGTCCGGCCGACGTCCCCGTGCTCCCAGGTCCACAGCATCGCCAGCAGGTTGTTCGGGTCGCGGTCCTCGTCGAGCCAGAACCCCTCCCAGAACCCGACCAGGAAGTCCTCGAGCGAGGAGTACCCCATGCTCCGGTACTCGCGCTCCCAGTAGAACGCCTGGGACAGGCCCCACCCGGCGTAGATCCGGGCGAAGGCCCGCATGCCCGCCGTCGGGCGCGCGCCGGGGGAGTACTGACCGCCCCGGAAGGCCGGGTCGAGGGTCAGCGTGGCCCGCAGGCTCTTGATGAAGACCTGGTTGTGCTCGCTGGTGCGGCTCGAGCCGACGATCGGAGCGGCCCGCTTCACCATCTCCGGGTGGCTGACCGCCCACTGGTACGTCTGGCCGGCCCCCATCGAGGAGCCGAGCACGAGCTCGATCGACTCGATGCCCCACTCCTGCGTGAGCAGGCGGTGCTGGGCCTCGATCTGGTCGGCGAAGGTGACCGGCGGGAAGTGCGGGCCGTCGAACGGCGGCGGGGTGGTGCTGGGGGACGTCGACAGGCCGTTGTTCAGCTGGTTCGGGACGACGATGAAGTACTTCTCGGGGTCGCAGGCCAGGCCCGGGCCGATCGACCACTCGTTGGCGTCGTGCCAGGCGCTGAACCAGGTCGGGTGCACGATCACGTTGGACCGGTCGGCGGCCAGCGTCCCGTACGTCTTGTAGGCCAGCTGTGCGCCCCGGAGCGTCGCGCCGCTCTGCAGCGGCAGGTCGCCGAGGTCGAACAGCTCGTGGTCCGTCGGAGCCGGCACGGCGGGTTCCTCCCAGGTGGGGACGTCCCGTCAGCCTGCTCGCCCCTCCGGGGGCACCGCAACCGGTGGGGCCGCTGGTCGGCACCCCGCACCCGGGCTGTCCGGGACCGCACGGAAGGACTGCGGGCAGGTCTGCGTCACCTCCTGACCGAGGCGGCGCCGTCGTCCTCGGTGCCGTCATCCTCACCGTCGTGAGCAGGGGGGCGAGCGGCCGTCGGCGGCCGACAGGACAGCCACGGACGGTCCGCCTGGTCGCCTCCGGCGTGGTGGCCAACCTCGCGGTCGGGACGCTCTTCGCCTGGAGCCTCGTGGCGCCCCGGGTGGTGGCGGACGTCGGGGCGCCACGGGGCAGCGGCTCGGCGGTGTTCGCGCTTGCCCTCGTGGTGTTCACCGTGGTCCTGCTGGTGGTGGGCCGCGCGCTGGCGCGGGTCGGACCGCGCCGGCTGCTGGCCGCAGCCGCCCTCGTCGCCGGGGTGGGGCTGGGACTCACCGCCGCCGGGAACGGGCCCGAGGCCCCGTGGCTGGGGGTGGGGCTGCTGTTCGGCGCGGCCAACGGGCTGGCCTACGGCGTCGCTGTCGCCCTCGCCACTCGCGTCCCCGCCGAGCGCCGGGGCACCGCGAGCGGCCTGGTGGTCGGCGCGTACGCGGCGGGACCGGTGCTGCTCGGCCTGCTCGCGCCGCGCGTCCTGCCGGACGCCGGCTGGCGGACCTGCCTCGCCGTCCTCGCCGTGCTCGTCGCCGGGCTGGTGGGCCTGGCCGCCGTGCTCGCCCCCGCGGGTGCCGGGCCGCGCCGGGACCGTGGCGCGGAGGCGGTGCCCGGGACGACGGTGGTGGCGCTGTGGGTCCTCTTCGCCGGAGGTGCCGCACCCGGGCTGGTGGTCTTCGCCACCGCCGCGTCCCTGGCCGCCGCGGCCGGGCTGGGGCCGGGAGCGGCGGGAGCGGCCGTCTCCCTGCTGGCAGTGGGCAATCTGGGCGGCCGGCTGGGTGCCGGCTGGTGGTCCGACCGCGTCGGGCGCCTGCCGGCCCTCGCGACGGCGCTCGCGGCCACCGCCGTCGCCCTCGCCGGGCTGGCCGTCACGGCCGCGCCGGCCGTCGTCCTGACCGGTCTGCTCGCCGTCGGACTGGCCTACGGCGCGGTGTCCGCGCTGGTCCCGGCGGCGACGGCGGACCGGGTCGGGGCGCGGGCCTTCCCGGCGGTCTACAGCCGGGTGTTCACCGCGTGGGGGTGCGCCGGCCTGCTCGCCCCGCTGCTGGGCGGGAGGGTGACCGACCCCGACGGTCCGCAGCTCGACCTGCTGCTGCTCGCCGTCCCCCTCGTCCCCGCCGCGGCCGCGCTGGCCGTCCTCGCGCGCCGGTGACGCCTACACCCGCCGGCCGTCGATCCGGAGGGTGGACGACGCGCGTCACCTGACGAATTCAGGGCCGCGAATTGTCACAGCTCGATAACGCAGCTACGGTCGTCGCGTCCGGTCGGTCGTCACGTCCCCATCGGGGGGCCCGAGCGGACGCCGCCGAGTCGCCCTCTCGGGCGAGCCGGGGACCCACCGCAGTACTGGGGTGAATCCCGCTCCTGGACGCACGTCCGGGAGCAGGTAGGGCTGCTTCCCGCCCGAACCCGTCAGCTAACTCGGTAGGCGGCCGTCGGAAGAAACGGAGAGCCGCCGGATGGCGTGCCCTTGCCCTGCCGCACCACCCCGCCGGCTCCGGTCCCGGGTGCGCTCCCGCACCTGACCGCCCGCGGCCGTCCGCAGCGGACGCCGCCGCGCAGGCCCCCCGGGACACCTGAGCACCTCCGCTCGGCCGGCTCCCCGCCGCTTCCCCCCGGTACGCCCGCCCCGGCGCTCGCCGCACGGC
>NZ_NVPT01000092.1 GCF_002802985.1 Geodermatophilus chilensis | reverse complement strand
CGCCCGGCGGTCGCCACGGCGCGCGGGAGCGTCACGGGCACACACAACCTAACCCTCACGTGAGGGAAGAGTCGTCGTGTCCTCCCTCACGCGCCGGGTAGGGCGCGCGGCCTCTCCGCGCCCCGACCGGCGCCCAGGGGCCGGCCCTCCGCCGTTCCGCACCGCCGCACCGCCGGGCCGCCGGGCCGCCGGGCCGCCGGGCCGCCGGGCCGCGCCAGCCTGTCAGCGCGTCGGGCTGCGCCCCGTGCTCACGCCTCGCGGCCGCGGGCCGGTGGGTGCGTCGGATTCGGCGCGGGTGTAGTCGATGCTGGCCCACACCACCTTCCGGTCGCCCTCCACCGTCCAGCCGTGGTCGGCGCCGATCGTCGCGACGAGGGACAGTCCGAGGCCACCGAGAGCGGGGTCGCGGTCGGCCGCCGGCGCCGGCGGACGGTCGGCAGCGGCGTCGCTGACCTCCAGCAGCCAGTACCGGCCGATTCGGGTGACCGCCACCTCGATCGGTGGACTGCCGTGCCGCAGCCCGTTCGACGCCAGCTCCTCGAATGCCAGCAGCAGCCGCTCCACCGCGCCCTCGTCGGTGGCGGCCGGCCGGGCGCCGTCGTGCAGCGCGACGCTCAGCTGGTGACGGGAGACGGTGAGCTCCGCCAGCGCCGCCGGGTGCCACCGCCCCAAGCTGGAGGAGTCCGTGTCCCTGGTCGGGGGCGCGCGGTGTACCCACGGTGACGCGCTCATCGGCCGACCTCCACGACCTGCGCCGCTGGTTGGACACAGGCCCTCGTCCTCGTCGGGGATCCGGCGCCTTCGCCGTTCCCCGCGGTGGTCCGAGCCGGGACACCTGTGACAGACGGTACGCGCTCACGGGGGGATGGCGACCGGGTCGACGCGCGTACGCTCCGGGCAGGTGCGGAGATGACCCGACGCCGACCGTACGTCCAGCAGCGGCGTACCGAGCCAGCACGGAACTCCAGACCGGAGTCCGCGGCCGAGGTCACCCGCCCCGGTGCATCAGACCGGAGGCCATGCCGTGGCCAGCAGCCAGAACCCGCAACCCGCCAACGCCGCCGAGGCCCTCGAGCGCCTGGGCCGGCTGTCCCTGCGGGAACTGACGATGGAGGGCCTGCTACAGGCCGTGGCCGACCTGGCCAAGACGGTGATGCCCGGCAACCCCGAGGCGTCGGTGTCCCTGCTGGTCAGGGACGCCCCCACCACCGTGGTCTCCACCGGCCAACTCGCCGTCGACCTCGACGAGACGCAGTACGACCGCGGCCACGGCCCCTGCCTGCACGCGGCCCGCACCGGTGAGCTGACCGAGATCGCCGACACCCGCACCGACAGCCGGTGGCCGGACTACATGCCCCGAGCGGCCGAGCGCGGCGCCCTCAGCTCCCTCTCCGTTCCGCTGGCCATCGACACCGACGAGCAGGTCTCCGGCGCGCTGAACCTCTACGCCCGCCGGGCCGACGCCTTCGACGAGGACGCCCGGGCGGGTGCCGTCCGCTTCGGCCCGTACGCCGCGGTGGCGGCCGGGAACCTGCACGCCTACCAGAGCGCTCGCAGCACGGCTGACAACCTGCAGGCCGCGCTCGAGTCCCGGGCGGTGATCGACCAGGCGAAGGGCGTCCTCATCGAGCGCTTCCGCCTCACGCCCGACCAGGCCTTCCAGCTGCTGGCCGAGACGTCGATGAACGCCAACCGGAAGGTGCGCGACATCGCCGAGGAGCTCGTGCGCACCGGGGAACTCCCCGTCGTGGCACCGCGCGGGAACAGCAACCGGCCCCGGCCCAGGCCCACTCCGGATCGCCCGGGACCGGATGTCCCACGCCACTCCTGAGCAGCCGCCGGCGCCCCCCGGGGGGCTCGGGCGGTCAGGCCTCGCCGCTCCAACCGACGGGGCGGCGGGGCCGCCCCGTCGTCCCACTGGCGTCCGGGGGCGCCGCCGTCCCGGCCTCGACTACGGTCGGTCCGTGCCACTGGTCTTCCACTGGGGCGGCCCGCGTCACGGCGAGGTCGACGAGGTCCCCGCCGAGTTGCTGACGTCCTCGGTGCTGGTCTACGACGGGCCCCGGTGGTTCGGTGTCTACCAGCGGTTCGAGCCCGTGCAGGTGCAGGACACCGCTGAGGGACCGGCCGAGGTGTGGGTCGTCCGCGAGTAGCGGCTGCCGCCGTCGACCCGCTGACCAGGACCCCGGGGCGCGAGCTGCACGAGATCGCCATCCGGATCCGGCAGGTCGTCCAGCCCGACGGTTGCCTCCGGACCCTCCTGATCGTTCACGTCCGCGGAGACCAGTGCCCGCCGGCCCCCACGAGCAGCCCGGCGCCGCGGCCGACCGCGCAACGCCGACCCTCGGCCCCGCACCGTCACCCTCGCCTGCCACCGCATCGGCTCCCTCGCGGGACGCGGACGCCCACACTCGCCGACACCTCGTGGACGGACGCCGCCGAGACGCGCATCATTGGCAGTCGCCAGGCGAGAGTGCCAGCCCGGCCCGTCCGACGAGGAGTACCACCACCGTGCCCACGTACCAGTACGCCTGCACCAACCCCGACGGGAAGCACCAGTTCGAGGTGGTGCAGAGCTTCACCGACGCCCCGGTGGGCGAGTGCCCCGAGTGCAGCAGCCCGGTGCGCAAGGTCTACGGCTCGGTCGGCGTCGTCTTCAAGGGCTCGGGCTTCTACCGCACCGACAGCCGGTCCACCTCCTCGTCCACCGAGTCCGGCTCGTCCAACGGCAAGAAGGACGCCGCCCCTGCCGCGTCGACCTCGTCGTCCTCGGGCTCCTCCTCGTCGAGCAGCTCCGGCTCCTCCTCCAGCAGCGCCGCCGCCGGCTGACCCGCGGTCCACAGGCGGACGCCGGCTCCACAACCCGGCGTCCGCCGTTCCGCCGCCGGCGGCGGGCGGCCAGCGTGGGCGCATGGTCCGCCTCCACCGCCCGCGCCGGCCGCTGCACACCGCCCGTCAGGTGGCCGCCGCGCTGCTCGCCACGACCGCGCTCGTCCTGGCCCTCCGCCCCGCACCGGCACCGGCCCGGGCCCCGGCCACGGTCCCGGTCGTCGTCGCCGCGGCCGACCTCGCGTCCGGCGCCGTCCTGACCGCCGAGGACGTCGCCGTCGCGCACTACCCACCCGACCTGCGTCCCGCCGGCACGGTCGAGGACCCGGCCGCGGCCGAGGGACAGGTGCTCGCCGGCGGCGTCCGGTCCGGCGAGCCGCTCACCGACGCCGGCTTCGTCGGCGCCGGGCTGACCGACCGGCTCGGTCCCGGGCAGGTCGCCGCGCCGGTCCGCCCCGCCGACCTCGCGGTCAGCGCACTCGTGCAGCCCGGCGACCGGGTCGACGTCCTGGCCACGCCGCCGGGCGCCGCGCGCGCCGAGGTGGTCGCCGCCGGGGCGCCGGTCCTGGCCACCCCCGGGCCGGAGGACGACGGCCTGCTGCTGCTCGCCGTCGACGCCGACACCGCGGCTCGGCTCGCCGCCGCGGCCACCACCGCGACGCTGACCCTCAGCCTCCCGCCACGCTCGACGGCGGGTGCTGGACCGGTCGCGCCGCGTGTGGGTGGATGACGCCCGTGCTCAAGGGCTTCAAGGACTTCCTGCTGCGCGGCAACGTCGTCGAGCTCGCCGTCGCGGTCGTGATCGGCGCGGCGTTCACCGCCGTCGTCGACCAGTTCGCCGAGTCGTTCCTGACCCCGCTGGTCAACCTCGTCGGCGGCGGCGGTGAGCTCGGCGGCGCCTTCGCGGTGGACGGGCAGGTGTTCACCTGGGGCGCGTTCGTCAGCCAGCTGGTCACCTTCGTGCTGACCGCGGCGGTCATCTACCTCCTGGTCGTGCTGCCGATGAAGGCGCTCGTCGAGCGGCGGGCCCGGGGCGAGGAGCCCGGCCCGGCGCAGCCGACCCAGGTCGAGCTGCTCGCCGAGATCCGTGACCTGCTGCGCGCCCAGCAGATCGGCCCCGTCCAGGGGACCGCCCCGAGCGTGCGAGGGGTGGGGAGGACGGGGTCCTCTCAGTCGCTGCCCGGGCGGCGGTGACTCAGTCGCTGCTCCAGTGCGGTGGGCGGTCCTCGAGGTAGCGCCGGTCGGCGGCCGACAGCTCCTCGGGGCGCTCGCCCCAGCCGACGTCCCGGTCGTCGGGCGCCCGATCGGCGGGCGCGGCCGGCGCCGGTCGCGGTGCCTCCACCTGGGGACGGCCGAGCCCCTCGAGGACCTCGGCCGCCGGCAGCGCGGCCAGCACGGCGCCCGGCACGGCGAGCTTGCTGCCGCGGGTGCCCGACCCGACGACCACGAGGTCGGCGGCCGCGACGGCGGGGTCCACCAGCACCGGCCAGGACGGCGGCAGCCCGAGCGGCGTGATGCCCCCGTACTCCATGCCGCTCTCGGCCACGGCGACGTCCTGCGGCGCGAAGGAGACCTTTCGGGCGCCGAGGTGACGGCGCACCAGGCCGTTGACGTCGGCGCGGGTGGTCGCCGGCACGAGGCACGCCGCCAGCTCGGTCTGCCCGGCGCGGCGGGCGGCGACGACCACGCAGTTCGCCGAGACCTCCAGCGGGACGCCGTAGGCCTCGGTGAAGGCGGCGGTGTCGGCGAGCTCGGCATCGATCTCGGCGACCCAGGCGGGGGCGGCCAGCCCGCCCAGCGCCGCGGCCACCGGGGCGGCGAGCAGTTCGGGCCGCTCGGCGGCGGGGGTCCAGGTCAGCGATCCGAGCCGGGGGGCGGTCCAGGGGTCCACGCCGACGATCCTGCCCCGCTGGCCGGATCGTCGCGGCGGGCGGCCGGATCACCGCTGGTCCGGCACTGTCCCGGCCCGCAGGATGAGCCCATGATCGGCCAGTTGCACTCCGTCGTCATCGACGCGCCGGACGCGTACGCGCTCGCGACCTTCTACGCCGACCTGCTGGGGATGGAGGTCAGCAAGGGCTCCCCGGGCGACGACTGGGTCGTCGTCACCGGCCAGGGGTACCGGCTGGCGTTCCAGCAGGCGCCGGACCTGCGGCCGCCGGACTGGCCGGACCCGCAGCGTCCGCAGCAGTTCCACCTCGACGTCCGGGTGGCCGACATCGAGGAGGCCGAGCCCAGGGCGCTCGCGCTCGGCGCGCGCACGCTGCCCGGCGGTGGCGGCGACTTCCGCGTCTACGCCGACCCGGTGGGCCACCCCTTCTGCCTCGTGTGGGACGCCTCGTGAGCGCCGACCTGCCCGCCGTCGACCGCGTGTCGGCCAGCCCGTTCGTCGCTGCCACCGCCTTCGACGTCGGCGAGGTCAGCGGCACCCGTGTCACCGGGACCGTCGAGGTGGGGCCCGAGCAGCACACCCCGTGGGGAGTCGTCCACGGTGGGCTCTACTGCGCCGTCATCGAGTCCGCGGCCAGCATCGGCGCGAGCGTGGCGGTGGCCGACGACGGGCAGTTCGCCGTCGGGGTCAACAACAACACCGACTTCATCCGCTCGATGACCGAGGGGCGGCTGCAGGTCGTCGCCGAACCCGTGCAGCAGGGCCGCACCCAGCAGCTCTGGCAGGTCCAGCTCACCCGGGCCGACGACGGCAAGCTGGTCGCGCGCGGGCAGGTGCGGCTGCAGAACGTGCGCCGGCCCGGCGCGTGATGAAGGACCCCCCTGCCCCCCGCCACTCACAAGCTCGCGGCGGGATCCTGCAGGGGGGCCGCGCGGCGCGGGCAGTGTGCGCCGCCCGGGCGGTGGCGGCCGAGCACGGCGTCCGCTCGAGCGAGCCCCGGGTGCTGCAGGACGGCGTCAACGTCGTCGTCCACCTGGCGCCGGCGCCGGTCGTCGCGCGGGTGGCGACCCTGACGCCGTTGCTGCGCACCCTCCCGCTGCGCTCGTTCGCCCGCGAGGTCGCCGTCGCCGGTGCCCTCGCGGCGGCGGGCGCGCCCGTCGTCCCGCCCAGTGACCTGCTGCCGCCGGGGCCGCACCGGTACGCGGGCCTCGAGCTCTCCTTCTGGCGGCACGTCGAGGTGCTGCCCTCGGCGCCGTCGTCGGGTGCGGCGGCCGCCGCGCTGGCCGAGCTGCACGGCCACCTCGTCGCGCTCCCGGTGGACGGCGCGCCCCTGGACACCCCGCTCGACGACCTCGCCCGCTTCGTCTCGCTGGGTGGGGCGTGGGGCGCCGCTCCCGCACAGCTGGACCGCCTCGGCGACCGGCTGGCCGAGCTGCGCCCGCGGCTGGCCGGCGAGGTGGTGCCGCTGCACGGCGACGCCCACCCGGGCAACCTCCTGGCCACCCCCGACGGCTGGCGGTGGACCGACCTCGAGGACACCTGCGCCGGCCCGCGCGCCTGGGACCTCGCCTGCCTGCGCAGCACCTCCCGGCTCGACGGCCGGGCCGCGCTGGACGCGATCGGCGGCCCCTCCGACGCGGAGCTGGCGCCGTGGCTGGAGCTGCGCCGGCTGCACGCCACCGCGTGGAGGACCGTCCTCGCAGTCGGCCACTCCGAGCGCCGGGCGGCCCCCCTGCAGGGTCCCACCGCGAGCTCGCGAGCGGTGGAGGGCAGGGGGGTCCTTTTCTAGGCCAGCGGCAGCGCCGGCTCGCGGTAGGTGGTGCCGGCCAGCGCCGGGGGCAGGACGTCGGGGTCGATCACGACGGAGAACAGCGCGCGCGGGTCCTGCAGCGTGGCCGGCGGGCGGGCCGCGGCGCGCGGCACGACCCTGTCCCAGCGGGCCGGGCGGCGGTGCGGCAGCAGCTCGCGCCCCTCGAACAGGTAGTCCCCCAGCACCTCGCCCACGAGCAGCCCGGCACCGTGCTCGATCGGCAGCGCCACCGGGTCGCCGGGGCGGACCTCGTCAAGGAAGGCCGAGAGCTGGCGCAGGTCCTTGGCCGGGCGGCGTCCGGAGATCTCCTTGGACAGGGCGCGCAGCTCGACCGGCGACAGCCCGGTGGCGTCGACGTCGATGCCCGACTGGGTGCCCAGCCCGACCACGCCCGCGGCCAGGCAGGCGCCGAGCTCGTTGTGCGCGCGGGGACGGACCACCCACACCCGGGTGCCCTCGGGCTCCGGAGCCGGCGGGACGTCGTCGGGCTCGGGCCACACGTAGGGCAGGTCCTCGGGCTCGGCGCCGAAGAGCGGGCCGAACAGCGGCCGGTAGAAGTCCGGCTCCTTGGCCAGCAGGTTCGACCGGTGGGACAGGTGCAGCGCCTCGTCGCCCACCCAGGAGGGCAGCATCCCGGCCCGGGCCAGCTCCTCCTGCGGGACGCCGACCACCTCGGGGGCGAACTCGGCGATCAGCGTGTGGGTGGTGTCGGCGAACCCGCGCTCGCGCCACACCCGGACCATCGCCAGCCCGTAGGCCACCAGCGCCGGCGTGCGGCCGCGCCACATCCGGACCATCGGGTGCGACGTCCAGCCGTAGTCGGGCAGCTCCAGTGCCCGCAGCACCTGGAGGGTCTCCACGCGCTGCTTGCCCAGGCGCGGCGAGTCCAGGAGCCGGGCGCTCTCCTCGAAGTCGGCGACGGGGAGGAAGGTCTGCATCGACGGCGTTCCTGCCCGTCCCGGCGCAGCGTCAACCGCCCGGGCCGTCCAGGGCCGCGAGGGCGGACTCCCAGCGGGCCCGGCGCGCGTCGTCGTCCTGAGGAAGGGCCCCCTGCCCCCCACCGCTCGCAAGCTCGCGGCGGGACCCTGCAGCGGGCCGGGCGGCGGCCAGCGCGGCGTCGTCCCCCGTGCGGCGGGCCGACCGCACCGCCGAGCGCGCCACCCCGAGGTGGTGCAGCAGCCGGGCGCGGACGTCGTCGGGCAGCGCGGGGTCGGCCGCCCGCCAGCGCCGGCCGTCGACGACCAGCCAGCGGCCGTCCTCGGTGCGGTCGACCTCGCGCGTCACGCAGTGACGCGGCGGACCAGGTCGGGCAGCACCGACCCGAGTGGGGCGTCCACCCGGACGTCGACCTTCGCGTCGCCGCGGGTCGGACCGAGGTTGACCAGCCCGACGGGGATGCCGAGCTTCTCGGCGCGCAGCACGAACCGGTAGCCGCTCATGACGGTCAGCGAGGAGCCGAGCACCAGCAGGGAGCCGGCCTGCTCGACCATCGCGAAGCAGATGTCCACCCGGTCGCGCGGCACCGTCTCGCCGAAGAAGACGACGTCGGGCTTGAGCGGGCCGCGCCCGCAGGCCCGGCAGTCGACCATGACGAACCCGTCGAGCAGCTCGTCGGGCAGCTCGGCGTCGCCGTCGGGGTTGACCTCGTCGACGTGCGGCCCGAAGTGCGGGTTGGCCGCGCGCAGCCGCTCGTGGAGCTCGCCGCGGTCGGCGACGTCCCCGCAGGACAGGCAGATCGTCCGGTCCAGCCCACCGTGCAGCTCGACGACGTCCCGGGCGCCGGCGGCCTGGTGCAGCCCGTCGACGTTCTGCGTGACCATCCCGGCCACGAGCCCAGCCCGCTGCAGGTCGGCGACCGCGACGTGCCCGGCGTTGGGCCGGGCCTCGCGGATCTGCGGCCAGCCGACGAAGCTGCGCGCCCAGTAGCGGTGCCGGCCGCGCGGGTCGCGCAGGAACGTCTGGTACGTCATGGGCGTGTGCCGGCGCAGCGAGCCGGTCACGCCGCGGTAGTCGGGGATGCCCGAGTCGGTGGAGAGGCCGGCTCCGGAGAGCACGACGACCTCGCCGTCCCCCACGAGCCCGGCGAGGGCCTCGAGGGTGCCGGGGTCTGTGGCAGCCGGGCCGACGGCGGGCCGGTCGGCGGCGACGGGGTCGGCGGTGGGGACGGCGGTCACGCCGCCATGGTGCCCCTCGCCGGCCACCCGTGCCGCGACCTCAGGAGGTGGCGACCTCGCGGTCCAGCCGGCTGAGCAGCTCCTCGTACACCCGGCGCAGCCCCTTGGGCGCGAGGAGGCCACCGGAGCCCGCGAGGGGTTCGCCGACTCCCGCGACTTCTTGCGCACCCTGCTGTGGGGGCTGCTGCTCGACGTGCCCCGGGGTCTGGACCGCATCGACTGCCCGATCACCCTCGTGCAGGGCGTGGCCGACTGGGTCGCCTCCGGGCAGACCGTGCGGTACCTGCCGCTCGTCCCGGGGTCCCGCTTCGTCCCGCTGCTGTGGGCGGGGCACGCGCCGCAGTCGGACCGGCCGCGGACCATCGTGCGGCTCGTCGAGGAGGCGGCCGGTTCGGCCGGTCAGCCCGCGGACTCCTCCGCGTTCAGGTACGAGCACCGGAACCGGGCGCCGGACATGGCCTCGGTGAAGCGCGACTCCCACGCCGGGTCGCTCGCCGGGAAGGTCGTGTAGACGCGCTCCTCGAGCACGACCGGCAGCCCGTCGGGGCCGGGGTACGCGCGCCGCAGCAGCACCCGCGTCTCGCCGTCCACCTCGTCGTGCGCGGGCGTCCAGCGCGCCCGGGCCACGGCGTCGGCGAGCCGGGCCTGCTGTCGCCCGGACAGCCGCTGCCGGTCCGCCCCCGGCGGGACGGCCGGACGGGCGGACCAGACGCCCAGGGCGTAGAGCAGCAGGCCGACGAGCGCGAGCAGCACCACCAGCTCGAGGAGCAGGACGACCACGGGGACGACGGTAGCCACCGCAGAGCGCCCCGGACGGGGTCTGCCGCCCCGCCCGCTAACCTCGACGGGTACGCCCCGGTCGGCCCCGCGCCGACGAGCCCCCGTAGCTCAGGGGATAGAGCATCGGTTTCCTAAACCGTGTGTCGCAGGTTCGAATCCTGCCGGGGGCACTGGCGTACCTGCAGGCCAGCGGCCTGTCCGGCGCCTCAGTTCAGGCGCCGGACGGGCGCCGACCGGGCCTCAGTCCGCATCCAGTCCGCACGAGCCGCGTCCATGCGGTCCGCGACGGCGTCCAGCTCGTCGCCGAACAGGTGGCCGTACCGGTCCAGCGTCATCGCGGCAGAGGCGTGCCCGAGCATCGACTGCACGCCCTTGATGGAGGCGCCGGAGGCGATGGCGAGCGATGCGGCCGTGTGGCGCAGCTCGTGGGCACCAGGCCCTCGAGGCCGGCGGCAGCGGCGGCTCGGTCGAAGTGGCTCCGGCGGAAGTTCTGCACCCGCAGCGGCGTCCCGGCCTGTGACGGGAAGACCAGGTCGTCCGGCCCCTTGTCCGCCAGCACCATGGCCAGGTCGTCCCGCAGGAACCGTGGTACGGGCCGCCATCGCCCTGGTTGGCCTTGGCGCCCTGGTGATTGTGCGGCGCCGGCGGAACCGGGCCTGCAGCCCTACCGACTCGAGGAGAGTGCCATGAAGCTCAGCCGCACTCTGACCGACCTGGCGCTGTCATTCAGTAGCCGGCTACGTGGGCACTCGGGCCATGGAGCCGGTCAGCATGCGGCTCTACCAGTGGGAATCCGAAGCTGCCCGGGCCCGAGAGGACGCGGCTCGCCCCGGGAAGCCCTACCGGATCGGAGCCGAAAAGCTGTCCCGCCTGGCCGGCTTCAACCTCGACGAGAAGCGCCTCAGTCAGCTGGCCCTCGTCTTCCACTATGGCCTCGCTCTGCAGTGGGCGCCGCTCTATCCGCTGCTGCGCCGACGCACTCAGCTGGCCCCGCTCCCGGCGGGTCTGCTGACCGGAACGGCCATGAGTCTCCTGGCTGACGAGCTGATGACCCCGGCCTTCGGGTTCTCGGCACCCAACCTCGACTACCCACCTCGACTACCCACGCGTCACCCATGTGCGCGGCTTCCTCGCTCACCTGGTCTTCGGGACCGCCGTTGTGGCCGCGGTAGAGACCGGCTGGGCTCTGCTGCGCCAGGGACCGCAATGACGACGCCACCGCCCTCATTGAGCAAGACTCCCCGATGAGCCAGCTCGGTGCTGCCAGCGAAGGAGATCCGGTGAGCGAATGCACGAGCGGGGCTGCGATGAACCGCACACTTTCCGCAACGCACGTCCGGAAGGCTTGATCACTGACCGACGTCGGAGCGACTGGAAGGCGCGGGAAGCGTCACCACGGGCAGCGCTCAGCCGAGACGCCGCGCCGTCTGCATGCTGGCCGCGTGACAGCGATCCCCCACGGCAAGCCGAGAGGGGAGGATGCGTTGGCGGCCGCCGCCGCGCTCGGTCCCTTCTTCCGTGTCGACGAGCGACTCGGGCAGGGATGGACTTCCTGGGCGGCCTTGAACGCAGATGGTGAGGTGCTCCGCCGCCGGGCCGCCGAGGTCCGTGCCGTGCTCGCCGCCGGGCCGGGGCGTCCGGCCCCCGAGCCGGCCGTGGTCGCCTCGCTCACCCACCTCGGGCTGGTGGCCCGACTGGTGTCGCCACTGCTGGGCGCAGCGCTGCTCCACGGTCTGCTCCCCGTGGCGCCCGTCGAGCATGTGTACGTCCGCCTTGCCGGCGCCAACCCGCTCCCGCTGGCACTCCTGCCCAGTTCGGCAGCTGTGGTCGGCAGCCCCGCGGAGCTCGTTCCGGCGTTTCATCGCTTCTGGCTGACCCCCGCCGTGGAGCCTCTCACCCTCGCACTGCGCGCCTCCATTCCGATCTCCCGGCAGGTGCTCGACGGCAACGTGACCTCAGCAGTCGCCGGCGCGCTGCGGATGGCTGCCACTGCCCGTCCCGGACTCACCTCACGAGCCGGCGAAGTGCTCGACGAGCTGCTCTCCGGGCCGTTCGCCGAGGCCGGCCACCGGCGGGACGACGGCTCGTACGTGCGGCGCTCCTGCTGCCTCCTCTACAGGCTGCCCGGGGCGAGAACCTGCGGTGACTGTGTCCTCGGCGAACGGCGCTGATGGGCCCTCTGGGTTCGTGCCGCCCCCACGTGTAGCGTCCCTCGCGCCGCAGTGTTCGGGAAGCCGGTGCGATACCGGCACGGTCCTCGCCACTGTGACCGGGGAGCGGACCCCACGACACCACTGGTGGCCATGCCGGCGACCGGGAAGGTCGGGGCGAGCGGTGATCCGGGAGTCAGGAGACCGACTGCGGCGCGTACCACGACATTCCACGAGGCATGGAAGAAAGGGCTCCTCCGCATGACCTCCTTCCCGCACGCACCGTCGTCGACGTCCCAGGTCCGGGTCGCAGTGCCCGCCTGGGCATGGGCCCTGGCACTGCTGGCGCTCTTCGCCCTCTACCTGATCGCCCAGGACAACGGCGCCGTTCTGTCCCAGTTCGGGGACACCGCCCACGAGTTCTTCCACGACGCCCGGCACTCGCTGGGCATGCCCTGCCACTGAGGACCGTCGGCATGGCCGAGACCCTCTACCGACCCGCCATTGCGCAGCCGCCCCGGTTCGGGCAGCTGTTCGGCCGCCTGGTGCTGGCCGGCGCCGTCGCCGGCGCGCTGGCCGGCGTCTTCTCCCTGCTGGTCACCGAGCGCGCGATCGCGCCGGCGCTCGCACTCGAGGAGGCCCGCGCGGCCGCCGACGGCGCGGGCCACGAGCCTGCCGAGGAGCTGTTCAGCCGCGGCGAACAGCTCCTCGGGGGTTTCGTGGGCACCCTCCTCGCCGGCGTCGTGGTCGCCGTCGTCTTCGCGGCCGTGTACGCGCTGATCCGCCATCGCCTGCCGGGCCGCACCGATTTTCCCCGCGTCGTTCTGCTCGCCGCGGTGGGCTTCGGGATCTTCGCGCTGCTGCCGGCCCTGAAGATCCCCGCCAACCCGCCGGCCGTCGGAGACCCGGCGACCGTCGGCACACGGACGGCGATCTACGGCGCCGTCCTGCTGTGCGGCCTCATTTCCGCAATGCTGGTATCGGCCCTGGTCAGCTACCTGCGCAGCCGCGAGGTGGGGCAGGCGGCATCGGCCATCGCAGCGGTGGCGGCGACCGCCGTACTCCTGGTCGTCGTCTTCGTTCTGATTCCCGACAACCCCGACACCATCGGCTCGGATGTCCCAGCCACCCTCGTCTGGAACTTCCGACTCGCTTCACTCGGCCAACTCGTCGTGCTCTGGGCCGCGCTGGGCCTGGTCGGCGGCTGGTTGATCGACCGCCTCACCGGCAGCTCCGTCGCGAAGCGCTGAGCGGTGCGCTACTCGGCTGGGCGGCTGCCTGTTCGGCGTGACGAGAGAAACCGGATTGGACTGCCGGGTAGCCGAGCGTCGGCGTCTCCCGACCTGCACCGGCGGCCCTGAAGCCGGCGCCCTCCATGGCCCACGAAGGCGTGGGCGTCAGGGATGCATCGGCAGATCCCCGGTCTACGCCTGGTCGGTGCTCCCACGGTCGGGACCGTCTCCGACGAGAAGAGCGGCGAGGCTCTGGTGCTCCTCGGAGCAGGCCGGGCAGCCCTGCAGATGGGCGCGCATACCGGGCACGGCGGCTTCGGCGTCGGCTCCGGCGAGCTCGAGCTCGACGTAGCGGTCCAGTTCGTCGAAGCAGACGTCGCAGGTCACTTCCGGCCGGCCGGGGCCGAGCAGGCGGCGCAGCACCGGGGAGAGCTGGTGGTCGTTCATCACGCCTCCTCGGGGGCGAGGGTGGAGCCGGAGCCGAGGCCCTGATCGGCGAGGTGGATGCGCAGTTTGCGGCGGGCGTCGTGCAGGGTCTTGTACAGCGCGCCGCGGGTCGTACCGAGCCGGTTGGCGAGGACGTCGATGGGCACGCCGTTGAGCGCCAACGCGACCAGAACGCGACGCTGGTGCGGCGTGAGCGCTGACGCGATGCCGTGGCGGACCCCGGAGAGGAGCTCCGCATGCTCGGCTTCCTGCGGCGGACTCGAACCGCCGTCCGGGACGGCGGCCCAGGATTCGGGTTCCAGGGAGACCTCACGGTCCTGCCACGCCCGTCGGCGCAGCTTGACCGACGTCTGGTAGATGGCGAACTTGTAGGCCCAGGTGGTGAATCGGCTGGCCCCACGGAAGGTGTCGAGCCGGGCGAGAACGGCGACCAGTGCGTCGTCGGCGGCCTGCACCGTGAGGTCGTCGAGTTCCTTGCCGCCGACTCCGGTCAGCGTGGGCCCGCGCCGGGCGGCCTCGAAGCGGGCCGCACGCAGCAGCAGCTCGTGCAGCCGGCCGATCACCGCCTCGCGCTCCGCTCCAGCGGCACGCAGAGAGGACAGCCATTCCTCGGAATCGTCGACGCCGGTTCCGAAATGAGGTTTCGCCGCAGCGCCGACGGTCGTGCGCTCGCAGACGTCCCCGCTATTGCCCGGCTGGCTCATCGGCTGCCTCCTTCACCGTCGGCGGGAGCGAGGATGCGGGCCGCCAGGACCGGGGGGCAGCCCCGCTCCACGAGCTGGAGAAGGGCGTGCAGGTCGAACGAGGACGCCTCCGCGAGCGCACCGGCGAGGCCCGGCGGGAAGCCGGCGCTGAGCAGCTGACGTCGGCGCCACGCGACCACCTCCTCGCCGCGCGGGTCCGCCTGGGTCCCGGAACTGCCTGTCTGCATACCTCATGAGTGTCACCCCGGCCTACGGGTCTTACCCACCGCGGTCAGTTCCCGCCACAGCTGCCCGAGAAGAAACCTCCGGGCCGAGGTAAGAACCCGGCCCACCGCCGTCACTAACCAGGCAAGCAGGCCGGAGGACCGGCAGCACGACGGCGGAAGGCATCGGGATGACGACGCCCAGCAGCATGATCATCATCGGAGCCGGTCTGGCCGGCGCGAGCGCAGCAAGAACCCTGCGTACCGAGGGCTTCGAGGGGCGGATCGTCCTTCTCGGCGAGGAACCAGAACTTCCTTACGAGCGACCGCCGCTCTCAAAGGGCTACCTCACGGGCGAGACCCCGCGCAGCCAGATCTACGTCCACGACGCCGCCTTCTACGCCGACTCCTACATCGAGGTGCGTACCGGCGCGCGGGTCACGGCACTGGACCTGCCCTCGTCGGAGGTGGTGCTCGAGACGGGGGAAAAGCTGCGCTTCGACCGACTGCTCCTGGCCACCGGCGCATCCCCTAGACGTCTGCAGGTACCCGGCGGCGACCTCGAGGGCATCCACTACCTCCGCGACCTCGCCGACGCCGACGCGCTGCGCGAGAGCCTCGCACCCGGGGGACGGCTCGTCGTCGTGGGCGCGGGCTGGATCGGCGCCGAGGTCGCCGCGTCGGCGCGCGAGCAGGGCCTCCAGGTGACCGTGCTCGACCCGATGCCGGTTCCGCTGGCGCGGGTCCTGGGTCCCGAGGTCGGCGGGTTCTACGCCCGTCTGCACGCCGACCAGGGGGTCGACATGCTCCTGGGCACCGGGCTCGCCGGCTTCGAGGGCTCGGGCCGGGTCGAACGGGTCATCACCACCGACGGTCGCAGCATCGCCGCCGACGCGGTCGTCGTGGGCATCGGCGTCCGGCCCCGTACCGAGCTGGCAGAGCGGGCCGGGCTGACCGTCGACGACGGCGTCGTCGTGGACGACCTGCTGCGCACGAGCCACCCCCGGGTGTTCGCCGCGGGCGACATCGCCCGCGCCCACCACCCCTTCTACGGGGAACACGTCCGCGTCGAACACTGGGGCACCGCCCGTGACCACGGCACGGCCGCGGCCCGCAGCATGCTCGACCGTGGCGTCCCCTACGACACGCTGCCGTACTTCTTCTCCGACCAGTACGAGTCCGGCATGGAGTACCGCGGCCGCGCCGTCGACTGGGACCGGGTCGTCTTCCGGGGCGATCCCGGCACGGGGCAGTTCCTCGCCTTCTGGCTGCACGAGAGCCGAGTGCTCGCGGGGATGAACGTCAACGTCTGGGACGTGGGCGACGACATCGAGCGACTGATCCGCTCGCGGGCGCGGGTCGACTCCGACCGGCTCGCCGACGCCGGCGTCCCGCTGGCGGAGGTGTCCACGCACGTCGCTCCCAGGTCCGGCACGACGGGTGCGCCCAGCCGTGGCGGCTTCTTGGCCGAAGGGATGGGCTTCGTGCGCAAGTTCGTCGCCGATCGGTTCACCCCCGCCGACCCCACCCCCATCGAGGAGCTCGCCCCGGGAGAAGGACGGGTGCTCGACGTCGCGGGAGAGAAGGTCGCGGTCTACAAGGACCCGGACGGCCGGCTCCACGGCGTGTCACCCGTGTGCACCCACGCCCGCTGCCTCGTGGAGTGGAACGGCGCCGACACCGCCTGGGACTGCGCGTGCCACGGCTCCCGCTTCGACCCCACCGGCCAGGTCCTGCGCGGGCCGGCCAAGAAGAACCTCGAACCCCGGCAGCTGCCCGCAACCGGCGGGCACCGGGCCGACGGGGCCGGCAGGCCCTGAACGACGAGACCGAACGACCTCAGCTCATCCCACAACGCTCCCAAGGAGACCCCATGAAGAACCGCCAGCCCGTCCAGGTCGTCGCCCTTCTTGCCGGCGCCGCCTTCCTGCTCGTCGGCGTGCTCGGCTTCGTGCCCGGCATCACCAGCGGCTTCTCCGACCTGTCCTTCGCCGGACGTCAGTCGGAGGCGCACCTGCTCGGCCTCTTCCAGATCAGCGTCCTGCACAACGCGGTCCACCTGATCTTCGGCGTCGCCGGACTCGCCGCCGCACGCACCGCCGGCGCCGCCCGCGGGTTCCTGCTCGGGGCGGGCGCCATCTACCTCGCGCTCACCGTCTACGGCTTCCTCATCGGCCACGACAGTCCCGCCAACTTCGTGCCCGTGAACGCCGCGGACAACCTCCTGCACCTGGGGCTGGGCCTCGGCATGGTGGCCGCCGGACTGGTCCTGGCCAGGAGCGGCGACGCGCAGCACACCGCCGCCCGCCCGTGACCGCCCCCGCCGCGGCCCCACCGTGGTCGCAGGGGCGGAGCGGAGCCGCGCCGCCCGCCCCGGGGAACGGAGCACGCCAGCAGACCACGGGGCTCCCCGGGGTGCCCACCCCGGGGAGCGTGGACCCGACGGCGGCGGCCCGGGCGGTGGGCGACCTGCTCGTGGGGCTCGGGCAGGACCCGGCCGCCGACCACCTGCTGGACACCCCGCGTCGCGTGGCCGCCGCCTACATCGAGCTGCTCAGCCCGACGCCGTTCACCATGACGACCTTTCCGAACGAAGAGGCCTACGACGAGATGGTCCTTGCCAGGGACATCCCCTTCACCTCCCTGTGCCAGCACCACCTGCTGCCCTTCACCGGCCGCGCCCACGTGGCCTACCTGCCCGGCGATCGGATCGTCGGGCTGTCCAAGCTGGCCCGGGTGGTGGAGATGTTCGCCCGGCGGCTGCAGGTCCAGGAACGCCTCACCGCCCAGATCGCCGACCAGCTGGAGGACACGCTCCAACCGCGTGGAGTCGGAGTGGTCATGGACGCCGAACACTCGTGCATGTCACTGCGGGGCGTTCGTGCGACCGGCGCGCGGACGACCACCTCGGCCCTCCGGGGGCTGATGCGTGAGGACGCGCGGACTCGGCAGGAGTTCCTCTCCCTCGCCACGGCTCGCCAGCACACCCAGCCCTGAACACCGCACCGAACGGAGCACCATGAATCCCCTGCGCCGTCTGCACACCGAGCAGCGACAGAGTCCCTGGCTCGACGATCTCACCCGCGAGCAACTGACCAACGGGGAGCTGCGCCGGCTCGTCGAGCGCGGGGTCCGTGGGCTGACGTCCAACCCCAGCACCTTCGCCCGGGCGGTGGCCGGATCCTCACGCTACGACAGCCAGCTCGCGGAGCTGGTGCGGACCGGCGACTTGGACGAGGCCTACTGGGCCATGGCGGTCAGCGACGTCGAGGCTGCGCTCGGAGTCCTGAAGCCGGTCCACGACGCCAGCGGCGGCGAGGACGGTTTCGTCTCCCTGGAGATCGCCCCCCAGCTGGCCCATGACACGGCAGCGACCGTCGCCGCCGCTCGCGCCCTGCACGAGCGGATCGACGCGCGCAACCTCCACGTCAAGGTGCCGGCGACCGCCGCCGGCGTGGCGGCCATCCGGCAGCTGATCGCCGACGGCCGCAACGTCAACGTCACCCTGATCTTCGGCTTGGCGCGCTACGAGCAGGTCATCGAGGCCTACCTGGGCGGCCTGGAGGAACGGGCGCGGCGGGACCCGCAGGCCGACCTGTCCGGCGTGCGCAGCGTGGCCTCCTTCTTCCTCAGCCGGGTCGACACCGCCGTCGACCATCGTCTCGGCGAACTGGGTGGCGAGGAGGCCACGGCGATCCGCGGTCAGGCGGCCCTCGCCCAAGCGAAGCTGGCCTACCAGCTGTTCCGCCGACGCTTCTCCGGTCAGCGCTGGGACGCCCTCGCCGCCCGCGGCGCCCAACTCCAGCGTCCACTCTGGGCATCGACGGGGACGAAGAACCCCCTCGACCCCGACACCCGCTACGTCGACGAGCTGATCGGTCCGGACACCGTCACCACCCTGCCGCCGACCACCCTCGAGGCCGTGGACGACCACGGCACCGTCGCCCGCACCGTGGATGGGGGGGTGGACTTCGCCGAGCGGACCGTCGAGCGGTTGCAGGAGCTGGGCATCGACCTCGACGAGGTCGGGCACGACCTGGAGCGGGACGGCCTGACCGCGTTCACCGCCGCCTACGACCAAGTGATCGAGCTCCTGGCGACCAAGTCCGGCGCCTTCGGCCGCGCGGTACCGGCATGACCGAAAAGCACCGCACCGTCCCGGTCGGATACCGGGGGCCTCACGAGGTGCAGCGCCAGGTACCTGCCGGCTCGCAGCCGTGGTCGATGTCCGATGCGGTGGTTGCCGGAACGGTCGCCGCACTCGTCAGCGGCGTTCCGTCCACCCTGCACGCCCTGCGTACTGGCGCCGACCCACTGGAGGCCTCCCGCGCCGCCGGAACCCTTCTCCTGAGGAAGGAGACGCGCAGTCGCCGGCTGCTGGCCGCCGCCGCCCTGGTGCACGGCAGCGTGTCACTGGGCTGGGCGCTGGTCCTGGCCGCCACGCTCCCTGCCCGGCGCACCGCGGCAGCCGGAGGGCTGGCAGGAGCCGCCATCGCCGCTCTGGATCTCGGGCTGGTGGGGCGCCGCTTCCCGCGCGTCCGCCGGCTTCCGCTCCTGCCCCAGCTCGCCGACCACGTCAGCTACGGCCTCGTCGTCGGCTCCGTCCTCGCCAGGCGGAGGCGACCTCGCGCTCATGACGTCGTGGCGGTGCGCGCCCTGTCCGCGGCGCCCTCCGAGGTGTTCCACTTCCTGGCGGACCTGCACAACCACTGGCTCCTGCATGACCGGTTCGTCGAACTCAGCGGACTCGACGCAGACGAACGCGACCGAGCTGTCGGTGGCCGCGTGCGGCTGAAGGGCCCCCTCGGCATCGCGCGAGAGGCCCGCACCCGGGTGCTGTCGGCTCGACCACCGGCCGACGGCGCGCCCGGCCGGCTCGCCGGGCGAGCCGACATCGGGACGGCCACGACCGGGCGGGTGCTGGGAGATTGCTGCCGGCCAGGACGGCGGCTCTCTGGTCTCCCTGGCCGCGGTGGCCGAGTGCGTGTCCCTCCTGGACCGTGCCCTGCTGGTCTGCGGCCGATGGTGGCTGCAGCGCACGTTCGAGCGGGCACTGGTCAACCTGGACCGGATCCTGACCCCATACGACGCCCACTCCCCCATCACAGCTCCCTCGCAACCGGTCCGGACATGGCAGGCGGCCGGGTGATGTGGAAGTGGAAGCGCAAGCTGAGCTCGGCACTTGCCCGCCACGTCGTCAACCCGATGATGCGTGCGGCTCTCGACCGCGGCATCGCGCCACGGGGCTACGCCCTCCTGGAGACGACCGGCCGCAAGTCCGGGCTGCCGCGCCGCACCCCCGTCGGGAACGGAACGGACGGCGACACCTTCTGGATCGTGGCCGAGCACGGTCGCAGCGCCGCCTATGTGCGCAACATCGAGGCCGATCCGCGGGTGCGGGTGAAGGTCGGTAGGAGATGGCGGTCGGGCATCGCTCACCTCCTGCCCGACGACGATCCCCGGCAGCGGCAACGCCTCATCGGCCGCACGTTCAACGCCGCCGTCGTCCGCCTGATGGGAACCGAGCTCCTGACCGTACGGGTCGATCTCGACGCCTCCACGATCGAGGAGCGGGGCGGGACATCGCGACCCATCGGCGGGGAACACCCGAGCGTTCCCAAGTCTCCGCATTCCGACGTCACGACGGCTGTTGCCCCCAGTGCGACAGCGCAGCATTCCACCGCACATCGCTCACAGCCATCGACCGATGGCACTTCTCCAGGAGGACGGCGCTCATGATCCAGAACCTGTCGATCCGTGTCCCTCGCCGAGGTCCATCCGTCCGGCTGCGCACCTCGGTGGCCGGCGCGGTGGCCTTGCTGAGCCTGGGGCTGGCCGGTTGCGGAGAGCCGGACGACAACGGTGGTGGTGGCGGTTATCTGGCCCAGCAGCTGACCGGACAGGCGCCGGCACCTGGGAACCACTGACGCTCGAGCCAGTTGGAGACAGCGTGCAGGCGGCCCGCGGCGAGCCAACGCGGGCCCGAGCGGCTCGGCCCGTCCTGCGCACCAGGCTCCCGGCCGTTCTGCAGTTCCCCTCCGGTCCTCATTGCGGCCTTGCGTCGCTCCCGCGAGGGCCATCCCAAGCCAGAGAGCCCGCCATACGTCCTCCGCGGTACTGCAGTAGATCGGGAGCGACAGCCACGCGGCGTCTGCATCGGCAACCTGGAGGACAACTGGAGGAGCACTCTCGCCACCGTCGCGCCGCGGTCAGCGGACTGACCGATGCCAGGTCCACGCTTGTCCGGATCAGCGCGGCACCATCCGGGCACAGATGCCCGGGCATCTCCGGTCGTGGTGGAGGGTCAGATTCCACTCCGCCGGACCGACGCGGGCTAGCGGCGAAGCCGACGGCGTCGGCCCACCAGGAAGAGGACACCGCCGAGGTATACACGGCACGGATGCCCAAGGCTCGGCAAGCCAGTCCGCACAGAGTCCGCAGACAGTCCGCAGAACGCCAACAATGAGGTTTTCTCACCTCGTTCCGCGGTCGAGTGAGGTCAGGACGAGCGCGGCGGCAGCAATCGTGCCGATGCGCTGGGGGCAGACGGTGACGCGGTCGAGGGCGCGCCAGCGGCCGAGCAAGGCGTTTCCGCGTTCGGCGGGTGCACGCAGCGCGGTGATCAACTGGTTGTAGCAGCGGTTGTCGACGTGCAGCGGCCCGTCGGGATGGTGGCGGATGGGGACGTGGACGCCGAGGCCGGCGCCGGTGTAGCCCTTGTCGGCCAGCACCGGCAGCCCGCTCGCGGCGTGCGGGTAGAGCGTGGGCAGGACGAGTTCGCGGGCGGCGGTCAGGTCGTGGGTGGAGCCGGGACGGACGTCGGAGACCCACAGCGGAAAGCCGGTCGAGTCGGCGAGCACCTGCACGCTGCCGCCGAAGGCGTGGTGCTTGCCGGAGTACCACAGGTGATGGCCGCGCTCGGCGCGGGCGGCGACCCGGTCGGTCGGCACCAGGGTGCCGTCCAGGCACACGAAGGGCAGGTTGGCGGCGCGGGCGCGCTCGAGGACGTCGCCGAGGTCGGGGGCGTGTGCGGCGATTACGTCGAGCGCTTCGTGCAGATAGCGGTAGCCGGTGGCGATGCTGATGCCGGCCTCGACGGCCAGAGTGCGCAGGTCCAGCCGGTGGCGCAGCCAGCGCAGGACGAGGACGACCTGGGTGTGCACCGTGCCGGCCCGCTGCGCCGGTCGTGCACCGGGGCGACGGCGATGCCGGGCGATCCAGCCGGTCACCACCCGCAATACCGGTGCGGACACATCCAGCCTGGCACGATGAGACACAGCGGGCTCCCGGGGAAGAGGAGAGGCTTTGGCGAGACGATCTTCGCCCCGAGAGCCCGCGCCCCCTTTGTGAACCCCAGTCGCGACCAGCGATGACACCGATCAAGCGGTCAAACGCGGTGAGAAAACCTCAATGTGCCATTGACTGTCAACGGCCTCCCACACCTATACGCGCAGGTCAGTACAGGTGTCGCATTGAGCTTTGCTGGTCAGCGCTCTAGCCGGAAATCATGTCCGGGATGACCACCTGCAGCCGCGACCCAGCGGTTGCGTACTCCCCCGCCGGGTGTCAGGCGCTGTGGTTCACTGCCGCCCCATCGGCGCGACTGACATCTTCTGTCACACCCGGTCAGTAGCGTCCGGTGCGTGATCGTGGACCCGACTGGCGACAGCCCTCCTCAGCGATGGGGTGACGGAGCGGCCTGGGATCGTCGATCCGGAGGACCGGCTCCACGCGGCAGGGACGGCCTCGTTGCAGTTTCTGAGCGACGCAAGCGGTCCCCGAACACCATCGAGGCGTACGGGATGAGGGTCGCGCGGTACCCGTCCTGACCGTGCAGACAGCCAACTGGCGCGCAATCATGGTCTCGCACCTCGCGACGTGGCGCCGGACCCCACACGACGCGCCGGTTCAGAAGACAAATGGCGAAGAGACCTTCCGGGATCACACCACGGTCTCGCGGTGGATGACGGCCGTGCGGTCCTTCTACGAGTGAGCCGCTACGGAACCGGGGCTCCTGACAGACGTCGCGTCCCGAATGACGGAGATCAAATATTGCGCTCCTGAACGCCCGGTGGTGGGGAGCATGGCTCTCGTAGGCAGGTGCTAATCTAAAGATCATTAACGGCGGAGGTTCCGGATCTGCTGACGGGCGGCGCGGTGTGCGCTATGCCGAAGCCGTGAGGTATCCCGACGGTGGTGGGCTGACCGCCGAGGAGC
>NZ_NVPT01000091.1 GCF_002802985.1 Geodermatophilus chilensis | reverse complement strand
CCGCAGATCGAACGTCAGCGCCTCGACCGCCTCCCGATCCGAGCGGCCCTCCAGCGCCTGCAGCACCAGCACCGCCGCGACGATGTCGGCCGGCACGCTCGGGCGGCCCAGCGGCGAGGGGAACAGATCGGCGAACAGCGCGTCCGGAAAAGCTCTCGGCGATGCTCGGCCAGAAACGCGTACACGCTGCCCGGCGGCAACAGACGACCCGACACCGACTCGGCATCCATCAGCACATGCTCAGGGTGGGAAGTGCCCTGCACGACCCTCATCGTCCCGCCGATTCAGGCCCAGTCCCAGAGACCTTCTTCAGCAGGCTCCTAGCGCAGGTCGTACTCGGGCTGGACGCCGGCCCGGAACACCTGCTCCGCCTCGAGACGGAACGTCCCGGTGAACGTCCGGGAGGTGAAGACGAAGCGGCCGTTCGCCTGCAACGCACCCTGGACCCCGCCGGCGTTGTACATGGGCGTCCACCCCCAGGGCCGGTCGATGGTGAAGGTGTCGGGGTGCGCCTCGACGTACTCGACGTTGCCTGGGTATTTGCCGAAGACGCCGGTGTAGCCGGCCCGCGCGAGGTCGTTGCTCAGCGAGAACCCTTGGGAATAGGTCAGCGTGGGCGCCGTGGCGGACGTCGTCGCCGCCGATGGCGCGACCGGAGCACCGCTCTGAGTCTCGGCCCTCGCCCACGACGACCACGCCTGGCCGGCGTCGTGCACGGCGGTCAGCTGCTGGCTTGCCTGTCCCCGGCCGCCCGGCAGCAGCCCTGCGATGGCGCCCACCAGCCGGCCCTTCTGCGTCGCGGTGGCCGGGTCCTGCCCGGCCAGCATGTACGCCCCCGCCGCGGCACCCGAGATCGAGTCGCCAGCCGGGCCGGTCGCTCGCGAGACCCGCTGGGCGTCGGCCATGACCACGGAGCGGAGGTTCGGGTGCTCCCGGAGGTACTCCTCGCGGTCTCGCGCCTGGCGTTGGCTGCGCATCTCGTCGGCGCTGTGCGTGTCCATCCCGATCGACGGCCCCGCGTAGTCGTCGCCCGCAGCGGGGGCCCGCGCCTGCTCCTGCGCCTCGGCGAAGGCGTCGATGCGCTCCTCGACGTCGCTGACCCAGGTCGCCGTCCCGCCGGGCTTGATGCCCAGGGCCTTCGCCAAGGTGTAGGCCCGCACCCCCGTGCGCGCCTGGATGTCGGCAGCCACTTGGTCGGGCCGGCGGCCCTCGACGGTGACCTCGGGGATGGTCACGGTCTCCCGGCCGGTCGCGTCGGTGCCCGTCGTGGGCCGAGACCGGGCGTATACGTAGGCGTTGAGCCCGTCGGCCAGGCCTGCGGGGTCGCAGCTGGTCCACCGGGCCAGCCACGGGGCGTAGTACCGGGCCCCGTGATGCGCCAGGCCGGTCCCCTCGTCGCGCTCCTTGCCGGTGAACCGGTACCGCTTGAGGCTCGTCTCTGCGGCACCGGCGGCCTGGAACGACGTGGTGCCGAAGGGGTGGTACTCCTCGTAGGACACCAGGCGCCCGGCGCCGTCGAGCTCAACAGTGGCCGAGTCCAGGTGGTCGCCGAGCTGGTAACGGATCGCGGGTGGCGAGGGTGAGCCGGGCTCCGGCAGGTCGACGAGCGCAAGCCGGTGCCGGTCGTCCATCACGTGCAGGATCCGCCGCTCCGACGCGACCGCGCCGGTCGCGTCGTAGCGGCGGTGGATCTCGAGACCGTCGAGGTGAACCCGCTCCTCCCGCAGCGTCCCGCTCGCGGCGCGGCGGACGACGCGCCGGCGCCGGCCGGAGGCGTCGTCAACGTAGGTCACCGTGTCGCCGCCGACGAGCGTGGCCCGACGCAGCCGGTTCCGGGCGTCCCAGTCGAGGGTCGTGCTGCCCAGCGACGTCATCGAGCCGTTCGCGTCCAGGCCGGAGGTATCGGTGTAGGTGAACGTCTGGGCGTGGTGGAAGTCGTCGCCGAGGCCGGTCGCGGACAGGCGGTTGCCGTGGACCCCCGGCTCGACCCTGCTCGCCTCGGTGTAGCGGAAGTGCCGGGTCCAGGTGCCGTCGACGGCGGTGTGGCGCAGGCGCTCGAGGTTGCCGCCGAGGTCGTAGGCGTAGTCCTCGGTGTAGCGGCGCAGTGCACTGAGGTCGTGGGGGTGCGCAGCCCGCCCGAGGAACGGGGCGTCCCGCGGGGAGCCCGGCGGCGGCCCGGGGTGCAGCGCGGTCTGCCCGATGTGCTCGCGGCCGCTGCTCGCCACGAGCCGGTAGCGGGCGTCGTACGTGTACTCGCTCACGGGACGAACCTGGGCTCCCGCGTGGAACACCGTGACCGCCGCCGCGTCCTCGACTTGCGTCACGTTGCCGACCGGGTCGTAGGTGAGGCGCAGGTCCTGGACGACGGTCGCCGTGGCGAAGATCGGCGCCAGCTCGTCGCCGTGACCCGGCCGCGTCGTCGTCAGGCGCCGGAGGCGGGACGTCAGCGGGTCGTACTCATAGCGGGTCCGGGCGCCGTTGCCGAGGCGGATCTCGGTGCGCCGACCGCGGGCGTCGTAGTCGACGCCCGCAACGAAGACGGCGTCGGCCGCCGCACCGGCCACCCGGACGGCCAGGCTCCCGAGGACGTTGGCGGCATTCCACCGTGGCCTGGTCACGGTGCCGTCCGGGGCGGTGAGGCTGCGGGGCCGGTTCATCGCGTCAAACGTGGCGCCGGACGTGAAGGTGCCGCCGGTCACCGGGGACCCGGTCTGCCAGTCGACCTCGGCACGCTCGTCCGCGAGCAGCTCGCGCCGGTCGGCGAGCAGGTTGCCCTTGAAGTCGTAGGCCTCGTTCGTGCGGACGCCCGCGGCGTCGAACACCTGGTGGACCCGGCCCCGGTGGTTCAGCGCCGCACCCAGCGCCTCGCCGTACGTCGTCCGCTCGGCCAGGCGCTCGACGCCGGCGACCGTGACATGGACCTCCGTCGGGCGTCGCACCGCGTCGTAGGTGGTCCGGTGCACCGCCCGGCTGTCGCCGGCGCGTATCGGATGGCCTGCGGCGTCCGGCAGGACCCACCGTTCGCCCTCGTCGAGCGTCACCTGCCACACCCGACGACCCAGCAGGTCGTACCCGTACCGGGCCACGACACGCCCCAGTTCGTCGCTGCCGCGGGTGTCGGCGTCCCGGACGACGCGCACGTGGCCCGCCGCGTCCCGCCACGCCCGGGTGGCGGTCAGCAGGGGCTCGGACGTCACCGGGTGGAACCCGTCGTGCGCGACCGTCACGAACGGACGGCCGCGGGGGTCGTGGTGCTCGGTGGTGGGCGTCCCCGCATGAGCGGCGGCCTTCACGGCCGCCTGGTGCTCCGGGTCGCCGGCGGGGCGTGCGACGTGGTCCGCGTGCCACGTGCGCCAGCCGGCCGGACGGTCCGCGAGGTGACGGGCCACGTGGGCGGCGACGTCCGGGTCCGTCAGCGGATCACCCTCCGCGCCGTCGGCCCCGAGCACCGTGTCGTTGCGGTCGGACGTGGTCCGGCTCCACGCTTCGACGACGACCTTGTCGTAAGTGTGATCGGGGTACAAGGTCGCGACGACGCGGCCGAGGGGATCGTGGACGAGCACCCGGCTGACCCCGACCCGGACGTCCGGCTCGAGGTCGGTCCGATCGGTGAAGAACGGCTCGTACTGACGCACGGGCCGGCCCTTGTCGTCGAACACCGTCCAGCCGGTGCAGGCCCAGCGCGTCGCCATGTCCTGGGTGGTCATCTGCGGTCGGCCGTCGGCGTCGACCAGGACCGTCCCGTCGGGAGCACGGAGCGGCACCGTGCCGGGCTCGGCGAGCACCTTGTGCTGCACCTCACGGCCGAACCCGTCGGACCAGGCGAGGGCGTGCTGGATCCGCAGCCCGTCCGAGGGCGCCGGCTCGGCGGCATGGGTCTCGCGGGCGAGGGTCACCACGACGGCCGGCTGGGGACGCTCGCGGTCGCGGGAGTCGAAGTACGCGAGCAGGTCGTGGGCGACCCGGGTGCTGGCCGTCCCGAGCAGGTGCGCCGCGCGCGCGGTGGGGTCGGCGAGGTAGTCGCGGAGCGCCTGCTCCCCGGGGTCCGGCTCGAAACCGTCGAGCGAGTCCCCCTCGACCGGCGCCGGAGCCGGTCGACCCATGACCGCCGTGCCGGTCACGAGCCCCAGCGCGTCGAACGCCACGGCCGTCCGGTTGCCGTTGGCGTCGGTGAGCAGCCGCGGCCGCAGCACGCGGTAGTCGTGCACGGCGCGGGCCTCGTTTCCGACGGCGTCCCGAGTCGCAGTGATCAGCAGGTCGTGGGCGTCGTAGGTCACCACGGTCTCGGTGCTGCGGGCGGGTGTGTGGAACGGGTCCCAGAAGCGATGGGCGAGGAAGAAGTGACGGCGGGCGTGCGCCAGCTCGTCGGCCGGGCTGTCGGACGTCCCCGGCGAGCAGAAGGCGCGGCCGGACGGAAGCCACCACCCCGGTGCGCCGGCGTCCGTGGTGTACCCGCCCTCGTGCGTGAGGACCTCGTCCGGCACCCGTCCCGCGTAGACGCTGTCGAGGAGCTCGCGGGTGAACGCCAGCCGGTAGCTCTCGAACGGCAGGGCGAGGGGCTCGAGAGCTCCGGACGGCAGTGGCCCGGAGAGGTCGTCACGGCGGAAGAGCGTCCGGGTGTGCTCGAGGAGCCGCCGGCGCGGGGTGCCGGGTCCGTCCGGTCCTCCGGGGCCGTCCGGGCCGTCGACCGACGTGATCAGCGTCCCATCGAGCCAGGTGAACTCGGTGCCGCCCGGATCGGTCCAGTCGCCGACGGTGAACCGTGTGCTCGCGTCCCCGGCCCCGCCGGCGGGCACGAACCCGGTCACCTCGAACGTGCGCTGCTCGACCGGCCGCGGGACCAGGTGGTCGTCCGGGAAGCGGTCGGACGCGAGCGTCGCCGTGGCTGCCTGGGTGAGGGTGACCAGCGTCGTCCGCTGCACCCGACGGTCCCCCTCGACCGCCGGGGACGACGCGTGGCGCCCGTACGCGACCGCGACCGATCTCAGGACGTTGCCCACCGCATCGACCTCCAGGGTGATGCGGTGCTCCCGGCGCGGGTCCCCCGGGTCGCGCTCGTAGACGTGGGTGAGGTCCTCGCGGTGGTGGACGTCGAACACGGCGTCGCGCTGGTGAGCTCGCCGCTGCAGGCGACGGATCGTGTAGCTGCGGTCGTGCACCGAGTAGGGCACGTCCTGCCGGGAGGTCCCGTCCCGCCCGTACACCTCCTCGCGCAGGACGGCACCCCGCAGCGCCCGGGCGGCCTGCCTCGCCTCCGGGACCGTCAGACCCGCTGCCGCCGCGCCGTTCCCGAGCCCGCCGCCGTCCGGCACCGCGCCGTCGGCGAGCTCCCCGTCGACGAGCTGCACGGCGTGCGGCAGCAGCTCACGCCCCGCCCATGAACGCAGCTTCGCCGCCGCGGCTTCCTCGGCGGCCGCGCCCGCTCCGACCGGGGCGGCCGGGGGCGCGCCGAAGTACTCCCGGGCGTACCGGCCGGCCAGCCCCGGAGCCGGGAGGTCTGCGCCGGTGTGGTACCAGGTCCTGGTCAGGACGGGCGGCACGCGGGTCGCCGGGTCGCCGCCGGCGACACCCGTCCCGCCGCCCGGCCCTCCGCCCCGATCCTCGTCGGCGTCGTCTGCGGCCGCGGTGTCGCGCCGGTCCACCCGGCCGAACCCCCGGAACTCGCGTTGGTCGGCGTCGTAGTAGCCGTGGTGGTAGTCGTAGGTGGTGGTGAACCGGTTGCGGCTGACGGTGTCGTAGCTCTCCACTGCCGCGACGACGTGCACGGGGAACGGGATTCGGGTGACCCAGGGGGTCCCCGCGAGCTCGTCGCGCACGTAGAAGGCGGTCGACGGTGCGTACGTCACCGTGGTCTCGGCCCCGAGGTTGTTGACCATGCGGGTGAGGAGATGCGGCTTGCCGGCGCCCATAAGGGCGACGTAGCGCGTCGGCCGGTGCACCGCGGACGGCTGGGACGACGACCACACCAAGCACGCGGTGCCGTCCGCCCTGAGGTCGGCGGTCACCACGGAGACGGCGTCGTCCACGACCGGGAACGACTCCAGCACTGTCGGTTCGGTGCTCCAGCCGTTCCCGGAGAGGTTGAAGTGAACGCGTGCGCCGTCAGGACCCAGGTGGATGAGGTCGGTGGTGCCGGTGCCGTCCACGTCGGCGAGGAGGAGCCGGCCCGGGTCCAGGGTGCCGTGGTCGCTGAGCCGGGGTGCGTCGTCCATGCTCACCTTGCGACCGAAGCGGCCGTGCCCCAGGTTGGGCCAGTAGCAGATCTCCCCGCCCCCGGTGATGCGGACCAGGTCGACGAGACCGTCGCCGCTCATGTCCGCGAGATAACCCGACTCGGCCCCGTCCGAGAACACCAGCCGTGGGCCGCGCTCCTCGTCCAGGGCCATCGCGGTGCGCTGGGGGTCGGCGTACCCCGCTTCGCCGAGCGACGGGTACCAGGTCATCCCCTCGTCCTCGATGACCACCAACTCTGGTCGCCCATCGCCGTCGAGGTCCACGAGGCGTGCGTCGGGCGCGTCGACCGCGCGATTCGGGAACGCGGTGAAGTGCCGGAACGGCGACCACCCCTCGGAGTCGTCGTGCTCGAAGAAACCGGTGACGGACCCGTCGAGGACGGCCACGTCCAGGCGGCCGTCGCCCGCGAGGTCGATCAGGTGGACACCTCCCTCCGCCAGGAGGACGTTCGGGCGGCTCGCGACGAGCTCGCTGGGCGCGAACCGTACGGTGCCGTCGGCGGCCGGGGTGAGGTTGCGGCTGTAGTACCACTCACCGCCCGCCTCGACCAGGACGCCGGTCAGGCCCTCCCCGTGCAGGTCCGTCCACCACAGCCGGTCACCGTCCGGGCCCGGGGGCAGGTCGGGCAGCTCACCGCCGTCGAGCGCACGCACGGTCGGGTCGAGCACGGCCGGTGAGTAGTCGAACTCGAGCGGCGGCATCGGCCGACGCAGGTACCCGGCCCCACGCCGCACGTGACCGGCCGTTGTCACCGAGCGCAGGCAGGCATACCCGGGACCGGCGGGTGTGCTCGGCGGCGGCTCGGACGGGGGGACCGCGCGCGGGTCGGCCCCGGGCGTGTAGGCGAGGGTCGTCGACCGCACCAGGCAGTCCGCCCCGACCCCGTCCTCGTCGGGGAAGTGGTGGAAGACGAGGAACCGCCGGCACAGGCGCGCGGTGCGGATCTCGAACCCGGACCGGTACGAGGAGAACGCGTCCAGGCGGTGCGGCCAGGCGGCGACCTCGCGCGGCGTCGGCGCCGCGGGATCGTGCTCGCCGTAGTCCAGGACGACCTCGAACATCCACCCGGCGCCGTTGACCTGCTCGGCTGTCAGGTCTTGCGGACGGGCGCCGTCCGCGGTGAGCAGCGGCAGTCGGTTGCCGTAGTGGATGCGCTTGAGGTAGCGCTGGGCACCCCGGCGGGCGTCGTCCGGCGCGCCGCGGTTCGTCTGGTGCGCCGCGGGGGCGGGTGCCCCTGCGCCGTCCTCGGGCTTGTAGCCATAGACGACGGCGTTGCCGCGGCGGTCGCGGGTCTCGCAGGCGAGCCAGGCGAACACCCGGGTGGGATCCGCGGGGTCGGCGATCCGGGAGTCGGAGTCCCGGCCGTAGACGGTGAGCACGTTCTGGCCGGACCAGGACCGCCAGTGCACGTCGCCGCCGTCGGTCGCCGTCCACCGCTCGATGCGCGCGTAGGCGTCCTCGACCCGGGGCCGGTAGCGGTGGATCGTGTGCCGGCCGTCCGCGGTCGTGGTCACCAGGCGGCGGCCGTCCGCGGCGAGGACCGGGACCAGGTCCTCCGAGCCGGACAGCACGTACACGTCCGCGTCGTCCCCGTCCGGCGCCGCGGGATGGTAGAGCGGGAGCCGCTTGTCAGTGCTGACCTGCACCCGCGGGACGTCGAGCGTCCACCCGAGCCCGAACGGGCCGTTCCCGGCGGCCGAGTCGTAGCCCATCGTTAGGGTCGGCCCGAACCCGTCCCGCCCAGGGCTGACGGCGATCGGGACGGTCACCGACCCGGTCCCCGTGACGGGGTTGATCGCCAGCTTTTCGCCCATCCCCCGAATGGCACCGCCGCCCTTGGGCAGCGAGATCTGCGGGGCCGCCACTGTGGACCGCGCGGCCACTCCGGCGGCGGCCGGTGGGCCGGCCGTGTCCGCCGCATCGGGCGCGGGTGACGAAGGCATCGGCGGGCTACAACGCGAAGTGGAGCAGGAGGGCGACGTCGTCGGTCCGGGCTGGGTCGCCCAGCGCGTCGGGGTCCGGAAGCGCCAGCGACCACGGCCCCGCCCCGCCCGTAGCCAGCACCACCGGGTCCCCGGCCGGCCGCGCCGTCGGGAGCGGAAACGCGACGGCGTCCTCGAGCGTGGGCATGGACCGGTCCCTCAGGAAGTACGGCAGCATCTCCGGAACGACCGCCACGTCCAGCGGCTGCCCGGCGCGAAACGCTGCCCAGGCGTCCGGGCAGTCGTGCCGCAGGCTGACCAGCCGGTACGGGCCCGCGTCGGGTCCCGCCCCACCGGGACGGGTGAGGGCGTTCAGCGCCTGCCTGATCAACGCGGTCCGCGCCTGCGCGAAGGGCAGACCCGCGTCCTTGGCCTTGTACTCCACGGTCATGACGACGTTCGCGATCTCGCGGTAGTTCATCTTGCGGAACTCGGCCGGCAGGGTCAGTTGCCAGTCGGAGACGGCGCCGCGTCCCTCGAACGGGCGGAACAGGTGCGGCTCGTCCGCGTCCCCGAAGTACCCCGCGTCGTCGCGGCCGGTGCTCAGCGCGATCGACTCCGGCCCGGCGGTGTCCTCCTCCGGGGCGCCGGCGGCCACCGGCCCACGGCGCCGGCGGCTGCCGGTCAGGGTGAGCGTCCCGGTCACCCCCACCGTCGGCCCGGTCGTGCACAGGACCGACACACGGACCCTGCGGATGCGGCGGTCGTAGTGGCCGGGATGGTCGATGTCGAAGACCACCTCGGGCAGGCTGAACGTCGCCTTGCCCTCCTCGCGTAGGTAGTACAGCGCCCACGGGTCGACGTCCCGCAGCGAGAACTGTCGCACGACGTGCGGACCGGCGGGTTCGGTGGCGTGGAAGGTGCGCCTCATCTCCTGCAGGCAGGTCAGCAGCGCATGACCGGTCATGAGCTCCTCGCGCGCGTCGCGCGGGGGCTGGACCGTGACGAAGGAGTGCGGGTTACCCGGCTCGCGCTGCGCACGGAAGCTCGCGTCGGCGGCCAGCGCGCTCTCGAATGCCACGTCGCACGCTCGGCGGAACAGCTCGCGCAGCCGGTCCACCTTCCAGGCGTAGATCTCGGTCCGGGTGAAGCTGTCGCGCAGGAACGTCTCGATCTGCTCCGCGTGCGTCACAGAGGCGACCTGCGCGTCCAGCTCCGCCTGCCGGTAGGCGATGTTGAGGTTCATGGTGAGCGCCCGCTGGTCGACCTCCCGCACGGCTGCGGCGGCGCGGTTCAGCCCGGCCACCCACTCCCGCTCCCGCAGCACGACGTTCGCCTGCTTGGCGTACACCTGCGCGAGGAAACGGTGCATCCCGGCCGCGGTGTTCTTGTTCCCGGCCGCCGCGCGTGCCACCGCCGCAAGCGCCTGGCCGCCGAAGTGGACCGCCGCGCCGGCGCCGAACGGCTTGACCGCGCCCTCGAAATTGGGGATGAGGCCGACGACGCCCGCCAGGGTGTCGAGCAAGGCCGCGTCGAAACTCAGCCGCACGGCCGCGAAGCTCTCCTGCAACTCCTGCTCTTCCTCGGCCAGGATCATGCCCGGCGCCATGGTCATCCCCGCGGCACCGGCGTCGACCGCACCGGCGACGGCGCCGGCCACCCGGGTCGGCGGAGCCGAGTTCAGGAGCCCGATCGCCAGGCCGGGGATGACCCGGAGGTCCTCGAAGGACACCTTCTCGGATGGCACGAGGTTGAGCGGGCGGGATGGGTGCGTCGTCCCCGGGGCGTACGGGCTTAGGCTCGGCGCGGGCATGTCCGGCAGTCCCAGCAGGTCACGGAAGTGCTCCCACTGCTCGAGCAAGCCGCGGCGCTGGCCGAGGACCTCCGTGAGCTCGCCCCGGGCGGCGTCGAGCTGCTTGCGGCGCGTGTCCAGCACGAGCCGGGCCAGGGCGACGTCGTGAGTCGAACGCAGCCGGGCCAGAGCGTGCTCGTCGCGGCCGGCCGCGGTCGCGAGGAGCGCCTCACCCAGGGTGACGAGCCGCTCGGCGTCGGTGACCGCCTCGGCATGCGCGTGCTCGAAGCGCTGCGGTGGCCGTGGTGCGCTGAGCGCGGCGAGCGCCCCAGCAAGCGTCATCCCCCCGGCGATCGCCTCGGCGAGGACGGCGGGGTCGATGCGCGGCGGGAATAGCGGCAGCTGGGACTGGACCCCGTTGAGGTCCATGCTGTTGCGGAGCTTGAAGAGCCGGTCGTCCACCTCGTCCCACAGCGCCAGCAGCTTGTGGTCCGGGGGGATGCCGAAGTAGCCCATCGCGGCCCGCTGCACCGCCGCCGCGGTGGGCTCGGCCGCCTGCCCGGTACCCGGCCCTCCGGCGTGCGGGACCGCGAGGTCCAGCGCCGCGGTCGCCACCGGCCCCAGCGCGGTCTCCGCGGTGAGCAGCACGTTGCCCAGACCGTCCAAGTCCGGCCGCAGCTCAGCGTAGCTGCGGGGAGCCATCGACACCCGGGGACGGAGGGTCTGCGGCCGAGGTCCGAGAAGGGCCGACGCGAGCAGGGCGGGTTGGAACGCCCGGTTGAACGCCTCGGGGTTCGGGAACTGGGCGTGGTGGTCGCGGCTGATCGCCAGCTGAAGCTTGACCGCCTGGATCACCGCCCACTTCTTGTACGCCAGCGGGCGCAGCCGGGCGATCCGGTGGGCCTGGAACGGGTACAGCCGCATCGCCTCGATCTGTGCCTCGAAGGCGACCCGCGCAGGGTCGCCCGGGGGCAGCGCCGTGGTCGACAGCAGCTCGTCGAGCCGGACGGCCTTGGCCTCGCGCAGCGGCAGGTACGTCCAGGCGTCCTCGGGCGTGGCCCCCCCGCCGAGCGGGTCGTAGAAGACGGCCTGCATCCGCATCGCGGCGGAGTACTGCTTGTTCTCCGTCAGCAGGGCGGTCATCAGCCCCGGCAGGAAGAAGAACAGCTCCGCGTTCTCGGTGCCGAACGGGGACCCGGGTGCGAAGTCGACCCCCTCCACCGCGGGGACGGTCATGCGCTGCGGCTCCGGTCGCAGCCTCGCGGCCAGCGTGTCGGCGGTCGGTACGGTCAGCCGCTGGGTCGCCGGCGACAGCAGCGCGTGCAGCCCCTCGCGTCGCAGGATGGCCCGGAAGCGGTCCACGAGCGGGTGGGAGAACGGGGTCACCGTCAGGTGCACCGACGGGACAGTGGCCCACGTCCACTCAGGGAAGTGGATGGGGAGGTAGACGAGCTCGGGCCCCGCCACCTGGTCGGCGACACCGGCGGTGAGCCCGACCGCGGCGATGGTCTGGGCCGCCTTCGAGGTGATGGACGATTGCAGCACCGGCAGCGCGGCGGCAGACGCAGCGGCGGCCTGGTACGTCGTCCACGTGGAGACGGTCGGTCCGGTCGTCATGGCGGCAGCGGCGGCTTGCTCCAGGTACTGCCCGACGCGGTGCGGGCCCGTCAGCATGGAGCTGTCCGGCTTGGCCACGAGCCGGGCAAAGGTGCTGGCCGAGGGCTCGGCGGTGGCGAAGCACGCGCCGTCACCGAGGTCGAGGAAGTACGGGGCCTGCAGCGGGGCGCCGTAGCCCTGGTTGAGCGTGAGCACCCGCAGCGGGGCCAGTGGCGTGCACAGTAGGTCGCCCCTGGGCTTCTCGGGTGCCGGCACGACCCTCACCCCACCCTCGGCGCGCAGTCCGAGGTAGGAACCGGTCAGGGTCGCTGCGGCGAACGGCGGGTGGTCACCGGAGAGCTCGCGGAGGACCGGACCGACCCGCATCTCTCCGGCGGCACGGTCGAAGGAGAACTCGCACCGGGCCCCGACGGAGCCGTCCGGCTGGCGCTCACCGACCACGAGCGCGAGCTGCCGGTCCGGGTCGAGGCGGGCCTGCAGGACCACCTCGTTGGGGTCCGGCAGCTTGGGTCCGGTGTAGAAGGTCCCCCGACCGGCGATCCGGACGGCGTCCTTCCACCAGGTCTCGACCAGCGCGGTCGACTGCTCCTTGGGAGACCAGGCGGTGGTGTCGCGCCGCGTCCAGCACAGCTTGATCTCCCAGTACGGCCGGGCGAACGACGCGGTGATCGTCGGCCGGCTCGTGTCGACAGCCGGCGGGGCGTCCTTGCCCTCGACCTTGCGTACGAACGTCGGCCAGAAGAGGTGCACCTGGTCGCGCCACACGACCGGCAGCACCTGGACGCCGGGCTCGATCAGCTCGGCCGCCTGGTTCTCGTTGCGCAGCCCGGTCCGGTCCTGCTCTACCCCCTGGATGTCCACCGGGACGGGCTCCCAGTCCGTCCACTCGCGGTAGTGCACGTGCTGGTTGAGCCGGCGGTAGAAGTACCGGCGGGGGACGCTGCTGCGGGTCCGACCGACGACGTGCAGCACGGACCGGTACCGGCCCTCCTCCTGCCCGGTGAACACGGTCTGCAGGAACGTCCCGCAGACCTCGAGCGCCGCGATGTCGCCGAGGTCGGCCAGGTAGCGGTCGTACACCTCGAGCACGCTGCCGGGCGTGACGTCCGACTGCCGCAGCGTCTTCTCGGCGTCCTTGAACAGCCTCGTCTTGTTGTCCCGCCAGGACGGCTCGAGCAGCCACTCGGGACGCAGCATCGCCTCCAGCCGCGCCGTCCACACCGGCTGGCTCGCCATGCCCTCCCACTCGGCGGTGTCGATCTGGTCGGGACGCACGCCGCGGACGAGCCCGAGCTGGCAGCGCTGGACGTAGGTGTGTACCGCGAAGATCGCCTGCCGGATCCGGGAGGTCAGGGCGAAGGAGCTGATCCGGGTGTCGATCAGGCAGGTGTCGAACAGCTGGTCGGGCCCGGTGAGGCCGTCGCGATGCACGAGGTAGGCCACCAGCGCGTCCCGGCTGCGCTCTCGGACGGGATCGGCCAACTGGCGGGAGACCTCCGGCCAGCTCGACGCCGGGTAGCCCGCAGCGACGCCCTTCACCAGGGCGTCCAGCGCGTCGGAGCCGATCGGCTCGTCGAGCAGGGCCGGGACCTCGGCGACGGGCCGGCCGAGCCGGGCCGCGTGCCGCAGGCAGGTCCGGAGGTGGTCGAGCGCGACCAGGGGGTGCCGAGCCGCCTCCACCCCGTCCAGGGCGGGATGACCGAGCGCGAGGAGGGACTCGACCTCCGCCACCGGCGCCGTCGCCCAGGCGGCTGCCGCCGCCCTGGCCGCGGGTGGCCACGCCGGCTCAGCGGCGGCGGCGAGAGCGACCACCGCGTCGGCGAGCGCCTGCGGGCGACAGGTCTGCTCGGCCAGCGCGGTGAAGCGCGCGACGTCCTCTACGACGGCGACGGCGGCCGCAGCATCCGACCCGTCGAACAACGTCGCCGCGGCCGAGTCCGCCGTGCGGCCGCTGGTGGTCAGCGCCGGCCGAAGCCGGCGCCACGCGACCCCGGTGGCGTCGGCGACCGTCGCGAGGCGGGCGAATCCAGCGAGGATCGCGAGCGCTTCGCCGCGACGGGCCGGGTCGACCCCCCCGGCCGGTCCGTCGGGTCCTTGGGGCACGGCGAGGTCACCCAGGTCGGTCAGGAGCAGGGTCTGCGGCCGGGCCGCGAGCACCCCGCGGACCACGTCGCCGTCGAGGGAGAACGCGTCGGCGACCACGTCGCTCGCGGCCCGCAGCCGGTCCGCCCGGCGCGCGTCGGCGCGGGACGCGACGGTCGCGGGCGGGAGCCCGGTGCCGGTGCGGGCGGCCTCCGCCTCCTCCGCGGCCTCGCGCTGGTCCCGGGCGTCGGCGGCGGCCCCGGCGGCCGCAAGGGCCCCGAGCACGCCGGCGTGCTCCGTCCCCGTCGCCGGGGCCGGTGCGGCACCGGGGGCGGTGACCGCGGTCAACCGGGACAGCACGTCCGGCGTCAGCCCGGCACCCAGGAGCCGGCGGGCGCGGGCCAGGAGGTCGACGACGTCGGACGCGGCGCCGGCGACCGGGGCCGCCGGGGGCAGGAGGGTGCAGAGGAGTGCGCAGTCGGACGGGGTCACGCCGAGCAGCCGGGCCAACACGCTGGTCCGGAATAGCTGGGAGACCGCGGGCAGGGACAGCACGCCCAGGCCCGACGACGCCGCGATCGCCCGCAGCTCGGCCAGGTCGACGTCCAGCGCGGACCCGAGGGCCGGCATCGCGTCCGTCAGCGGCATGCCGTCCCCGAGCACCCTGCCGTCCGGAGCTCGGCGCAGGGCAGGCTGCGTCCGCGCGAGCCCGCTGCGGACGAACAGCTCGTCGTAGAGGTTGTCGGGGCCGTGCGTGGGGATGTCGCCCACGAGGGCGGCGACCTGCGCCCAGGTGACCTCCTCGGTCTGCCGCAGCCGCGCCAGGACGGCGAGCCGGACGAGGGTGGGCGCGTCCAGGTCGTCGGCTGCGCCGGCGGTGCTGGGGACTCCGACTGCGGTCAGCGCCGTGTCCAGGTCACTCAGCGGGATGCCGGTGCGGCGGGACAGCCGCACGAGGCGGTGCAGGCGCAGCCACTCCCCCTCGGCGAGCTCCGTGCCGTCCAGGTGCCGCAGGCGGATCTCGTCCGGGTCGCAGCTCGGCGGGGGGTCGAGCACCACGGTCGCCCCGAGCGCTGCACCGAACCCGTCGACGAATCCGCGGACGTCGTCCGCCGTGAGGCCGCCGCGGTCCAGGGCCTCCTCGATCGCCGAACCGGCCTCCACGACGTAGCCGGCGGAGCGCAGGACCGTGAGCTGGTCGACGTCGAGGAGCAGGTGGGACGCGGTGCCCCCCTCCTCCGCATCGGGCACCATGCCGCCCACGACGCGCATGCGGAGCAGCTCGACCAGCTCGCCGAAGGAGACGCCCAAGCGGGTCAGCGCCGTCCGGGACGCGGCAAGCCGGTCGGTCCATCCCGCCTCGCCCGCCTCGAAGCCGAACAGCGCCTCGGTCGGGACGGGTTCGGCCGTCGGTGCCCCGTCCAGCGACCGCCCGGTCAGGATCTCCACGTCCCGGGCAAGCAGTCCCAGGCGGTCGGCAGCGACCGGCAGGGTCGACGGTCCGGGACCGAACAGCTCCAGCAGATCGGCTCGGCTCGTGCCCACCTGGGCGAGATGAACGCGTGCCGTCGTGAGCAGGCGGTCGTACGGCAGCACCATCGGATAGACCGCCCGGGACAGCAGCCGGTAGGCTCGCTCGATCACGTGCTCCGGCGCCGCGGAGAGCTGGCGCCCCGTGACCCCGGGGGACGGCTCGTTGGGGCGCAGGACGGCCGGCTGCACCGGCTCGCCGTCCGGACCGAGGAGCAGGGGGGTGGGCTGGCCGAACGCGACGGAGCTCTCGAGGATCTCGTTGATCAGATCGATCGTCGGGACCGTGGTCTCGACGTTGGCGCAGGTCAGCTTGATGTGGGCCAGGTCCGGTCGCAGGCCCGCGATCGGGTGGTCGTCACCGTTCGCCGCGGTCCGGGTCGGGTGCCCGATCAGGTGGTCCAGCGGCGTGACGCCCCGCTCGTCGGCCCTGCAGCGCTTGTCCAGGTACTCGAAGAGGTCCACGAGGTAGGCGGCGGGCCCGGTGATGGAACGGCACTCGCCGCACTCGCACTGCTCGGCACCGCCGAATAAGTCGGTCCAGCTCGCGATCCCCGCGTCGTGCTGCCCCGCGCCGCCGGCCGGGACGCCCCCGGGCGTGGCACCGTCCACGGGAGCCGCAGCCCGGACGGCTTGAGGCATCGTGTCAGACACGTCCTGGTGCGCCGCGACCATCAACGTGGAGAGCGTGTCGACCATCGCTCGGGACCGGTCGTGGACCTGTTCGAGCCCGGCGCGCACCCGGGCCGATTCCTGCCCGAAGCCGGCCAGGAACGCCGACCGGCTGTACCGCGCGATGTCCGCCGCCCCGGTGAGATGGCCGCCCGCGGGCGCCGCCACCGTGACGAGCGCGTGCATCACCTCCGGATCCGTGCTCACCCGGTACAGGCGTTGGACCCGCTGGACTGCCTCAACCGTCCGACGGCGGTCGTCGGCGCTCGCCGCCTCGTCGAAGAGCACGTCGGCACGCTCGACGGCGAGCGCGGCCACGTCCCCGGTGTCCAGGTCGAAGTCGGTGTCGCGGACCGCGCGCTCCAGGAACAGGGCCGCCGTCACGGGCACGACCGGGGCGTCGCCGTGCGACCAGGCGCGAGCCCGCCGGGCGACCACCGATGTCGGCTGCGTCACGGCAAGCAGCCGGCTCGTGTCGCGGCGCAGTCGAGCCTGTGCCTGCTCCGGTGCTTCCGCGTCGAGCTGCGTGGCCGGCCGGGCACCCGACGCCTCGACGAGGCGGCCGAGGCGCTCGTCGTCCAGCTCCAAGGCCAGCCGGCGCATGTCGTGGACGTCCGGCAGGTCCTGCGTGATCGCCTCGACGAGCTCCACGGCGCCGTCCGCCACTCCCGCCAACTGGAGTCGGAAGCGGATGTCGGCGACCGGGAGGTCGGGATCGGTCTGCTCGACGCCGCTCCAGAACGCGTCGGCGTCGCCGTCGAAGTCCACACTGGCCGTGACCAGGTCCGCCCGCCGGGCCGGGTCGGCGACGACCGTGCTCAGCACTCGCTCAACGGCGCCCGCGTCCGCGTCGGCACCGGCCAGCGCGAGCCGGACCGCTGCGGCATGGATCGCGCCGGCCGTCGTGCCCGGATCGGCGTCCGAGCGGGGGATCACCCGCGCGTCGACGGCGTGCACCAGGCCGGCGGCGAGCTCGGTGCGGCTGCGCGTTGCCAGCGACCGGACGTCGCGCACGCCTACCGTCCGGATCAGCCCGAACAGGTCCGCCGGGGCGAACCGGCCCTCGAAGGACACGAGGGCCAGGACGTGGGCCGTCACGAGATCCGCGACAAGGTCGACGGGGACGTCCAGCTCGCGCGCGGCGAAGCTCACGTCCTGCGTGGCCTCCTCGTCGAACCGCTCCAGCGGCAGGACCCGCGTCAGCGGGCCCAGCTGCTCCAGCAGCCGCTCGAACAGCGAGGGCCCGTCCGGTTCGGCCGCCGGCACCGTGATGCGGACCAGCTCGTCGTCCCGGGCCGGGATCCCGAGGAGCAGGACGCGCGGGTCGACCATGCCCAGGTCGCCGACGTCGCCCTCGCCTGGCACCGCCAGTCGCTCCACGGATCGCACGACCAACGCCTCGTCCCCGGCTGTGCGGACCTCCACGAGGACGTCTGCGGCCGCCCCCCGGCGACCGGGTCCTTCGGCGGGCCGGGACAGCGCCGGGTCGTACGCGACCTCGAAGGCGCCGGCCTCGTTCGTGACGGCCTTGCCGAGCGACTGCCGCGACGGGCCGACCTCCCGGTCCAGCGCCTCGACCCGCAGTCCCGCCACCGGTGCAGCGAGGTCGTCCACGACGATGCCCCGCACCCGCAGCAGGCGCCCGGGCGCCCCCGGCAGCGTCAGGTCGACGGTCAGCCGGCGCTGCGGCTCGGCGACCGGGTCGGACGTCGTCTCGGCGCCGTCGGCGTCCCGAGCCCGCACTACGACGGTCACGCGCTCGGTGGGGACCACCACCCCGGGACGTTCCCGGGCATAGAAGCGGGGGTCGTAAAAGGCGCGGTAGCGGCCGGCGTCATCCGTCGTGGTGGTGGCGCACGTGAGGCCGCCCTCGTTGGCGGCGTCCCTGACCTCGACCGTGGCGCCCGCGACGGGGGTGCCGTCGTTGCGGCCGACGTGCCCGTCGACCACAGCGAACATCTCCTCCTCGAACGCGCGCTCGTTCAGCGCCTCCGCGGTCGCGGCGTCCACGTCCCCCGGTACGGGCGGCTGAAGCCCCATCTGTTCCTGAAGTTCTTCGACGGCCCGTCGCGTTCCCGGACCGTAGACGCCACCCCCGAGCTCGTCGTCGGGGAGCTCGACTCCACCGAACCGGAGGAGCAACTGGTGCAGGTTGGACACGAGATCGCCGGTGGCACCCAGCGCGAGGGTGACTAGGGCCAGTAAGGGAACGGGGTCCACCTGGCACTCCTCAGCAGTCGACGAACGTCGGGCACCGGGCGACGCCAGCAGGACCAACCGGGCGGGAAGAGGGCGGTGGGAGGAGCGGAGGAGGATGGCGCCCGCGTCGCGAGGGGCGCCCCGAGCGGTCGAGCCGAACGCCGTCATCATCGGCCCGGTGGAAGACGGGGGGCAAGATGCGCTGCCGGCCGCTGGGCGAGTGGGCCCGCAGGCGTACGGGCGGTCGTGTCCCGTCGCCGCGAGGCGGCTCCGAACCGTCACCCGGCTCCCCCGCGGTCGGCCGGGCATCGCGGGTCTCCGGCGCACCAGGTCGAGGACGTGCGGCACAAAGTCGTGGAGAGCCCGGCGTCGCCCGCGAGCCCTGTCGACGCCGCAAAACGCATGCCCACCCGCTCGACGCTCCACAGGAGCCTCGCGGTGCCGTGGCCTGCCCCTGGGCGTAGTCCACTGTCCGGGGACCACCGGCGCCTTGTATCCGGTGCTTCCGCGTGTGGCCAGACGCACGGTCCGTGGCGACCCTCTGCAGCCGAGGCGGGATTGCAGATCGCTCGGCGGGATCCATGTGCGGCACAGGCAGGCATGACTCGACAAGGCCCAATGGCTGCTTGATCAGCTCTGGCTCCGGCGGCCAGGGTCAGCGGGCCGTAGTCGTAGGTCAGCGACCAGCCGGGGTGGAGGTCGGCAAGCACGCACCCGAGCGCCTCCCGGTGGCCGCCGGCGCGGTGGGGCTCGTTCGTGTCGACGGTGGTGAGGAAGTCGGCACGCGCCGCCGTCAGCGCTTCTGGCGTCACGCCGTTCGCCTCCGGTGGCTCACTCCGGTTCGACGCGGCGACTCCGCCGCTGTTCGATGGTTCTCGAGCCCATGAGGCGGCAACGGCGCTACGACAAGGGCAGTGATCACCTGCTGACCCCAGCCGCACCTGGCGCACGGTGAGCTCCTCGGGAAGTAGTGCGCCCGTCGGAGTTCTTCGACGCCCCGGAAGCGATGCGTCAGGCCGAAATCATTGCCTTACTTCGGTAGAAACCGGATCGAGCAGGAGGAGGTCTGCGTGTCCACCGGAATAACTCTCCACTTTGGCAGTGATTCGAAGTTTCTGTCCCACGCCTAGAGTGTCTGGAATGTTCGGCCCCGTGAGGTGTAGGTCATTAACGATATTGACGTCATTGAACTGAAAGTTAGGCCCAGTGAGCCATTCCCAGTAACGGCTGAGCCAGGTTGGTGATCATGTCGTCCGGCCGTGCTCGTGATGGAGGAGGACAAGGGCGGCGGCGGTGATCGCGCCGACGCGCCAGGGGCAGAGGCTGACCCGGCGCAGCGCCTTGAAGGTGGTCTTGAGCAGCGAGTTGCCGCGTTCGGCCGGGGCCCGGGTGGCCGCGTGCAGCAGGTTGACGGTGCGCTGGTCGTCGGTCAGTAGCGCGTTGGAGGTCTTCTTGATCGGCGTGGTCAGCGCACTGCGTTCGCCCTCGTAGCCCAGGTCGGCCAGCACGGCGTGGGTGTCGTCGGTCCACTCGGCCAGCAGCGGCAACGCCTCGGTGTGGCCGCGCAGCGCGGTGGTGTCGTGCTCACGGCCAGGCCGCACGCCCGAGGTCCACAGCGGCCAGCCGTCCGGGGCGGCGATGACCTGCACGTTGCCGCCGTGGCAGGTGTGCTTGCCCGACCACCACAGATCCACCCGGCGGTCGGGTCGATCGACGCGGGCGGTCGGCCCGGCGACGCGACACCGATCGGTGCGGATCAGCGTGCCGTCCACCGTCACATGGGAATGGCCGGCGGCGCGGGCGGCCAGCAGCGCCCCGCGCAGCCCCGGTGCGGCGGCGGCGAGGACGTCGATGCCCTCGTGCAGATACCGGTAGGCCGTGGAGCGGCCGATCCGGTGGTCGGCGGCCAACTGCGCCAGCCGGGTGCCGTCGAGAAACCAGCGCAGCACCAGCACCGCCTGCCGGTAGCAGCCCGGCGCCCGGCGCCGGCCGCGGGTGCCTCGACGCCGTCGCTCGGCGGCCAGCAGCCCCGACACGAACTGCACGGTCTGCTCGGCGACCGGTAGCACGGCGGTGTAGGTGACAGGATCGGACACGCCCACGACCTCGGATGGGGAAGACGATCTGTGAGAAGACGTCCCTCCTACCGAGGTCCTGCCCTTCCTCCCGTCACCTCGCGCTCGTCGGCGTGTCCGGTCCGACCTACCAGCCGCCCGCTACTGGGAAAGGCTCAGTCACTGACGATTCGGCATTGAGGTTTTCTCACCTACTTCCGCGGTCGAGTGAGGTCAGGACCAATGCGGCTGCGGCAATGGCGCCGATGCGCTGCGGGCAGAGGGTGACCCGGTCGAGCGCGCGCCAGCGGCCGAGTAGGGCGTTGCCGCGTTCGGCTGGTGCGCGTAGTGCGGTGATCAGGGAGTTGTAGCAGCGGTTGTCGGTGTGCAGCGGCCCGTCAGGGTGGTGCTTGACCGGTACGTGGATGCCGACGCCGGCGCCGGTGTAGCCCTTGTCGGCCAGCACCGGCAGCCCGCGGGCGGCGTGCGGGTACAGGATGGGCAGCACCAGCTCGCGGGCCGCGGTCAGGTCGTGGGTGCAGCCGGGGCGGACGTCGGAGACCCACAGCGGGAAGCCGGTGGAGTCGCAGAGGACCTGCACGGTGCCGCCGAAGGCGTGGTGCTTGCCTGAGTACCACCGGTGATGCCCGGCCTCAGCGCGGGCGGCCACCCGGTCGGTCGGGACCAGGGTGCCGTCCAGGCACAGGAACGGCTGCCCGCCGGCGCGGGCGTGGGCCAGCACATCGGACAGGTCGGGGGCGTGCGCGGCGAGCACGTCGAGCGCCTCGTGCAGGTACCGATAGGCGGTGGCGATGCTCAGCTGCGCGTCGGCGGCCAGGGTGCGTAGGTCCAGGCGGTGGCGCAGCCAGCGCAACACCAGGGCGACCTGGGTGTGCACCGTCCCGGCCCGCTGGCCGGGCCGCGATCCCGGCCGGCGGCGGCGCCGGGCGACCCAGCCGGTCACCGCCTTCAACACCGATGCCGACACGTCAAGGCTGGCACGATGAGACACAGCGGGCTCCCGGGGAAGAGGAGGTCGGTCTTTGGCGAGTCGATCTTCACCCCGAGAGCCCGCGCCCTCTTCCTGAACCCCTGCCGCCACCAGCGACGACGCCAATCAAGCTGTCAAAGCTGGTGAGAAAACCTCATTGTCCCCGGCAAAGATCAAGATGTCATATCTCGTCTTGTAGTCACCATGCTGGTTCATAGCGGCGACGATTCCGTCGAACTCGATGGTGCTGCCCTGATACGTGGCTGCGAACTCTTTGAACAGATCGTAGTCTTCTACTGCGGCGAGGAGCGCGGCGAGATCCTCGTTGTTCTCTACCGTCAAGGCCTCATCAGACTCGGGCTCCGCAGGCTCGGGTTCGGGCTCAGGCTCGGACGCTGCCGGTTCCGCCGAGGCCTCCGCGGTGGCGGCAATCGGGGTCGTCGGCGCGTTCTTCTCGCTGATGGCTCCCACGGTCACGATGACGGCGATCAGTACGCCCGCGACTCCCAGGGCAACTATCTGCCATTTCTTCAACGGCGGCGTCTGCTTCGTCATATCTGGATCATATCGTCCGCCCGGGGGGCGCCTCGGTTCCTCCCAGGGGTGTACTCGGCGGCCGCGATGTCGTTCCAGGTCGGCACGGTCTGCATGCGAGATCGGGCCGGCCGTGGTCGTCCGGCGACGATGCTCGGTCTCGTCCCGGAGCACCGTCTCGAGGATCATGAGGCGGGCCATCAGTGGGAGTTCTCTCCACCCTGCACGCGCCTCCGGTACCGGGTTGACCGCGTCGACCACGGCGGACACCTCGACTGGGCGGACGGCGCGACCGCTGGGCGGCAGCTCCGCAGCCGGTCAGAGGGACCGAATCCTATGGTTGGGGCTGTGAACGATGACCTGCCGAACGGCATCCCCGAAATCCTCGCCTACCTTGGGCAGATGGCGGCTGGGTACAACAACCACCTCAAGTGGAACGAAGTGGCCAAACTCAAGGCTGACCTCATGAACGTCCGCCGCCGCTGGCTTGGGGTCCCCGTGGGCGATGTCGCTGCCCACTGCCGATCGCTGGGCATGCGGGAAGAGGACGTCGCGCAGATCGTCGAGCTCGTGAAGAAGACCCAATCCGGCCGCAGGCTTGTCCCGCAGAAGAGCTACCGGGATTTCCGCTTCGCTCCATCCGTCGTTGACGAACCTAGCGGGCTTACCTCTCGAGAATGGTGATCAGGGAGGATGTATAAGGGACGGGACAGGACGGGACGCCTACGCGGCGCGCGCCGTAGGCCGGTCCCTAATCGGCGTCGATGACTGCGACTAAAAGATCATTAACGGCAGGAGTTACGGGTTCGGTTGGCCGCCGGCCGGACCCTGCTGACAGTCGGCGCGGCCTGCGCTATGCCCACACCATGAGGTATCCCCAGGGTGGCGGGCTGACCGCGGACGAG
>NZ_NVPT01000090.1 GCF_002802985.1 Geodermatophilus chilensis | reverse complement strand
ACCCCACGCAGCGGCGGCAGGTCGGGGCGGCGCAGCACCAGGTCCAGGACGACGAAGAGCTCGAGGACCCAGGCGACCAGCCAGAGCGGCCGCCAGGAGCCCCCGGACTGGACGTAGTCGTCCCCCGCCCGCCCCATCAGCGCAGCCAGCGGGCCGCTTCCACCGCCCAGTAGGTGAGGACGGTCCCTGCGCCCGCCCGGCGGATGGCGGTGAGCGTCTCCAGGACGGCGCGCTGCCGGTCCACCCAGCCGTTGGCCGCAGCCGCCTCGAGCATCGCGTACTCGCCGCTGACCTGGTAGGCGCTGACCGGGACGTCGACGGCGTCGGCCACCCGGGCGACGATGTCCAGGTACGGCAGCGCCGGCTTGACCATGACCGCGTCGGCGCCCTCGGCGAGGTCCTGCGCCACCTCGCGCAGCGCCTCGTCGGCGTTGGGCGGGTCCATCTGGTAGGTCGAGCGGTCGCCGAACTGCGGCGCGCCCTCGGCGGCCTCGCGGAACGGGCCGTAGAAGCCCGAGGCGTACTTCGCCGCGTAGGCGAGGATCGGCGTCTCCTGGAAGGCCGCGCCGTCCAGCGCCCGCCGGATCGCCGCGACCTGGCCGTCCATCATCCCGCTGGGGGCGATGACGTGCGCCCCGGCCTGGGCCTGGGCGATGGCGACGGCGGCGTAGCGGTCCAGCGTCGGGTCGTTGTCGACGACGCCGGCCGGGGTGACCAGGCCGCAGTGCCCGTGGTCGGTGTACTCGCACAGGCACAGGTCGGCCATGAGCACCAGCTCGTCGCCGAGGTCGGCGCGCAGCTGCTGCAGGGCGACGTTGACGGTCCCGTCTGCGGCGTCGGCCTGCGAGCCCACGGCGTCCTTCTCCGACGGGATGCCGAAGAGGATCAGCCCGCCGATGCCGGCCTCGGCCGCCTCGTGGGCGGCCTTCCGCAGCGAGTCGGTCGTGTGCTGGACGACGCCGGGCATCGAGCTGATCGGCTGCGGCTCGTCGATGCCCTCCTTGACGAAGACCGGCAGCACGAGGTCGGCCGGGGCCAGCCGGGTCTGCGCGGTGAGCCGCCGCAGCGCGGGCGTCGACCGCAGCCGACGCCCGCGCGCGAACCCGGGACTCGAGCCGCCGCTCACCGCTCCTCGCCGCCCTCCGCCTCGCGAAGGGACAGCGCGTGCTCGGCCAGGGCGTCGACCAGCGGGCCGACGGCGGCGGTCTCGGGCTGGACGTCGACCCGCAGGCCGAACTCCTGCGCCGTGGCCGCGGTCTGCGGCCCGATCACCGCGACGACGGTCTTGGCGTGCGGCTTGCCGGCGATGCCGACCAGGTTGCGCACGGTGCTCGACGAGGTGAAGCACACCGCGTCGAAGCCGCCTCCCTTGATCGCCTCGCGGACCGGGGCGGGCGGCGGGGCGGCCCGGACGGTGCGGTAGGCGGTCACGTCGTCGATCTCCCAGCCGCGCTCCTGCAGGCCCGCGGCGAGGGTCTCGGTGGCGATGTCGGCGCGCGGCAGCAGCACCCGGTTGATCGGGTCGAGCACGTCGTCGTACTCCGGGAAGTCGGCCAGCAGGCCCTCGCTGGACTGCTGCCCGGTGGGCAGCAGCTCCGGCACGATCCCGAAGGCGCGCACCGCGTCGGCGGTGGACTCGCCGACGCAGGCGACCTTGACGCCGGCGAACGCGCGGGCGTCGAGGCCCAGCTCGGTGAACTTCTCCCGGACGGCCTTCACCGCGTTGACCGAGGTGAAGACGATCCAGCCGTAGCGGCCGGTGACCAGGCCCTTGATGGCGCGGTCCATCTGCGCGGGGCTGCGCGGCGGCTCGACGGCGATGGTGGGCACCTCGACCGGGACGGCGCCGTAGGCCCGCAGCCGGTCGCTCATCTCGCCGGCCTGGTCCTTGGTGCGCGGCACCAGCACCCGCCAGCCGAACAGCGGCCGGCTCTCCCACCAGGACAGCCGGGCGCGCTTGTCGACGGCCGACCCGACGGTGGCCACGACCGGACCGGTGACGGCGTCCAGCCCGGCGTTCTTCTCGGCGACGGCGGCGAGCTTGGCGACGACGCTCTTCTGCCCGGTGCCCGAGCCGCCGGTGGTGACGACGACCGGGGTCGAGCCGGACAGCCCGCCCTCGACCAGCCGCGCGGCGGCGTCGGGGAGGTCCTCGGCGTTGCCCTGCAGAACCAGCGGTGCGTCCAGGGCCTTGGCCGCGGTGGCCAGCGTCGCCAGGTCGGCCTCGCCGCCGCGCAGGTCGGCCGACAGCGAGGTGCCGCCGAGCGCGACACCGGCGAAGGCCGGCACGGCGGTGGAGGAGGCGACACCCGGGACGACGTCGAACCCGACGGAAGTGCGACCCACGGTCAGCACCTCCTTGACCACGTCGTCGGAGGTGAACGGGTCGCCGGCGACCAGCCGGACGACGGTGCCGCCGGACTTGGCGGCGGCCACGGCGGCCTTGGCCACCTCGGCCGGCTCGCCCGTCGCGGGGGTCAGCTCGAGTTCAGCCCGGTCGGCGCGGACGGCCTCGGCGATCGCCGGCGGGACGTCGGGGTCGACGAGGACGGTGTGCGCCTCGGCGAGCGCCGCGGTGGCCCGGGCGGTCAGCATCCCGGGGTCGCCCGGGCCGGCGCCGACGAAGACGACCGTGCCGGCCGTCCCGCCGTTCTGCTTGCGGAAGCGCGTCATCGCGTGCTCCTGTCTAGAGCCCGGAAGGGCTGGTGTGCGGGGGTATGGGAGGCCGGGTCCTGCTGCCCGGCAGGGGGGGTGCGGCTCACCGGGAGGCCGCCATCAGCTCGGCGGCGCCCCGGTCGAGGAGTTCCGCGGCGAGCTCGCGGCCGAGCCGCTCGGCCTCGGCGGGCGGCCCGGTGAGCGAGCCGCGGACGCCGTCGCTGCCGTCGAGCGCGGTGACCGAGGCGCGGAGGAACAGCTCGGGGCCGTCCTCCCCGTCGGCCAGCACGGCGTACGCGGCGACCGGCGCGCTGCAGCCTGCCTCCAGCGCCGCCAGCGTCGTCCGCTCGGCGACCACGCAGGCACGGGTGTCGGCGTCGTCGAGGACGGCGAGCAGCTGCCGGGTCCGCTCGTCGTCGCTGCGGCACTCCACGGCCAGCGCGCCCTGCGCGGGCGCGGGGAGCACCTGGAGCGGGTCCAGGATCTCGGTGACGGCCGACGACCGGCCCAGCCGGGACAGCCCGGCGCGGGCGAGCACGACGGCGTCCAGATCGCCCGGCACGACCCGCGCCATGCGGGTGTCCACGTTCCCGCGGATCGGCACGACGTCGAGACCGAGGCCCAGCGCGCGCAGCTGGGCGACCCGCCGCGGGGCGCCGGTGCCCACCTTCGCGCCCGGCGGCAGCTCGCCGAGGGTGAGCCCGTCACGGGCGACCAGCGCGTCGCGCGGGTCCTCCCGGGGCGGGACGGCGGCGATGGTCAGCCCCGGCTCGGGCAGCGTGGGGAGGTCCTTGTAGCTGTGGACGGCGACGTCGACGGTGCCCTCGAGCAGCGCCTGCCGGATCGCCGTCACGAACACGCCGGTGCCGCCGAGCTGCGCGATCGCGGCCGAGGAGCGGTCGCCCTCGGTGCTGATGTGCACCAGCTCGACCGGGACGCCGCTGGCCGCGGTGATCGCGTCGGCGACCGCCTGCGACTGGGTGGTCGCCAGCTGACTGGCGCGGGTGCCCAGGCGGAGGGTGCCCGTCGAGGTCGCCGTCACGACGCACCGCCGGGACGCAGCTCGTCGGGGTCGACGGTGACCGCCTCGGCCAGGTTCGTCCGCTCCGGGATGACCTCGGCGTCGATGCCCAGGCCGAACAGCGCCCGCAGCGCGTCGGCGTAGTCCACGCCGCCGGGGGCGCTGGCCAGTTCCTTCACCCGCACGGTCGGCTCGTGCAGCAGCTTGTCGACGACGCGGCGGACGGTGCGGGCCACCTCGGCGCGGGCGCGGGCGTCCAGGTCCGGCAGCCGGGTCGACAGGCGCAGCAGCTCGGCATCGACCACCTCGGCGGCCTGGCTGCGCAGCGCGGAGACCGTCGGCGCGACCGCGGCGGCCTGCCGCTCGGCCCGCAGCAGCGCGGTCTCGGCCTCGATCAGCGCGTGCGCCGCGGCGACGTCGTCCGCCGCCACCGGGCTCGCGGCCGAGGCGCCCTCCGCGGTGCGCTCCCCCTGCAGGAGGGCCAGGTCGACCACGTGCACACCGGGCAGCGCGGCGACGCTCGGGTCGACGTCCCGGGGCAGCGCCAGGTCGATGACGACCAGCGGCCGGTCCGGCGGGGCGGCCCCGATCCTGGACTGCATGGCGCCGGCCACCACCTCGGTGCCGATGACGATGCCGCGGGCCCCGGTGCAGGTGACCAGCACATCGGCGGCGGCGATCTCCGCGGGCAGGTCGGCGAGGTCGGCGGCCCGGCCCTCGACGGAGGTGGCCAGCCGCTCGGCGTGCGCGGGCGTGCGGCTGCTGACGGTCACGGCGGCGCCGCGGCGGGCCAGCGTGGTCGCGGCCAGGGCGCCCATCGAGCCGGCGCCGACGACGAGCACCGGCCGGCCGGCGAGCGAGCCGATCCGCTCCTCGGCCCGGTCGAGGGAGACCGACACCAGCGAGGCGCCGGCCTTGTCGATCCCGGTCTCGGAGTGCACCCGCTTGCCGACCCGCAGCGCCCGCTGCGCCACCGGGTGCATCGCCCGGCCGACGGTGTCCTGCTCGCGGGCCAGCGCGTAGGCGTTGCGCAGCTGCCCGAGGACCTGGGTCTCCCCCACGACCATCGAGTCCAGGCCGGCCGCGACGGTGAACAGGTGCGCGACGGCCTGGTCCTCGTAGTGCACGGTGACGTACGGGGAGAGCTCCTCCACCGTGGCGCCGGCCTGGCGGGCCAGCACCCGGCTGACGTCGGTGACGCCGCCGTGGAACCGGTCGACCTCGGCGAAGACCTCGACCCGGTTGCAGGTCGCCAGCACGATCGCCTCGCTGACGTGGTCGCTGCCCACCAGCTCGTGCAGCGCCTTGACGGTGTCGTCGGCGCCCATCGCGAACTGCTCCAGCAGCGCGACCGGGGCCGTCTGGTGGCTGACCCCCACCGCGAGCAGGCTCACGCCGTCACCTCCACCGTCGCGCCGCGCTGCTGACCGAGGAACGCGAGCACCTGCAGTTCGACGGAGAGGTCGACCTGGCGGACGTCGACCCCTGCGGGCGCGTTCAGCGCCACCGGCGCGAAGTTCAAGATGCTCCTCACCCCGGCCGCGGTCAGCCGGTCGCAGACCGACTGGGCGACGTCGGCCGGTGTCGCGATGACCCCGATCGAGGCCGCCGTGGCGGCCACCACCTCGTCCAGCTCGGCCATCGGGCGCACCGGCTGGCCGCCGATCCGCCGGCCGACGCGGTCCGGGGCGGCGTCGAAGAGCCCGACGAAGCGGAACCCGCGGCTGCCGAAGCCGGCGTAGTCGGCCAGGGCGGTGCCCAGGTTGCCGATCCCCACGAGCACGCAGGGGCGGGACCGCTCGACGCCGAGGACGCGGGCGATGCGGTCACGCAGTGTGGCCACCTCGTAGCCCACCCCGCGGACCCCGCAGGGGCCGAGGTGGGAGAGGTCCTTGCGCAGCCCGGCCGGGTTCACGCCCGCCGCCGAGGCGAGCTCACCCGAGGAGACGTTGCTGCGCCCGCCGTCGGCCAGCCCGCTGAGCACACGCAGGTACACGGCCAGGCGGGCGACGGTGGCCTCCGGGATCCGGGGCCGGGGTGAGGACACGGGCCACTCCTCGCCGGCGCTCGTCGACCCCGTGCCCTGAGGAGCTGTGCCGTCGCATGACCTCGCAGGCTCGGTCATGTGGCTCTCCACAAACGGTCGCGCTCGGAGGTCCGGCGGGTGCCGGATGCGGTCGAACGACATCGGGGACCCGGGCGGTCAGCCGCCCGGCGAACGCCACGGTAACCGCTTGTGAACGCAGGAACAAAGTCGCCGGGGGGCCAGGAGGCCGCTCCCCAGCGCAGATGGGCTCCGCTGTGGTGGAGACCATACCCCGCGCCCTCCGCGCGGACCCTGTCGGGTGAGCCGCGACCCCGTCGGCTGCCGCACTCTCGCGCCGTTCCACCCGCTCCCGCGCCGTTGCAGCGGCGCGGGGGCGTCAGGAGCAGCGCGGGAGTGGCAGCCGTGGGCTGCAGAGGTGGGTCCGGCCGGCGGGGCTCCCCCTCACAGGCCGAGGTCCCGCCGCAGCCGGGGCACGTCCACGGTGAAGTAGGAGTGCTCGCGCCCGTCGAGCAGGACCACCGGCACCCGATCGCCGTACTCGGCCTGCAGCTCGGGGTCGGCGTCCACGTCGACCTCCGCGACCGCGAGCCCGGCCTCGGCGGCGAGCCGCTCGAGGGTCTCCGCGGCGACGGCGCAGAGGTGGCAGTCGGCCCGGGTCAGCAGCTGCAGCCGGGGCGGGTCAGCGGTCACCGTCGCCCCCGGGCGCCACCGTGGACTCCTCCTCGGCGCGGGCCAGGCCCAGCTCGCGCAGCCGCGCCCGGCTGACCTTGCCGGTCAGCGAGTGCGGCAGCGAGTTCAGCACCTGCACCGACGTCGGCACCTTGTACCGGGCGAGGGACGCCGCGGCGTGCGCGCGCAGCTCCTCGAACCCCAGCTGCTGCCCGGGCCGCAGGGCGACCACGGCCCGGACGGCGGCGCCGGTCTGCGGGTCGGGCACGCCGATCACCGCGCTCTCGGCGACGGCCGGGTGGGTGTCGAGCACCCGCTCCACCTCGGCGGGGTAGACGTTGAAGCCGCTGACCAGGATGAGGTCGCTGCGCCGGTCGACCAGGTGCAGGTCGCCGTCCTCGTCGGCGTAGGCGAGGTCGCCGGTGGCCAGCCACCCCTCGCCGTCCGGACCGTCGACCCCGTCGGGCCAGTAGCCGGAGAACAGGTTGGGGCCGCGCACCCAGATCTCGCCCGGACCGTCCTCGGCGAGGTCGCCGGGCACCGAGACCTCGTCCTCCTCCAGCGGCTCGTGCAGCGCGGTGTCGCGCAGCTGCAGCTCCACGCCCGGGATCGGCCCGCCGATGCAGCGGGGCTTGGCCCGCCCGGTCGCCAGGGTGCTGGCCACCACCGGGCAGGCCTCGGTGAGCCCGTAGCCCTCCCACACGGTGACCGAGGCGCGCTCGCGCATCGCCGTCCAGACCTCCTCGGGCAGCGGTGCGGCACCGGAGGAGGCGATGCGGACGGCGGCGAAGGCGCGGCGCAGGAGGGCGTCGGACCCGGCGGCGTCGGCGACGGCCAGCCAGGCCTGGAACACCGGCGGGGCGCCGGGGACCGCGGTGACCTCCTCGCGGGCCATGACCTCGAGGGAACCGACCGGGTCGAAGGACTCCACGAGCACCGCGCAGGCGCCGGTCGCGGCGACCAGGCCGAAGCCGGCGTTGAGCCCGTAGACGTGGAACAGCGGCAGCACCAGCAGGACCCGGTCGTCGGGCCGGACCGGCGCCGGGTCCATCCGCAGGCACTGCTCCTGGTTGGCCCGCAGCGCGGCCGCCGAGAGCATGGCGCCACGCGGCCGGCCGGTGGTCCCGCTGGTGTAGGAGAGGAAGGCCACCGCGGCCTGGTCCTCGGGGACCGCCGGCGGCGCGGCGTCGTCCGCCGGCGGGCCGGTGAGCACCGGCACCCCCGCCACCGCGGGCCGGTCCGCGGCAGCGACCAGCAGCGACGCTCCGGAGTCGGTGAGCACGTACTCCAGTTCCGGGTCGGTGTAGGCGGTGTTGACCGGGACGACGACCAACCCCGCGCGCAGGGCACCCAGCGTCGCCCGCAGCCAGTCGACGCCGTTGGACAGCTGCACCGCCACCCGCTGGCCCGGCGTCAGCCCGCGGGCGGCGTAGCCCGCGGCCGCGCGGTCGACCTGCGCGTCCAGCTCGCCCCAGCTCAGCCGCTCCTCGCCGGCCACGACGGCCGGCGCGTCCGCCCGGTCCTCCGCGGCCGCGCGCACCAGCACGGACAGCGAGCTACCGACGTCGGTCATGCACATCTCCTCCGGTGGAGCGGTCATGGCCACCCGCGGGGAGGCGCCTGGCACCGGCCCTCGACCGGGTGGCGTGGACGGACCGCAGCGATGTTGTCACCATGGGCTCCGACCCGCAGCACCGCGACCCCGTCCACCGGGCGTCACGGGCCGGGGACGACGGGGGTCCCGGCGGTGGACGAGGAGGACGGACGGATGCGACGGTCGCACCCTGCGGACGAACGCGTCCCTGCAACGGTGCCGGCGCCCGCGCCGTCCGCCGGGTCGCGTCCGCGGCCCACTCCCTACCCACGCCCGGCCGGCGACACACTGCCGTCACCGGAGCCCCTGCCGCGCCCCGCCCCGGCGCCCAGAGCAGACGGCGGCCTTCCGCCCGAGGAGGCCGTGACGCCGCCGGATGAGGTCGCCGACGACCCCGACGCCCTGGCGGAGGAGGCGACCGAGGAGGAGGTCGCCGAGGAGCTCGCCGCCCTCGGTGCGGCGGTGCCGCCGCCGGTCGTCGACGTCTGGGCGCTGGTCCGCCAGGCCCAGGACGGCGACGCCGAGGCGTTCGGCCGCCTCTACGACCACTACGTGACGATGGTCTACCGGTACCTGCTGCACCGGGTCGGCGACCGGGCCCAGGCCGAGGACTTCACCAGCGAGACCTTCGTCCGCGCGCTGCGCCGGATCGACTCGCTGTCCTTCCAGGGGCGCGACGTCGGCGCCTGGCTGGTGACCATCGCCCGCAACATCGTCCGTGACCACGTGAAGAGCAGCCGGTTCCGGCTCGAGGTCACCATCGCGGACATGCGCGACGCCGACCGCGTCACCGACGGGCCGGAGGACGCCGTCGTCCAGGCGCTGACCAACGAGCAGCTGCTGGCCTGCATCCGGCAGCTGGGCAGCGAGCAGCAGGAGTGCATCTCGCTGCGCTTCCTGCAGGGCCTCTCAGTGGCCGAGACCGCCGCGGTGATGGGCAAGAAGGACGGCGCCATCAAGGCGCTGCAGCACCGCGCCGTCCGCCGGCTGGCCAGCCTGTTGCCGGAGGGACTGCGGTGACCCCCGCGGTTGTTACCGACCGGTACCCCGTAACGGCCGCGTCGGCGGTGTCGTTCCAGGGGTGGAGACGCTCCACCGGGGAGCGTCGCGACCCCACCGACCGACCCCTCGGAGGCACCAGGTGACCACGCGCGACGGCACCGGACCGCCGGGCGGCCGGCGGGCCGTCGTACGCGAGCAGGAGGACGCGGTCGTCGCCCGGCTGCAGCAGCTGGCGACCGACCTCGACGACGCACCGGACGCCCGCTTCCGGGCCGCCACCCGCGAGCGGCTGGTCGCGATGGCCGCCGTCCGCACCCCGCAGCCCGCCCGGCGCTCGGGCCTGCGGCGGCTGCTGGCCGCCCGCGCCGGCCACGACGCGCCCCCGGCGTGGCGCACCCGGTTGACTGCCGGACTGGCCGGTGCGGCGATGACCGTCACCGCCCTCGGCACGCTGGTGGCGCTGTCCACCGACGCCCGGCCGGGGGACGTCCTCTACGGCGTCAAGCGCGGCACCGAACAGACCCAGCTCGCCCTCGCCGGCGACGACCGCGGCCTGACGCTGCTCGAGTTCGCCGAGACCCGCCTCGCCGAGCTCGCCGGCCTGCGCGACCCCGCGGTCGGCGACGTGGTCGGCCTGCTCGACACGATGGACGCCCAGACCCGGGAGGGGGCCTCGCTGCTGACGACCCGGGCGGTCGCCGGCCGGGATCCCGCTCCGGTCGAGGACCTGGCCGACTGGGCCGGGCAACAGACCGCCGGGCTCAGCGCGCTGCGGGACGGGCTCCCCGCGGGGACGACCACTGCGTCGCAGGAGTCCCTCGACCTGCTCGCCGACGTGTCCGGGCGGGCGACGCGGCTGCAGACCGCACTCACCTGCGCCGCCGGCCCGGCGACCGCGGGCTCCGACGAGCTGGGCCCGGTCCCCGGGGAGTGCCCGGCCGAGGCGCCGGAGAGCGGCACGCCCGCTGACGAGGCCCCGTCCGGCGACGGCGGCGGTGTCCTCTCCGGCGAGGCCCCCGCCTCCGACGCCGGCGACCCCCCGGCCGACACGTCGGCGGACTCCCCCGCGCCGACACGGCAGCCGGCACCGGCACCGTCCGCCCCGGGCTCCGGGAGCGGCGACCGGGGCAGCGGGTCCTCGTCCGGCCGGGCCGGCGGCGGGCCGGCGCCGGTGGTGCCCGACACCCCGGCGGTCGACCCGCCGCTGCCGGTGCCCGACCCGCCGCGGCCGGTGCCGCCACCGGCCGTCCCCGTCGAGCCCGACGACGCCGCCCCGCTGCTCGACACCCCGCTGCCGGTGTGCATCCGGCCGCTGGTCTGCTGACCCCCCGGCGGCGGCCGAGCGGTGCACGGGGCCCTCGGCCGCCCGCCGGGGGACGCCACTAGGGTCGGGTGTCCACCGGTCGTCCGCGATGGCGGTGGAGGAGCCACAGGAGGTCGTCGTGCCGGGACTGCCCTTCCGCGGCCGCCGGGCGCGTTCGGCGGCCGTGTCGGACGAGGAGACACGGGCGCACGTCGCCGGCGCCGCCTCGGCCGCGGCCGCCGAGGTCGAGCCCGCCCCGGCCGCCGTCCCGGACCTGACCGCGGCGGCGTTCTTCGACGTCGACAACACGATGATGGTCGGCGCGTCGATCTTCTGGTTCGCCCGTGGCCTGGCCGCCCGGAAGTACCTGTCCGCCCGCGACATGACCCGCTTCGTGTGGCAGCAGGCGAAGTTCCGGATCGCCGGCAACGAGAGCGCCGACGACATGCACACCATCCGCGAGAGCGCGCTGGCCTTCGTGGCCGGGCGGCCGGTCGCCGAGATCGTGCAGGCCGGTGAGGAGATCTACGACGAGCTCATGGCCGACCGGATCTGGGCCGGCACGCGGGTGCTCGCCCAGCAGCACCTCGACGCCGGGCAGCGGGTCTGGCTGGTGACGGCGACGCCGGTGGAGCTGGCCAGCATCATCGCCCACCGGCTGGGGCTCACCGGCGCGCTGGGCACCGTCTCGGAGGTCGTGGACGGGCACTACACCGGCCGGCTGGTCGGCGAGCTGATGCACGGCGAGGCCAAGGCGGAGGCGGTCCGGGCGCTGGCCGAGCGCGAGGGCCTGGACCTGTCGCGCTGCACGGCCTACAGCGACAGCTCCAACGACCTGCCGATGCTCACGCTCACCGGCCGCGCGGTCGCGGTGAACCCGGACACCGAACTGCGGGCGGTGGCGCGCTCCCGCGGCTGGGAGATCCGGGACTTCCGCACCGGCCGCAAGGCCGCGAGGATCGGCGTCCCCACCGTGGCGGCCGCCGCCCTCTCGGGCGGGCTCGTCGGCGGCGCGCTGGTTCTCCGCCGCCGCAAGCTCTCCTGACTGTCGGCCTACCGGCCCCCGGCCGCGGCCAGGTGCCGTCCCCGACCTGCACGGAGCCCAGCCTGCCCCTCCTCGCGGAGGCCTCCGACCTCCACTCGTCGCGGCACCTCGCAGGGCGGCCCGCTATCCCCAGACGGACTTTCGCTGCAGGAGGAGCTGGTAGAGCGACTGCTGGATGGTCTCGCGCACCTGATCGGTGAGGTTGAAGACCAGCATCGGATCCTCGGCGGCGGCCGGGCCGTAGGACGCCGTCTCGATCGGCTCACCGAACGCGATCAGCCACTTCGACGGCAGCGGCACCAGCCCCAGCGGGCCCAGCGCGGGGAAGGTCGGCGTGACCGGGAAGTAGGGCAGGCCGAGCAGCCGGGCGACGGTCTTGACGTTGCCGATCATCGGGTAGGCCTCCTCCGCCCCGACGATCGCGCACGGGATGATCGGCGTCCCGGTGCGCAGTGCGGCTGTGACGAAACCCCCGCGGCCGAAGCGCTGCAGGGTGTACCGCTCGCGGAAGGGCTTGCCGATTCCCTTGAACCCCTCGGGGAACACCCCGACCAGCTCACCTCCGGTGAGCAGCCGCTCGGCGTCCTCGTTGCAGGCCAGCGTGGAGCCGAGCTTGCGCGACAGCGAGCCGATGAACGGCAGGTCGAAGACCAGGTCGGCGCCGAGCAGCCGCAGCCGCCGGCGGGCCGGGTGGTCGTCGTGCAGGGCGACCGTGGCCATCATCGCGTCGAGTGGCAGGGTGCCCGAGTGGTTGGCCACAACCAGCCCGCCGCCGGTGGCGGGCACGTTCTCCACGCCGTGGGTCTCCACCCGGAACCACCGCTCGAACAGCGGCCGCAGCAGCGGGAGCAGCACGTGGTCGGTGAGGTCGGGGTCGAAGCCGAACTCGTCGGTGTCGTAGTCGCCGGTCACCCGGCGGCGGAGGAACTCCAGGCCGTCGGCGACCTGCTCCTCCCACGAGGCGGACGACGGCGGGGGGAGCCGCGGCTCCTCGTCGTCGGGCCGCAGCGGGATGACCCGGGCCTCAGGCATCGCGCACCGCCCGCAGTCCGGGGGACGGCGGTGCGGGTCGCAGCCGCTCCCCCACCGTGCCGGCCGTGGCGCCCACGCGGGTCACGAGGGCCTGCGCCCGCCCGGCGATACCGGCGACCACCTCGGGCGGTATCACCGGGACGACGGTGCTCGCGTAGTCGACCAGCGCCTGCTCGGTGGTGTACCGGGGGGTGTAGCCGAACTCCTCGCGCAGCACGGTGGTGTCCACGACCCGGCCGAAGTTGAGGAAGCGCATCTGTTCCGGGGAGTAGTCGACGAAACCGAACCGGCGGGTGAACCGGCCCAGCGAGCCCAGTGCGGGCGAGGGCAGCGGCACCTGCAGCCGGCCGAGGCGGCGGATGACCTGCGACAGCAGCAGCGTGCCCTCCCCGCCGACGTTGACGGTGCCGGCGAAGTCCCCGGTGGTCGCCCGGGTCAGGACGGCGAGGGCGTCGTCCTCGTGGAGCAGCTGCACGCGGGCGTCGTACCCCAACGCCGTGGGGACCAGCGGCATGCGCAGGAAGGAGGTCAGCACCGAGTCGATGCGCGGACCGATGAAGTTGGTGAAGCGCAGTGCGGCCACCCGGACGTCGGGACGGCGGCGCGCGAAGGACCGGACGTAGCCCTCGATGTCGAGGCTGTCCCGGGCGAAGCCCCCGGAGGGCACCCGGCGGGCCTGCATCGCCTCGGTGAAGACCGCGGGGTCGCGCGAGGAGGCGCCGTAGACGGCACTGCTCGACTTCAGCACGAACCGGCGGACCGACTCAGCCCGCTGGCAGGCGGCCAGCAGCTGCATCGTGCCGATGACGTTGAGCTCCTTCATCGGCCCACGCCCACCGGAGCCGGCAGGCGTGGAGCTGATGTTCATGTGCACGACCGTGTCGACCGAGGCCGTCGCGATGACCTTGCCGATCAGCGGGTTGCGGATGTCGGCGCGCACGAACTCGGTGCGGCCCAGCCGGCGGAGCATCTCCGGCGACGGGGGGACGGTGTCCACCCCGATGACGCGCTCGATGGCGCGGTCGCGAGCGAGCTCGGCCGCCAGCGCACCCCCGAGCCACCGGCTCACACCGGTGACCAGGACGACGGCGGGCGGCACGAGCGTCAGCTCACTTCTTGTTGCGGCGCTGGACGCGGGTCTTCTTCAGCAGCTTGCGGTGCTTCTTCTTCGCCATCCGCTTGCGGCGCTTCTTGATGACCGAACCCATGTGCGTGCTCCCGACGTCGTTGCGGCGCGACGGCCACCGTCGACCGGGAGGTCGCACCGGGCGCCGCGCGAGGTGATCAGCTCGTGTGCGACGACCCGGACCGGACCGGTCCCGGCGTCGCTCGGCGTCCGAGCGTACCCGGCGGTCCCGCGGCGACGCTGCCGCGTGGACCTGCCGGCGTCCGGACCCACCCGGAGGGGGGTGGGGTGGTGTGAGAGGACCAGCACCTCCGTCAGGGACGGAGCAGCGGCCACGGCCTCCCTGCAGGGTCCCGCCGTGGCCCTGTCCAGAGGCTCGCCGCGAGCCTGCGAGCGGTGAGGAGGACGGGGTCCTTCCACGGTGGGGGGCAGGGGGGTCCTCTGTCAGGCGATGTCGGTGTAGGCGTCGCGCAGGTAGTCCTGGACGGCGCGCTCCGGGACGCGGAACGAGCGGCCCACGCGGACGGCGGCGAGCTCGCCGGCGTGCACGAGGCGGTACACGGTCATCTTGGAGACGCGCATCATGCTGGCGACCTCGGCGACCGTCAGGAAGGTGACGGCGGCGCGGGGGGTCGGGACCGGCGGGCGGCCGACGGGCATGGCGGCCGGGTGCTGCGGCGGGATCGGGCGGGCCATGGTGGCGGCCTGGATCGGACGGCCGACGGGGCGCGGGCCGGGGACGCCCGGACGGGCGTAGGCGGCGGCAGGAACGGTGCGCTGGGGCATGGTCATCTCTTCATCTCCGGACCTGGCACGCGCCGGGCGTCGGCTTCCCCACCGACTACGGATCCCGCACGTGCTGATACAGAGAGTAGGGGGACATGCGTGACAGAAGCGATGGAAGAAACGAACAGGGGGAACGGTCCGTCCTGGGCAGAACTACACCTATGTAGCCACGTCGACATGTGCCCGGGCGCGTCGTGGGCGAGAGGTGGCGACACCGTCACGGATTGTCGACACGTCGACGCTCCGTCGCGGTACGGTCACCGGTCCCGCGTGGTCCGGCCCAGCTCGACCGACCGGGCGTGCGCCGCCTCGATGGCCGCGATGAGGGCCGCGCGCACGCTGTGCCGCTCCAGCTCCCGGATGGCCGCGATCGTCGTCCCGCCCGGGCTGGTGACCGCCTCCCGCAGCTGCACCGGGTGCTCCCCGGAGTCGCGCAGCATGACCGCGGAGCCCAGCGCGGTCTGCACGATGAGGTCCGCGGCGAGGTCCCGCGGCAGGCCGAGCAGGATGCCGGCGTCGACCATCGCCTCGACCAGGTAGAAGAAGTAGGCCGGTCCGCTGCCCGACAGGGCCGTCACGGCGTCCTGCTGGGCCTCCGGCACCCGCCGCACCCGGCCGACGGCCGCGAGCAGGGCCTCGGCCTCGTCCAGGTGGCCCTCGTCGGCGTGCGCCCCGGCCGACAGCACGCTCATCCCCTCGTCGACCAGCGCCGGGGTGTTGGGCATGACCCGGACGACGGGGACGCCCTCGGGCAGCGCCGCCTCGATCGTCGACGTCGGGACGCCGGCGGCGACCGACACCACGAGGTGACCGGCGTCCACCGAGCCCGCCAGCGCCCCGAGCAGCGTGCCGATGTCCTGCGGCTTGACCGCGAGCAGCAGCACGCGGGCGCGGGCGGCGGCCTCGGCCAGCCCCAGCACCGGGACGCCGTACCGCTCCGACAGCTGGGCGGCGCGCTCGGGACTGCGCTCGCAGACGATGATCCCGTCGGGCCCGCCGCGGCGCACCAGGCCGGAGAGGAGCGCCTCCCCGATCTTGCCGCCGCCGATGATGGCCAGGCCGGAGCGGCCGGCCTCCCCCGCGCTCACCACCGGCCCGCCGGACGGAGGGTGGGGGTCGCCGGACCCGAGCGCAGGACCACCCGCACCCGGTACCCGCCGGCGACCAGCCGGCGCTGCTGCTCGCTGCGGACCTGCCACGGCATGACGTACTCCCAGCTGTCGGGGGCTCGTTCGTTCCAGGCGGCGCGCTCGCCGGCGATGGCGACCAGCCGCGGGTCGGTGGTGCCGACGCCGGGGCGCCCGGCCCCGCTCATCAGCACGTTGAGGCAGCGCACGAAGGCCAGGTCGGCAGCGACACCGCGCCGACCGGGCAGGTGCGAGCCGGTCAGCCGCACCCGCCCGCCGGCCAGCGCCCGGCAGCGCTCCTCGGCACCGGCGTCGGCCGCTCGGACCACCACGGTGACCGGCCCGGCGTCCGCCGCGAGGGCGTCCACCGCGGCCGGGGGGCCGTCCAGCGCGACGTCCAGCCCGGCATCGGCCGCGGCACCGACCACCCCGGCGGCCGCGGCGCCCAGCCGGTCGACGGGGACGGTGAGCTGGCAGGCACCCGCCAGTCCGGCGCCGGCCACCCGGGCGACGAGGTCGTGGAGCTCGGCCGCGGCGTCCGGGGCGGGCGTGTGCTCCAGGGCCACCGCGCACCCCGCCGCGGCGGCGTCGGCGGCGGCGCGGACCGGGTCGGCGACCGGCGGGCCCACTCCGGAGAGGGCGTCGAGCAGGCGGCGCACCGGGGTTGTGATCTGCGCGCGCACGGGGCCGAACCTAGTGCTCGCGGCGTGTGTGCTCCTCGGGGGCGGGGTAGCCGCCGCCGCATGGTTGACGAACTCGACGGGTTGAAGGTGGCCGTCCTCGCGACCGACGGCGTGGAGCAGGTGGAGCTCGACCGGCCGTGGCAGGCGCTGGAGGAGGCCGGTGCCCAGCCGGAGCTGGTGTCCCTCGAGGCCGGCGAGATCACCGCCTACCAGCACATCGACAAGGGCGACACCAAGAAGGTGGACGCGGTGGTCAGCTCGGCCGACCCCGACGAGTACGGCGCGCTGGTGCTGCCCGGTGGCGTCATCAACGGCGACTTCCTCCGCGCCGACGCCGACGCCGTCGCCTTCGTGAAGGCCTTCTTCGAGGCGGGCAAGCCGGTGGCGGCGATCTGCCACGCCCCGTGGGTGCTGGCCGAGGCCGACGTCCTCCGCGGGCGGCGGATGACCTCCTGGCCCTCGCTGCAGACCGACCTGCGCAACGCCGGCGCCACCTGGGTCGACGAGGAGGTCGTCGTCGACGGCAACCTCGTGACCAGCCGCAAGCCCGACGACCTCGACGCGTTCACCGCCGCGATCGTCGAGCAGTTCGCCGCCGAGCCTGCGGACGACGAGGACGCCGACGAGGCCTGAGGAGGCCGGCCCCGACCCGGGCCCGGTGACGTGCTGGAACGGCCCCTCTGCAGGGTCCCGCCGCGAGCTCGCGAGTGGCGGGGAGCAGAGGGGTCCTTACCCGGTGGCGAGCAGATTGGCGGCGGGCGCGATGGTGAGCAGGGTGCCGGCGAAGACCAGCACCGCCACCAGCCGCACGCCGGCCGCCTCCCGGTCCTGACGCTGCCGCCACGCACTGACGCCGCCGACCAACCCGGCGACGGCGACCGGGGCCAGCAGCACGGCCACGTAGGGCAGCTGCTGCCAGAGCACGGTGAACAGGAAGTAGATGCCGACGCCGGCGGCCAGCGCGAGCACCAGCTCGCCACCGAAGCGCAGCCAGGCCAGCGCACCCTCGCGGGGCGCCAGCCCCTCGTCCTCGAGCATCGGCGGGTCGTCGGTCCGGACGACGGGGATCGGGCCGGTCCGGGGCCCGGACTCCGCGGCCGCCGTCCGCGCCCGGGGCGCCCGCTCGCGCGCCGTCCCGTCCGGCGTGGCCCCGGCGGCGGTCGGGACACCTGGCTTGCGGGAGGGCCGCAGGCCGGGGATGGCCGCGGTGGAGGGCTCGGCCTGCCGGCGTCCGGCCGGCCGCTCGGGCGTCGGCGCGGGGGTGTCCTCGATCGCCTCCCGGACGCGGTCCCCGGCCCGGCTCCCGGTGCGGTCGCTCGCACGCCGGCTGAACTCCGGCCGGTCGGCGACCCGCCCGGTGTCCCCGGCGCCGCGCTGGCGGACGCCGGTGTCCTCGAGCTCCTCGCCGCGGCGGCGCCGGCCACGGGTCGGCGACTCCATACCGGCCTCGCGCAGGATGTCGGCCAGCGGCCGGCCGCCGGTCTCCGGGTCGCGGTGCCCCTCGCCGCGGCTGTCGGGAGGAGTGCTCATCTCTCATCCTCCAACGAGTCGAGTCGCCGGAGGATGACGCCCTCCCGCAGCGCCCACGGGCAGATCCGCACGGACGGTACGTCCAGCGCCCGCATCGCGGCCCGCGCCACGACGGCGCCGCCGGGGATCTGGTGGGCGCGGTCGGGCGACACGCCCTGCAGCTCGGCCAGCGCCGAGGACTCGATGCGCGCGACGAAGCCGAGCAGCTGCGCCAGCCCCTCGAGGGTCAGCTGGCGCGGCGCGCGCAGCCCCGCCGAGTAGGGGGCCGCGCCGGTCAGCCGGGCCAGCGTCCGGAACGTCTTGGAGGTCGCCGCCACCAGGTCCGGCGGGCCGCCGGCCAGCAGCTTCTTCGCCGCGGGCTCGAGCAGGTCGGCGGCGTGCTCGTCGAGCTCGGCGAGAGCGCTCAGGTCCGGGCGCCCACCGGTGCGCGCGTCGGGCAGGAAACGCCGGGTCATCCGGCCCGCGCCCAGCGGCAGCGACAGCGCGACGTCGGGGTCCTCGTCCAGGCCGCCGGCCAGTTCCAGCGACCCGCCGCCGATGTCGAGCACGAGCAGCCGCCCGGCGCTCCACCCGAACCACCGGCGGACGGCGAGGAAGGTCAGCCGCGCCTCGTCCTCACCGCTGGTGACCTGCAGCTCCACACCGGTCTTCTCCCGGACCCGCTCCAACACCTCCATGCCGTTGCGGGCCTCGCGGATGGCGGAGGTGACCAGCGCCAGCACCTCGTCGCAGCCCTGCTTCTCGGCCTGCTCGCACGCCTTGCGCACCGCCTTGAGCAGCGCCTTCTCGCCGTCCTTGGACAGCAGGTCGTCGTCGCCGACGTGCTCGGCGAGGCGCAGCAGCCAGCGGTCGTCGTGCTGCGGGGTCGGGTGGCCGCCGCGATGGGCGTCGACCACGAGCAGGTGCACGGTGTTCGAGCCAACGTCCAGCACCCCGAGCCTCATGCGGTCAGTCTGCCGGTCGCCGTCCGGGCAGGTGCGATCCGCCTAGGCTGGCCGGGTGCACGACGTCCCGCCCGAGGTGCCGCTGGACTTCGCCCGGGAGTGGGTCGAGTTCCCCGACCCGGCCGATCCGCACCACGTCGTCCGCGCCGACCTGACCTGGCTGTCGTCGGCCTGGACGTGCGTCTTCGGCCGCGGCTGCGCCGGCGTCGTCGAGGGCCGCCCGGACGACGGCTGCTGCAGCCACGGCGCCTTCTTCACCGACGAGGACGACCTGGCCCGGGTGACCGCCGCCGTCGCCGACCTCGCCGACGAGGACTGGCAGCTCGCCCCGGTCGGCCGCGGCGGCTGGACCGAGGAGGACGACGCCGATGACGAGGGCGGCGTCCGCTCGGTGCGCACCCGGCTGGTCGACGGCGCCTGCGTCTTCCTCAACCGGCCCGGCTTCCCCGGCGGCACCGGCTGCGCGCTGCACCGCATGGCACTGCGCGAGGGGCTGCACCCGCTGCTGACCAAGCCCGACGTCTGCTGGCAGCTGCCGGTGCGCCGCGAGCAGGAGGAGGTCGAGCGCCCCGACGGCACCAGGGTGCTCGTGTCGAGCATCGGCGAGTTCGACCGCCGCGGCTGGGGCCCCGGTGGGCACGACCTGCACTGGTGGTGCACCGGCTCACCGGCGGCGCACGTCTCCGCCGAGCCCCTGGTGGTCACCTACGAGGGCGAGCTCACCGCCCTCCTGGGGACGGCGGCCTACGCGGAGCTGCGCCGGCTGACCGAGGAGCGGCTGGATCGCGGCCTGGTCGCCCCGCACCCCGCCAGCCCGCCGCCCGTTCCGGTGACGCTGCACCGCCGCCGTCCCTGAACGCTCGCCCGACCGGGGGGCTGACGACACCGACCGGTCACGTCGCGCCACTACCCTTCCCCCGTCGCGACGGACGAGCGGACGGCGGGGACTGTGACCGAGGAGCGCGCGCCGGCGGGCCCTCCCCCGGCCGGGGGACGCCCCGACAACGCCTTCCTCGCGCTCGTCCGCATCCCCGTCTTCCGGCGGCTGTGGGCCGCGATCACCGTCTCCAGCCTCGGTGACTGGCTGGGGTTGCTGGCCACCACGGCGATGGCGCAGCAGCTCACCAGCGACGAGTCGCTGGCGGTGCAGGGGGCGGCGATCTCCGGTGTCATCCTCACCCGGCTGCTGCCCGACCTGGTGCTGGGACCGCTGGCCGGGGCGCTGGCCGACCGGCTGGACCGGCGGACGACGGTGGTGGTCGGCGAGCTGCTGGCGCTCACGCTGTACCTGTCGATCGCGGTCACCTACGAGCTGACCTGGCTCTACGTCGCCCAGTTCCTCGTCGAGGCGGTCGGGCTGTTCACCAACCCGGCCAAGCAGGCGATGTGGGTGGCGATCGTCCCCCGCGAGCGGCTCGCCGTCGCCAACCAGGTGTCGCTGTTCTCCGTCTACGGCGCCGTCCCCGTCGCCGCCCTGCTGTTCGCGCTGCTGTCCACCGTCAGCCGGCTCCTGGGCGAGGGCGACGGCAGCGAGGCGCGCACGGCGATCGTCGTCGCCCTCGTGTTCAACGCCGCCAGCTTCGGCCTCAGCGCCGCCACCGTGCTGGCCTCCCGCCGGCTCCTCCTCGGCACGCCGGCCGACCGGGACGGCGCGCAGCGCAACGTCTTCGCGCTGGTCGTGGAGGGCGTGGCCTTCCTGCGCGGGCAGCCGTTCATGCGCGCCCTCTACGTCGGCGTGATCGGCGCGTTCGGGGCCGGCGGGCTCACCGTCGGCGTGGCCCAGCTCTACGTGGCCACGCTGCGCGCCGGTGCCGCCGGCTACTCGGTCGTGTTCGGCGTGGTCTTCACCGGCCTGGCCATCGGCATGCTGGCCGGCCCGCGCATCCTGCCCACGGTGCCGCGGCGGAGCGTCTTCACCCACGCCATCGGGCTGGCCGGCGTCGCGCTGCTGGTCATGTCACTGCTGCGGGACTTCGTGCTGGCCACCGCCGCGGCGTTCTGCGTGGGCCTGTTCGCCGGCGTCAGCTGGATCATCGGCTACACGCTCATCGGCTTCGAGGTGGAGGACCGGCTGCGCGGCCGGGTGTTCGCCTTCGTCATCTCCTCGGTGCGCATCGTGCTGCTGCTGGCCGTGGCGGTCGGCCCCGGGCTGGCCGGCCTGCTGGGCACCCATCACATCCGCCTCGGCGACCTGGTGCTCACCCTCACCGGCCCCGGCCTGACGCTGCTGGTCGGCGGGGTGATCGCCCTGCTGGTCAGCGCGTACGCCACCCGCCAGGTGGTGCCGGCCCGCTCGCGCACCCGCGTGCGCGACGTGCTGCGGCTGCTCTGGGGCCGCTCGGACCTGTTCTCCGCCGCGTCGCACGGGACCGGGCTGTTCGTCGTCGTCGAGGGGGCCGACCGCGAGCTGACCCGCCGCTACGCCGCGGACCTGGCGCAGGTGCTGCGCGACTGGGGCTGCCCGGTCGAGGTCACCGCCGAGCCCAGCGACACCCGGCTGGGCCGGCAGGTCCGCGGCCTGCTCTTCCCGGCCCCGGCCGGCACGGGCACCGGCTTCCCGCAGCCGAGGCCGGCCGTGGACGACACCGGCCGACCGGTCACGGCGCACACCGCCGCGCTGCTGGCCACCGCCGACCGCGCCCAGCACGTCGCGACGGTGATCCGCCCGGCGCTCGAGGCGAACCGGGTGGTGGTCAACACCCACTACGTGGACACCTCGATCGCCTTCCACGGCGCCGGCCAGGGCCTCGACGGCGACCGCATCTTCCGGACGTCGCTGTGGGGCACCCGTGGGCTGCTGCCCGACCTGACCGTCGTCGTCGACTCCCCCGTGACCTCGGCACCGGCGGGTGCGGACGCCGAGGCGGTGCGCCGGGCCTTCCTCGCGCTGGCCGAGGCGGCCCCGGACCGCTACGTCGTCGTCCCCGGGGAGCTGCTCGCCACCGGCGCCGACGAGGGGCTGGTCTCCCCCGTCGTCCGTCGGCGGCTGGCCGGCCTGGTGGCCACGCGCTACCCGGCCGCCGGGAGCGCCGCGTCGGCCGCCCACCCTCCCGCCGGGCCGGCGACGCCCGGCGCGACCTCCACGGTTGCCACGGAGCGGGCCGGTCGCTCCGTAGGCTGACCCGGTGACAGAGCTCGCGAGCTGGACGGCCCAGGACACCGAGGACGTCGTCTGCTGCCTGTGCCGGGTGCCCGGCACGCTGGTGCACGACGTCGCCCCGTTCGGCGTGGTCCGCTGCCCGCAGTGCGAGCTGGTCTTCATCAGCCCGCGGCTGCGCCCCGAGGCACTGCAGCGGCTCTACGACGACGTGGGCTACTTCGAGGGCGGCGTCTACGGCTCGGCGGTCTCCAGCGCGGCGGCCGACGCCGACGACGGCGCCCCCTCGGCCGAGGGGGGCTGGTCGCCGGCGATGCTGCTGCAGCGCACCTGGACGGCGGGCCGGCTCGCGCTCATCGACCGCGAGCGCGGCGGCGCGGCGGCCGGCGGGCGGCTGCTCGAGGTCGGTGCCGGCTACGGACTGTTCCTCGCCGCGGCGCGGGAGGCCGGCTGGACGACATCCGGCGTCGAGCTCTCCCGCACCGGCGCCCAGCACGCCCAGGACACCCTCGGGCTCGACGTCTTCTGCGGTCAGTTGGAGGACGCGCCGCTGGCCTCGGGCTTCGACGTCGTCTGCGCCTGGGACACCGCCGAGCACGTGCCCGATCCGCTGTCCTTCTGGCGGACGGTGCGCTCGCTGGTCGCCGACGACGGCGTCGTCCTGTTCTCGACGCCCTACGTCTCCTCGCTGCCGGCGCGGCTGCTCGGCACCCGCTGGTGGACGCTCAAGCCGACCGAGCACATCTGGCACTTCACGCCGCGCACCCACGCGCTGGTGCTGGCCCGGGCCGGCCTCGCGCTCACCCGGGTGATCCGCAGTCCGCTGGCCCCGGCCAACGCCGGCCGGCTGGACTCCCTGGTCGGCGTGGCCCGGCCGATCCCCGGCGCCTAAAGATTCTCAAGGGCGGGGGTTACAGGAAGGGCCCGAACTCGAGCCCGGTGCTGGCGAGGAAGCCGACCAGGAGCCCGGGGCGGTACTGCATCCGC
>NZ_NVPT01000009.1 GCF_002802985.1 Geodermatophilus chilensis | reverse complement strand
AGATGTGTCTAAGCGACCGCCCCCGCCACCGCCTGACCCCCTCTGGAGGAATCCCATGTCCGTCTCCGACAGGACCGCCGTCGTCACCGGCGCCGGCTCCACGCGCGGCATCGGCCGCGCCACCGCCCACGCCCTGGCCGCCGCCGGCTGGAACGTGGCCGTGCTCGACCTCGACGAGGCCAGCGCCAAGGACGCCGCCCACGAGGTGGCCGACCGCAACCACGTGCAGGCGGTCGGCGTGGGCTGCGACGTCACCGACGAGGCCTCCGTCGACAGCGCGCTGGCCGTCCTCGACGGCGCGCTGCCGCCGGTCGGGGCCCTGGTCAACAACGCCGGGATCACCTCGCCGACGCCCTTCCTCGAGGTCAGCGGTGAGGAGTGGGACCGCGTCTTCGCCGTCAACGTGCGGGGGGCGTTCAACGTGACCCGCCGCCTGGCGCCCGGCATGGCCGAGCGCAGCTTCGGCCGGATCGTCTTCCTCTCCTCGGTCTCGGCCGAGCGGGGCGGCGGGGTCTTCGGCGGGGTGGCCTACTCCGCCGCCAAGGCCGGTCAGCTCGGCTTCACCCGGGCGCTGGCCCGCGAGCTCGGCCCGCACGGCGTCACCGTGAACGCCGTCGCGCCGGGGCTCATCGACACCGACATCACCGGCGGCGCCCTGGAGGGGGAGCGCAAGGCGCAGCTCGTGGCCGGGATCCCCGTGGGCCGCAACGGCCGGGTCTCGGACGTCGCCGACCTGATCACCTACCTGTGCCGGGAGGAGACCGGGTACGTCACCGGCGCGACGTACGACGTCAACGGCGGTTCGCACATCCACTGACGGAAGGACCCCCCTGCCCCCCACCGCTCGCGGGCTCGCGGCGGGCCCCTGCAGGGGGGCCGTTCCAGCACCTCCCCAGGCTCGGGGCGGGCCCCTGGACGGGGCAGTTCCAGCACCTCGCCGGGCTCGGGGCGGGATCCTGCAGAAGGCCGGCGCGGCCCGTCTCCCGAGGGAGGCGGGTCGCGCCGACCCGGTTGGTCCCGGTGCGCGGAGCGGACCACGATGGGCGCGTGGACGACCTCACCAGCCCTGGTCCCGCAGCCGGTGCCGCCGTGCGGGGCGCGTCGTGACCGCCGACCGCCGCACCGCGGTGGTGACCGGCGCCGGGTCCGGACTCGGCCGCGCCATCGCCCGGGCGCTGGTGGCCGACGGCTGGTCCGTGGCGCTGCTGGGACGCACCCGTCCGTCGCTGGAGGAGACGGCCGGGGGCGGGGACGGCGTCCTCGTGCTGCCCACCGACGTCGCCGACGAGGCGCAGGTGGACGCGGCGTTCGACGCCGTCCGGGACACCTGGGGCCGACTCGACCTGCTGGTCAACAACGCCGGCACCTTCGGCCCCGCGGGCGAGGTGGACGAGGTCGCGGTCGCCGACTGGCGGGCGACCGTGGACGTGAACGTCACCGGCGTCTTCCTCTGCGCCCGCGCCGCCGTCCGGCTGATGAAGGCGCAGGACCCGCCGGGCGGGCGGATCGTCAACAACGGCTCGATCTCCGCGCACGTGCCGCGGCCGGGAAGCGTCGCCTACACCGCCACCAAGCACGCCGTCACCGGCCTGACCAAGGCGATCGCACTGGACGGCCGCGCGCACCGGATCGTCTGCGGGCAGATCGACGTCGGCAACGCCGCCACCGAGATGACCGCCGGGATCGCGCACGGGGCTCGCCAGGCCGACGGCTCCGTCCGGCCCGAGCCGACCTTCGACCCGGGGCACGTCGCCGACGCGGTGGTGCAGATGGCCCGGCTGCCGCTCGAGGTCAGCGTTCCGTTCACCACCATGCTGGCCACCGGCATGCCCTACCTCGGGCGGGGCTGAGGGGTCCCGGTGCGCTGGGCCGTCAACACCTCCCTCCTCTTCGGCGACCTGCCGCTCGAGCGCCGGCCGCAAGCGGCCCGGGATGCCGGGTTCACCGCGGTCGAGTCGTGGTGGCCGTTCGACTCGGTCACGCCCGCGGACCGGGAGGTCGAGGCGTTCGCCCGGTCGGTCGAGGACGCCGGGATACGGCTGGTCGCGCTCAACTTCCCGGCCGGTGCGATGGCCGACGGCGAGCGCGGACTGGTGTCGCTACCCGGCCGGGAGGGGGAGTGGCGCGACGCGGTCGCCGCCACCGTCGGCATCGGGGAGCGGCTGGGCGCGCGGCTGTTCAACGCGCTGTACGGCAACCGGGCCGAGGGCGCCGTCCCCGCCGCGCAGGACGCGCTGGCCGTCGAGCACCTGGCCCTCGCCGGGCGGGCGGCGGCGGGGATCGGTGGCACGGTGCTCCTCGAGCCGCTCAGCGCGGCGCCGCGCTATCCGCTGCGGAGGGCGGAGGACGCGCTCGCCGTCGTCGACCGGGTGGCGGCGGAGAGCGGAGTGCGCGCGCTCGGCCTGCTCCTCGACCTCTACCACCTCGCGGTCAACGGCGAGGACCTCGACCGGGTGGTCGCCCTCCACGGCCCCCGGGCCGCGCACGTGCAGGTCGCCGACGCCCCCGGACGTGGTGCGCCGGGCACCGGGCAGCTCGACCTCGTGCGGCACCTGCGCCGGCTCGAGGACGCGGGCTACGGCGGTTGGGTCGCCCTCGAGCACCTGCCGGGGGACGGCGACCCGTTCGCCTGGCTGCCACGGGAGCGTCGCGCCGCGGGCTGATAGGCGACGGTGGTGTGCCAGGTCGGCGCGTGGGGGCACCTCGCGGTGGACGCTCCGGCACTGGCCCGTGGGCCCCGGATCTCGCAGATTCAGCGAGGACACCGCCCACGTCCCGAGGAGGACGCATGACCACCCCCTACTGGGTCGCCGGGGAGCCCCGGACCGGCACCGACGTCGTCGAGGTGCGCTCGCCGTTCGACGGCTCCGCGGCCGGCCGGACGACGAACGCCACCGCCGAGGACGTCGAGGCCGCGGTGTCGGCCGCCGCTGCTGCTCGCGCCGCCTGCGCCGCGCTGCCCGCCCACGCGCGGGCCGCCGCCCTCGACCACGTGTCCCGGCGGCTGGCCGAGCGCAGCGAGGAGGTCGCCGCGCTGATCACCGCGGAGTCCGGCAAGCCGCTCAAGTGGGCCCGGCTCGAGGTGGCCCGCGCCGTGTCGACCTTCCGCTGGGGGGCCGAGGAGGCACGGCGCTGGTCGGGCAGCCTGCAGCGGCTGGACACCGACCCCGCGGCAACCGGGCGGATGGCCCTGGTCCGGCGGGTGCCGCGCGGCCCGGTGCTGGGCATCGCGCCGTTCAACTTCCCGCTCAACCTGGTGGCCCACAAGGTGGCCCCGGCGATCGCCGCCGGGGCGCCGATCGTGGTCAAGCCCGCCCCCGCCACCCCGCTGTCGGCGCTGCTGCTGGGCGAGATCCTGGCCGAGACCGAGCTGCCGGCCGGCGCCTGGTCGGTGCTGCCGGTGCCCAACGAGGTCGCCGCCCGGCTGGTGCAGGACCCGCGGCTGCCGGTCGTCTCCTTCACCGGGTCGGTGCCGGTCGGCTGGTCGATCCGCGAGTCCGCGCCGCGCAAGCACGTCACCCTCGAGCTCGGCGGCAACGCGGCGGCCATCGTCGCGCCCGACCAGGACGACGCGGCGCTGGACTGGGCGGCGTCCCGCATCGCGACCTTCGCGATGTACCAGGCCGGGCAGTCCTGCATCTCGGTGCAGCGGGTGTTCGCCCACCGTGCGGTCGCCGACGCGCTCACCAGCCGCGTGGTGGAGGCCGTGGAGAAGCTGGTCACCGGCGTCCCCACCGACCCGGCGACCGACGTCGGGCCGCTCATCGACGAGCAGGCCGCCCGGCGGGTGGAGAGCTGGGTCGAGGAGGCGGTGGCCGCCGGCGCCCGCGTGCTCACCGGCGGCACCCGCGACGGCGCCACCTACGCGCCCACGGTGCTCACCGACGTCCCGGCCGACGCGAAGGTGTCCTGCGAGGAGGTGTTCGGGCCGGTCGTCGTCCTGGACACCGTGGACTCCGTCGACGAGGCGTTCGCCCGGGTCAACGACAGCCGCTTCGGGCTGCAGACCGGCGTCTTCACCCGCGACCTGCAGGTCGCCTTCCGCGCGGCGCAGGTGCTCGAGGTCGGGGGAGTGGTGGTCGGCGACGTGCCGAGCTTCCGCGCCGACCAGATGCCCTACGGCGGCGTGAAGGACTCCGGCACCGGCCGCGAGGGCGTGCACGCGGCGATGGAGGACCTCACCGAGGAGCGCGTGCTGGTCCTCACCGGCATCGACGTGTAGGACGCCGCAGGTCCCCCGGCCGCCCCTGACGACCTCGGAGCGGCCGGGACGCAGCGAGGCCCCGGTCCTGATCGGACCGAGGCCTCGTCTTGCTCCGTCGTCCCTCGACCGGCGTTGGTCATGGGGTTGTCGCCAGCTCGTGCGGCGTGGCCCCGCATGTCGCCGACAACAACCCCATGGTCGACTCGTGCACGTCGAGGTGGACGTCGATGACCGCTCAGCTGTCGAGGTTGGCCATGACGTGCTTGACGCGGGTGTAGTCCTCGAACCCGTACATCGACAGGTCCTTGCCGTAGCCCGAGTGCTTGAACCCGCCGTGCGGCATCTCGGCGACCAGCGGGATGTGCGTGTTGATCCAGACGCAGCCGAAGTCCATCGCCCGGCTCATCCGCATCGCCCGGCCGAAGTCCTTCGTCCACACGCTGGAGGCCAGCCCGTACTCGACCCCGTTCGCCCAGGCCAGGGCCTGCTCCTCGTCGGAGAACCGCTGCACGGTGATGACCGGGCCGAAGACCTCCTTCTGCACCAGCTCGTCGTCCTGCCGCAGGCCGGCCACGACGGTCGGCTCGACGAAGAAGCCGCGGTCGCCCAGCCGGCGGCCACCGGCGGTGATCTCGGCGTGGTCGGGCGCGCGGTCGAGGAACCCGGTGACGTGCGCGAGCTGGTTGGCGTTGTTCACCGGCGGCACGAGGGCGTCCTCGTCGCCGGCACCGCCCTCGTACGTCGTCCGGGTGTTCCTCGCCTGCTCGGTCAGCGCCGCGACGAAGTCGTCGTGGATGCCCGGCCCGGCCAGCACCCGAGTGGCGGCGGTGCAGTCCTGGCCGGCGTTGAAGTAGCCGGCGACCGCGATGGCCTCGGCCGCGGCCTCGAGGTCGGCGTCGTCGAAGACGACGACCGGCGCCTTGCCGCCGAGCTCCAGGTGCACCCGCTTGACGTCACGTGCGGCCGACTCGGCCACCGCCATGCCGGCCCGCACCGACCCGGTGATCGAGACCATCTGCGGAGTGCGGTGCTCCACCAGCGCCCGGCCGGTGTCCCGGTCGCCGCAGACGACGTTGAGCACGCCCGCCGGGAGGAACTCGGCGGCCAGCTCCGCCATCCGCAGCGTCGTCGCCGGGGTGGTGTCGCTGGGCTTGAGGACGACGGTGTTGCCGGCCGCGATCGCCGGCGCGAACTTCCAGACCGCCATCATCATCGGGTAGTTCCACGGCGTCACCTGGCCGATCACGCCGACCGGCTCGCGCCGGATCCAGGACGTGTGCCCGGCCATGTACTCCGCGGCCGCCCTGCCCTCGAGGTTGCGCGCGGCGCCGGCGAAGAACCGGATCTGGTCGACCATCGGCGGGATCTCCTCGCTCGCGGTCAGCCCGATCGGCTTGCCGGTGTTGCGGCTCTCCAGCGCCACCAGCTCGTCGGCGTGTGCCTCGATCGCGTCGGCGATGCGCAACAGCGCCAGGGAGCGCTCCGACGGGGTGGCGTCCCGCCAGCCGGGGAAGGCACCCGCGGCGGCGGTGTAGGCGCGGTCGACGTCCTCGGCCGAGGACACCGGCGCGGAGGCGAACACCTCCCCGGTGGCCGGGTCCACCAGGTCGGCCCGCCGGCCGTCGGTGGCGTCGACGTGCTCCCCGCCGACGAAGTTGCGCAGCTCGAGCTTCTCGCTCACGGGAGGTCCCTCTCGTTCGACTGTGCCTCTGCCTCGACCTCCGCGAGGAGCTCCGACCCGGTCACCACCTTCTCCGCGAAGTGCCGGTGCATCCACGTGAGGTGGTCGTGCCGGCTGCGCATGATCCGCAGCGTGTCCCAGTTGGGGAACACCTGCTGGAGCACGTGGGTCTGCATCAGGCGCGGGTCGACCTCGTAGACGTGCTCGAAGGTCGTCTGCGCCACCTCGCTGGCCCGCAGCGGCGTCGGAGGGGTGTGCTGCTCCGCGAACCGGTACGGCGCCGTCGCCGCCGGGCCGGTGGGCTGGTCATCGGTTCTCATCGGTCGTGTCCCTCCCGTAGGCCCGGTCGAGCAGGTACTTGCCGGGGTTCATGACGTTGTTCGGGTCCAGCGCCCGCTTGACGTCGAGCATCACGTCGAAGCCCCGGCCGAGCTCGTCGGGCAGGAGGTCGACCTCGCCCTCCCGGCAGGAGCCGTGGCAGGCGCTCATCGAGCTGCCGTGCGCGATCGCGACCGCGGCGATGTCCCGCTTCGCCTGCACCCAGGCCGCCCAGGCGGCGTCGTCGAGGCGCTGCTCCCAGATGCCGACGTCGATCTCGGTGAGGTAGTCGACGCCGGTGGCGGCGGAGGTGTAGGCGAACATCCCCCAGTCGTCGAAGACGTCGGTCTTCCGGCGCAGGTCGGCGATGATCTCGTGCCACGCGCGGCTGACCGCGGGGACGTTCGAGTAGTTCACCGCGGCGTCCTCGCAGTGCCAGGACATCGGGATGACCTGGCCGTCCTTGGTGCGACCGTGCAGCGGGGTGGCGTACCGGTCGTGCCGCGCGGCCCAGTCGCCCTCGGAGATCTCGTCGCCGAGGTACCGGGCGCCGTGCTCCCTGGCGATCCGGAACAGCCGCCTGCCGCCGGCGCGGACCTCGTCCTCGTAGCCGTACATGACCGAGCACACCAGCGCCCGGACGTCGGCGGGCTGCGGGATGTAGGCCTCGTCGTCCCGGCGCAGGTAGGCGACCTTGTGCTCGTCGAAGAGCACCGCCCCGGCGAACGTGGCGACCCCGGCGCGGGCGAGCGCGCCGACGCAGGCGTAGGCGTCGTCGTAGTCGTCGAACGCCCAGAACGGCGAGAGCTCGGCCTCGGGCTTGGGGAAGAGCTTGAGCGTCGCCGTCGTCGCGATGCCCAGCGTGCCCTGGTGGCCCATGAACAGATGCTTGAGCTGGTAGCCGCTCGAGCTCTTGCTGATCTTCTGCCCGATGCCGTCGCCGACGTGGAGCACGTCGCCGGTGGGCAGCACGTGGTCGAAGCTGAGCACCAGGTCGCGGGTGTGCCCGTAGCGGGAGCCGATCAGCGACCAGCCGCTGGTGCCGATCCGCCCGCCGACCAGCGAGCACGGGTAGGACGCCGGGTCGTCCGGGTAGAACAGCCCGTGCTGGGCCAGCCGCTCGTTGAGCTTGAGCATGCTGATGCCGGTGCCCACCGTGACGGTGCGGTTGACCAGGTCCAGCTCGTGGATCTGGGTCATCCGCTTGACGTCGACGACGATGCCCCGGCGCATCGGGACGGCGCCGTCGGTGAGCCCGGTGCCGCCGTCGCGGGGGACCACCGGGATCCGCAGGTCGTTGGCGATCTTCACGACGGCGGCCACCTGCTCGGTGAACGTCGGCAGCACCACGACGTCCGGCACGCGCTCGGACCAGCGGTGCACGGGGAACGGTGCGGGCACCCGGGCCCGGTTGTAGCGGTCGGTCTTCGCCAGCAGGACCTGGTCGTCGGCGAGCACGCGGCGCAGCGCCGCGACCAGGGTCGCCAGCTCGGCGTCACCCAGCGGCTCCCGCGTGAACGGCGCGGTGCCGATCGGTCCGGTCGTGGTCGGTTCGGTCATCGTCATGGTCAGTGCCCTCCGCACCCGCAGCCGCCGGAACCGGAGCCGCATCCGCCGCCTCCGCCACACCCACCGCCGCCACAGCCGCCGCGCGAGCTGCCGTGGGCCCGGCGCGCGCGACCGGGGACGCCGGTGCGCTCCTGGGCGAGCCGGCGGTCGCCGACGTCCCCGCGGGAGCCGCCGACCGTGATGCCGAGCGACTGCGCGAACAGCTCGTGCAGGTCGACGACGTCGATGTCCTCCGCGTCGCCGGCCTCCGACAGCGGCCGCTCCGACCACGGGCAGGCGCTGACGAGCGTGTCGACGTCGAGCTCGGCGGCCCGCTCGAGCCGCATCGCGCTGATCTTCGCGGTCAGCTCGGGCTTCTCGATCGGCAGCCCGCCGCCACCGCCGGAGCAGTAGGACCACTGGGTCACCCGGTCGACGTCCTCGAAGCGCAGCCCCGGGATGGCGCGCAGCAGCTCGCGCGGCTCCTGCCAGATGCCCTTGCGCTTGTTGAGCCGGCACGGGTCGTGGTACGTGATCGCCCGGTCCACCGGCACCGACGGGGTCAGCCGGCCCTCGCGCAGCAGCTGGGCCAGCACCTCGATGACGAGGACGACCTCGATGTCGTACTCCTCGCCGAAGTACTTCGGGTAGTCCTCGGTGAAGCTGATGTAGTCGTGCGGGTCGAGCACCAGCACCCGCTTGGTGCCCGTGGCCCGCCAGTTGTCCAGGTTGTGTCGGGCGAAGCGCTTGGCCTGGTCGACGTAGCCCATCTCGGCCGCCGGCCCGCCGCAGCACCACTGCTCGCCCATGAGCCCGAACTCGTAGCCGGCCATCTGCAGCATCTGCGCCACCGCGCGCGGCACCGACGTCCGGTAGAAGGCGGCCTCGCAGTCGACGAACAGGATCGTCTCGCCGCCGATGGGGATGTCGAGGCCCTCGGCCCAGTCGCGCACCTTCTCCTGGCTGACCGGGGTCTCGCCGAGGACGGGCTCGTGGGTGCGCAGGTCGGTGCGCTCGTTCCAGATCTGCCAGTTCGGCTGGTGCACGCCGCTCTCGACGGCCAGGGAGCGCACGGCCTTCACGACGTCGACCGTGCGGGTGCGGAAGCGGTAGAAGTCGCCGGTGAACAGCGTGTTCGGACAGCGCAGCTCGCAGGCACCGCACTGGGTGCAGTTGACGTAGTCGGCGGCGATGTCGGCGATGTCCAGCTCGCCGCGCTCCATGGCCACGACGTTGGCGTGGAAGGCCGTGGGGGTCCACGACTCGTTGCGCTCCACCTGGGTGACCGGGCAGACCTCACGGCAGAACTTGTGGCCCGAGGAGAAGCAGTTGTACGAGGTGTTGCGCCACTGCTCGACGAACGCGGCGGTCTTGGGGTCGTTGCGCGGCGGGGGGACCGGGCCGGCGAGCGTCTCCGGGTAGTCCGCGAGCTCCGGTGGGTTCGACGGGGCGCCCGGGGTGAACGGCTCGGAGAGGGCGTCGGCCCCCGGCGCCCGCTCGGGCTGGACCTGTGTCACTGCGTGCTCCTCGTCACAGGGGGGCTGGGGTGGCGTCACGCTAACCGGTAAAACCTATGGAATCAACGGTTAAGCCCCGGTTGCTCGGGTGTCACACTCGTGGTCACCCGGTTCCAGGAGGCGAGCGTGCGACTGCTCAGCGGTGACGCGCGGCGTGCCGTCTTCGCTCCGCTGGACGACGGCGCGCTGCGCAGCGAGGCCGTCGTCCGCCGCGTCGGCAGCGCCATCGCCCTGGGCCTCCTGGCCGACGGCGAGCAGCTGCCCACGGAGAGCGACCTGGCCACCATGCTCAAGGTCTCGACGGTGACCCTGCGGGAGGCGCTGGCCGAGCTGCGCAAGCTGGGTCTGGTCGAGACCCGCCGGGGCCGCGGCGGGGGCAGCTTCGTGCGCTCGCGGGACGACGTCCTCTCCGAGCTCGCCGACGCCCGCCTCGCCGAGCTGGGGACCACGGACCTCCGCGAGCTCGGCGACGTCCACAGCGCGGCCGCGGCGGCCGCGGCCCGCCTCGCGGCGTCGCGCGCCTCCCGGACGGAGATCGCCCGCTTGCGCGACATCGTCGACCGGCTGGCCTCGGCCGGGTCGGTCACCGGCCAGCGCCGCACCGACGGCCGGTACTACATCGAGCTGGCCGCCTGCGCCCAGTCGGTGCGGCTGACGATGCAGGAGATGGACCTGCACCTGGAGTTGGGCCAGCTGCCGTGGCCGCCGGCGCACGCCCCCGGGCTGCTCGACGTCATCGTGGCCGGCCACCGGGCCGTCATCGACGCGATCGAGGACCGTGACGCCGCCCGGGCGCGGGCCCTCACCGAGGCGCACATCGAGACCCGCACGCTGTGGGCGATCGAGCTGCGGCTGCAGCGCCTGGGCGGCGCGGGCTCGGCCGCCGTGCACCGGGAGGTGTCGTGAGCCGGTCCGACGCCGCCGAGGTCGCGCGGGTCGCCGCCGCGGTGTCCGACCTCGTCGAGCAGGTGTTCGTCACCGTCGCCCGGGTGCACGAGGCCACGCTGCGCTCGGTCGAGCGCGAGGGGCTGCGGGCCGGGCGGTGGGTCCTGCCGGACGGCGTGCAGGAGCTGCTGCGCGCCCCGGGTCAGCTCGCCGTCGGGCTGGGGCTGGTCGTGGCGCCGCGCCCCGAGGAGGGTCTGCCGCTGCGGCTCGAGTGGTGGCAGGTGGACCCGGACGGCGGGAAGCTGCACACCCTCGAGCCGGACCTGCGGCCGACGAGCCTGGGCTACTACGACTACACGGTCGCCGAGTGGTACGACGTCCCGCGCCGGACCGGACGGCGGCACGCCTTCGGCCCCCACGTCGACGTCCACGGCACCGGGCGCTACGTGCTGACGCTGACCGAACCCGTGGTGGCCGGGAGCGGTTTCGTCGGCGTGGCCGGCGCCGACGTCCCGGTGCGCCGCTTCGAGACCCACCTGCTGCGGGCCCTCGGGCGGCTCTCGACGCCCTTCGTCCTGCTCAACGACGAGGGGCGGGTCGTCCTCTCCACCGCGCCGCGGTTCCTCGTCGGCAGCCTGCTGCCGGCGGACGCCGGCCTGCCGGAGCAGGGGACGCCGGTCCCGGGCGTGCCCTGGCGGCTGCTGCTCGTCCGCGACGGGCGCCTGCTCGCCGGCTGACCGCCCGCCCGGCGGACCCGAAACGCGATCGAGACCGAAAGGCAACGCCGGGCGTCTTGTCCGATAAACTCTGGCTCTATAGGTTTTCGGCCGACCTTGTGGCCTGGGGCACACCGACGACCGTCGGGATCCCCTCCACCGAGCCGAGGAGACCCGGTGACACCACCCGGAGCACACGGCGGCCAGACCGCCGACGACGCCCAGCTCGCCGCGCTGGGGTACACCGGCGAGTTCGACCGCAGCATGGGCCTGTGGGCCAACATGGCCCTGGGCTTCACGTACCTGTCGCCGCTGGTGGGCGTGTACTCGCTGTTCGCCTACAGCCTGTCCATCGGGGGCCCGCCGGCGATCTGGTGGATCGTCATCGTCGGCGTCGGGCAGCTGCTGGTCTCGCTGGTCTTCGGCGAGGTGGTCTCGCAGTACCCGCTGGCCGGTGGCATCTACCCGTGGACCCGGCGGCTGTGGAACCGGCGCTACGCCTGGATCGTCTCCTGGGTCTACATCTGGGCGATCATCGTGACCGTCACCGCGGTCGCCGAGTTCGGCGGCGGCTTCGTCGCCGCGCTGTTCGGCGTGGCGGCCACCCCGGGCGTCGTTCTGCTGACCGCCGTCGGGCTGCTGGTGCTGGCCTTCGTCATCAACTACAGCGGCACGCGGACCCTGGCGCGCATCGCCAAGATCGGCCTGGCCGCCGAGCTGATCGGGGTCATCGCGCTGGGCCTGTTCCTGCTGACCTTCCGCCGCGAGCAGCCGTTCTCCATCTTCTTCGACACCCTCGGCGCCGGCGGGGACGGCGGATACGTGGGCACGTTCCTCGCCGCGGCGCTGTCGGGCCTGTTCCTCTTCTACGGCTTCGAGGCGTGCGGCGACGTCGCCGAGGAGGTCGCCGACCCGACCCGCCGCATCCCCAAGGCGATGATCCTCACCATCCTCGTCGGCGGCGTCTCGGGCTTCCTGTCCTACGCCGGGTACGTGCTGGCCGCGCCGGACGCGCAGCTCCAGGCGATCATCGCCGGTGAGGACGTCGACCCCATCCCGACCATCCTGGAGAGCTCGCTGGGCACCGCCGGGTCGAAGGTCTTCCTCCTCGTCACCGTCGTCGCGTTCATCTCCTGCGTGCTCTCGCTGCAGGCGGCCGGCAGCCGGCTGCTCTACGCCTTCGCCCGCGACCGCATGCTCCCGGCCAGCGGCTGGCTGTCGCACGTCTCCGAGCGGCACGCCGTCCCCACCAACGCCCTCCTCGTGGTCTGCGTGGTGCCGGTGCTCATCTGCCTGTTCGTCTTCTGGCGGCCGGACAGCCTCGCCCGGGTCACCGCGTTCGCCGTGCTCGGCATCTACATCGCCTTCCAGGCGGTCGTGCTCGCCGCGCTGCGGCAGCGGCTGATGGGCTGGCGCCCGGCCGGGCTGTGGAACCTCGGCTCGGCCGGCCTGGTCGTCAACGTCCTGGCCCTCGCCTACGGGATCTTCGCGATCGTCCTGCTGATCAAGCCCGCACCCGGCACCGAGACCTTCCTCGACCGCTGGATCGTGGCGATCGGCCTGGCCGTCGTCGCGGGCAGCGGCCTGCTGTACCTGGTCCTCGCCCGGCCGGACCGGCAATCCGCGCACATCCCCGAGGGCGACGCCCGCGAGGTCGCCCAGCAGCTCCAGCAGATCCGGCGGGACGCCCGCGCCCAGGTGAGTGAGGAGATCCGATGAGGTTCAGCTACGCGATGCTGCCCGACTACTCCCTGGAGGAGTCGCTGCGGGCGATCGAGCTCGCCGACGAGCTCGGCTTCCACGCCGTCTACGCCGCCGACGAGACCTGGCACAAGGACTTGTGGCTGCTCTTCGCCGCCGCGGCCGCCCGGACCTCGCGGATCAGGATGGGGCCGAGCGTCTCGCCGGTCACCCTGCGCGAGCCGACCCACATCGCGCAGGCCGCCGCGACGCTCGACGAGCTCACCGGGGGGCGGGCGGAGGTCGTCCTGTCCAGCGGCAACTTCGGCCTGCTGGCGCAGTACAAGCTGGACTGGACGAAGACCAAGCCACTGTCGCGGGTCGTCGAGGCGGTGCACGTCGTCCGGACCCTGCTCGACGACGGGGCGATCACCTTCGACGGCGAGTTCTTCCGGTACGACGGGCTGTTCACCTTCGCCCGGCCGGTGCAGGAGCGGCTGCCGGTCAAGATGGGCGCGATGCGCGGGCCGAAGTCGTTCGAGGCCGCCGCAGAGCACTCCGACGGCTGCCACCACGCGCTCAGCTACAGCCGCGAGGCCTACGAGTACGCCGCCGAGCACCTGCGGATCGGCGCTGAGCGGGCCGGCAAGGACTGGACGACGCTCGACTTCGGCGCCTGGGTCGTCGTCGCGGTGGGCCGGGACGGCGAAGCCGCGAAGGACGCCGCGCGCAGCATGGTCGGCATCTACGCCTCGTCCATGCCGGCCGAGCAGCTGGAGCGGCACGGGATCGAGGCGGCGCAGCTCAAGCCGATCGTCGACGCCATCGCCGGCGGAGATCTCGCCAGGGGCATCGAGCTGACCACCCCGGAGATCGCCGAGAAGCTGTCGTTCGCCGGCACACCCGAGGAGGTGACAGCGAAGATCAAGGAGATCGAGCCGACCGGCGTCAACCACCTGATCGCCGCGATCACCGACGCCTCGATCGTCAAGACCTTCACCGGGCGCGAGCTGCCCGGCGTGGCGACGGTCGAGGAGCAGCTGCAGCTGATCCACGACGAGGTCATGCCCGCCTTCGCCTAGCGGCGGGCCGTAGCGGGCCCGGTCTCCCGATGGGAGGCCGGGCCCGTTCGCGTGCTCAGCCCGTGGGCGGGTGCAGGGCCAGCCAGAGCTCGGCGCGGACGCCGGGGGAGTCCAGGTCGCGGCCGAGCAGTTCCTCGGCCCGCCGGATGCGCTTGCGCAGCGTGTGCCGGTGCACCCCCAGGCGGGCCGCGGCCGGCTCCCACTGCCCGTGGGCGGCCAGCCAGACCCGCAGCGACTCGACCAGGTCGCCCGGGCCGCCCCGGTCGGCGGCGACCAGCGGCGCCAGCGCGGCCTCGGCGAAGGCGGTGGTGGCCGCCGGCTCCAGCAGGGCCGCCAGTCCGCGGCCGGCCAGCTCGGCGAACGCGGTGACCCGCCGTCCCGCGGCCCGGCCGTGCCCGGCCGCCTGCCGGGCCTGCCGCACGCCGTCGGCGAGCCGCTCCCAGGGCACCGGCGGCGCGGTCCCGAGGACGGCGCCGGGTACCCGCTCCGGCAGGTCGGTCAGCCGCCCGGCCAGCGGGCCCGCGGCCGGGATCAGGACGACGAGGGCGTCGTCGAGCTCGGCCGACAGCACCGGCTCGCGGGCGTGCGCGGCCGCGTCGGCGGCCACGTCGACGGCGGCGGCCCGCTGCTCGGGGCTGCCCAGCACGGCCAGCGCCAGCACCGGCTCGGCCGGCAGCCGCTCGCCCAGCGCCGCCACCACCGGCTCGGCCGCGGCCGTCTGCCCGGCCAGCAGCAGCTGCAGGATCGCCGCCCGCAGCGCCGCGGTGCCGCTGTCGAGGGCGCGGGACTGCTCCAGCCGCAGCGTGAGCAGCAGCGCGGCCGCGTTGACCACGTGCCGGTCGCCCGCCGAGAAGGGCCCCGGCCGCCCGACGGCGAGGAAGCCGCGGACCCGCGCGCCGGTACCCAGCGACTGCAGCAGCACCGTCTCGCCGGGTTGGGTGAGCGCGGCGCCGGCCGGCGGCCGGGCCGTGCGCAGCCGGTCGACCGCCGCCGTCAGGTCGTCGGCGCGTCCCCGGGCGGACGGCGGCGCGGCCTCCAGCGGCGTCCCCGCGGCGTCGACCAGCAGCGCCCAGCCGCCGAGGTGCCGGGCCAGCCGGTCGACGACGGTGCCGGGGGCGCCGGGGGCGACCGCGGCGCGGGTCAGCTCCCGCTGCACCGTCGACGTCCGGGTGACCGCGGCGTACTCCTCGGCGGCCAGCGCGCTGGAGACCGCCCGCGAGAGTGCGATGAACGGCGTCTGCCGCGGCACCTCGAGGACCGCGAGCCCGTGCTCGTCGGCGGCGGCCACCAGCTCCGCGGGCACCTCGGCGTGGCTCAGGCCGGTGCCCAGGCCGAGGCCGACCACGCCGGCCCGGGCCAGCCGGCGGACGTACTCCTCGGCCATGTCGGGCGTCAGTGCCAGCCCGGTGGTCAGCAGCAGCTCCCCGCCCTCGAGGAACGGCGTGGGGTCGGCCAGCTCGCTGACGTGCACCCAGGAGACGGCCCGGTCCACCGGCGCGCCGCGGGTGTGCAACGCCAGCGCGAGCGACGGGGTGCCGAGCAGGGTCGCGACGGTGACCGGCACGGGCACGACCTCTCGACGATCTGGACACCCGGACGCCCCGGGAGTGCCGATCCGGACGGTACCGGTGGAGACGCACGCCACGGACCCTGGACGCGAGGACCTCCCCCGTCGGGGGCGGCCGGCCCCACGAGGAGACAGCGATGACCGACCTGCTGACCGGCTCCCACACCGTCGCCCAGGAGCGGCGCCTGGTCACCGAGCTGCCCGGCCCCCGCTCGCGCGAGCTGGCCGCCCGCCGCGCCGCCGCGGTCACCTCCGCCGTCGGCAGCGTCCTGCCGGTCTACGTCGAGCGCGCCGCGGGCGGCGTGGTGGTCGACGTCGACGGCAACTCCTTCATCGACCTGGGCTCGGGCATCGCCGTCACCAACGTCGGCCACGCCGCCCCCGAGGTCGTCGCCGCCGTGCAGGCGCAGGTCGCCGCCTTCACCCACACCTGTTTCATGGTCGGGCCCTACGAGGGCTACGTCGCGGTCGCCGAGGAGCTCGACCGGCTCACCCCCGGCGACCACGAGAAGCGCACGGCGCTGTTCAACTCCGGCGCCGAGGCCGTGGAGAACGCGGTCAAGGTGGCCCGGGTGGCCACCGGCCGGTCGGCCGTCGTCGTCTTCGACCACGCCTACCACGGGCGCACCAACCTCACGATGGCGCTGACGGCGAAGAACATGCCGTACAAGCACGGCTTCGGGCCGTTCGCCGGCGAGGTCTACCGGGTGCCGATGTCCTACCCGTACCGCGACGAGCCGGGGATGACCGGCGAGCAGGCCGCCGCGCGGGCGCTGGACCTGATCGAGACGCAGGTCGGCGCGGCCAACGTGGCCGCCGTGCTGATCGAGCCGATCCAGGGCGAGGGCGGCTTCGTCGTCCCGGCACCGGGCTTCCTGCCGGCCCTGACCGACTGGTGCCGTCGCTCGGGCGCGGTCTTCATCGCCGACGAGGTGCAGACCGGCTTCTGCCGCACCGGCTCGTGGTTCGCCTCGGAGCACGAGGGCGTCGTCCCCGACCTGATCACCACCGCCAAGGGCATCGCCGGCGGCATGCCGCTGGCCGGGCTCACCGGCCGGGCCGAGCTGATGGACGCCGTGCACACCGGCGGCCTGGGCGGCACCTACGGCGGCAACCCGGTGTCCTGCGCCGCCGCGCTGGCCAGCATCCGCACCATGCGGGAGCTGGACCTGGACGCCGCCGCGCGCGCCATCGAGGCCACCATGCTGCCGCGGCTGCGCGCGCTGCAGGAGCGCTCCGGCGTGGTCGGCGACGTGCGCGGCCGCGGCGCGATGCTCGCCGTCGAGCTGGTGAAGCCGGGCACCACCGAGCCGGACGCGGCGCTGACCAACGCCATCTCCAAGGCCTGCCACGCCGAGGGCGTCATCACCCTGACCGCCGGCACGCACAGCAACGTGCTGCGCTTCCTGCCCCCGCTGGTCATCGGGCAGGACCTGCTCACCGAGGGGCTCGACGTCCTCGACGCCGCCTTCGACGCGCACGTCCGGTGACCGCCCCGGCCGCCGGCACGACCGAGGGGCATCGCCGGCTGACCCTGCGTCCCGAGGGGCCCGTCGGGAGCGACCGGGTGGGCGGCCTGGTCACCTGGCCGGACACCCGGCCCCTGCTGGCCGACGTCGTACCGGTCTTCGACCGGCTCGGCGTGCGGGTGGCCGACGCCGTCGCCGTCCCCGGGGACGACGACGCGCCGGCCACCCGGCTGGAGCTGCTCCTGCCGCCCGGCACGGCCCCGACCACGGCACTGCCCCGGCTGGAGCAGGCCCTCGCCGCGGCCTGGGCGGGGGAGACCGAGCTCGACGGCCTCTCCCGGCTGACCGTCGGCGCCGGCCTGCCGGTCCGCGACGTCGCCGTGCTGCGCGCCGCCTGCCGCTATCTCGCGCAGGTGGGGCTGGGCCTGTCGCGCGGCTACGTGGAGGAGACGGTGCTCGCCGCACCGGAGTTCGCCCGCGCGCTGCTGGCGCACTTCGCCGCCCGGCACGACCCCGATGCCGCCGACCCCGCGGCCGCGGCCTCGGCGGCCGACCACCTCGCCGAGCTGCTGACCCGCACGACGAGCCTGGACTCCGACCGCATCCTCCGCGGCCTGCGCGACGTGCTCGCCGCCGTGGTGCGCACCAACCGCTACCAGACCGACGCCGCCGGGGCGCCCCGGCCGGCCCTGGCGCTGAAGATCGCCTCCGCGCAGCTGGACCTGCTGCCCCGGCCGAGGCCGGAGGTGGAGACCTTCGTCTGCTCGCCGTCCATGGAGGGGCTGCACCTGCGCGGCGCCCGCGTGGCGCGCGGCGGGTTGCGCTGGTCGGAGCGCCCGGAGGACTTCCGCACCGAGGTGCTCGGGCTGGTCAAGGCGCAGATGGTCAAGAACGCGGTGATCGTGCCGGCGGGGGCCAAGGGCGCGTTCGTCGTCCGGGCGGACCTGCGCGGACTGGACCGCGCGGCGGTGCAGGAGCGGGTGGCCGGCGCCTACCGCACCTTCGTCGACGCGCTGCTCGATGTGACGGACAACAGGGTCACCGACGACCGGGACGGCGACCGCGTGGTGCACCCACCGCGCACCGTGGTGCACGACGGCGACGACCCGTACCTCGTGGTGGCCGCCGACAAGGGGACGGCGACCTTCTCCGACCTGGCCAACGAGGTGTCCGAGCGACGCGGCTTCTGGCTGGGCGACGCGTTCGCCTCCGGCGGCTCCAGCGGCTACGACCACAAGGCCATGGGCATCACCGCCCGCGGCGCGTGGGTGTCTGTGCGCCGCCATCTGCGCGAGCTCGGCGTGGACCCCGACGGTCCGCTGACGGCGGTCGGCATCGGCGACATGTCCGGCGACGTGTTCGGCAACGGGATGCTGCTGTCCGACCAGCTGCGGCTGGTGGCGGCGTTCGACCACCGACACGTCTTCCTCGACCCGGACCCCGACCCGGCACGGTCGGCGGCCGAGCGCCGCCGGCTGTTCGCGCTGCCCGGCTCGTCGTGGGACGACTACGACCGCGTGGCGCTGTCCCCGGGCGGCGGCGTGCACCGCCGCGACGCCAAGAGCGTGCCGCTCTCGCCGGAGGTGCGGGCCCGCCTCGGGGTGGACGCCGAGGAGCTGTCCCCGGCCGAGCTGGTGCGGGCGGTGCTGCGCGCGCCGGTCGACCTGCTGTGGAACGGCGGCATCGGCACCTACGTCCGCGCCGCGGACGAGACCGACGCGCAGGTCGGCGACCGCGCCAACGACGCCGTCCGCGTGACCGCGGGGCAGCTGCGCTGCCGGGTCGTGGGGGAGGGCGGCAACCTGGGCCTGACCCAGCGCGCCCGGATCGCCGCGGCGCGGGCCGGGGTGGCGCTGAACGCCGACTTCATCGACAACTCCGCCGGCGTCGACACCTCCGACCGCGAGGTGAACCTCAAGATCCTGCTGACGGGGGTGCCGCGTGCGGAGCGGGACGCGGTGCTGCGCGCGGTCGAGGACGAGGTGGCCGCGGCGGTGCTCGCCGACAACGCGCTGCAGGCCCGGGCGCTGTCGGTGTGCGCGGCCCAGGCCCCCTTCCTGCTCGACCGGCACGCGCAGCTGATCGGCGACCTCGAGCGGCACGGCCTCGACCGCGACCTCGAGGGACTGCCGTCGGAGGCCGAGGTCGAGCGGCTGCGCCAGGCCGGCGCCGGGCTCACCCGGCCGGAGGCCGCGGTGCTGCTCGCGCACTCCAAGAACCTGGTGCGCGAGGAGCTGCTGCGCAGCGACCTGCCCGACGACCCGTCGGTGGCCGGGGTGCTGGCGGCCTACTTCCCGCGGGCGGTGCGCGAGCGCTGGCCCGACCGGGTGGCCGCTCACCCGCTGGCCCGGGAGATCGCCGCCACCCAGCTCGCCAACGACCTGGTCAACCGGGTCGGCCCGGGCTTCCTGCTGCGGCTGGAGGAGCGCCACGGCGTCCCGACCCCGGTGGCGGCCCGCGCCTACACGGTGGCCACCCGGGTGCTCGGCCTCGACCCGCTGTGGGCCCGGGTGGACGACGACGTGCCGCTGGCCGTGGAGCGGCTGGCGCTGCCGGAGCTGCAGACGGCCACCGAGCGCGTGGCCGACCGGCTGCTCGCCGCGCACGCCGACCCCGCGGCGCTGACCGCGGCGGCACCGGCGTTGGCGGCGGTCGTCGCCGAGCTGGAGCCGGCCGCGTGGCTGGCCCGGCCGGGTGCCGCGGGGGACCGGGCCCGTGCGCTGCAGGCCGAGTTGACCGCCGCGGGCGCGGGTCCGGAGCTCGCCGCACGGGTCGCCGTCCTCGGGTCCCGGGCCGACCTCGTCGACCTGGCCGGGGTGGCCCGCACCGCGGGGGTCGGCGTCGGCCGGGTGGTCGAGGCCGACGCCGCCGTGGAGCAGGTGCTGGCCCTGCCGCGGGTGCACGCCTGGACCGCGGAGGAGGCCGGCATCACGCACTGGGCCGTCGCCGCCCGCGCGGCCCTCCGGGAGGAGGTCGACCAGCTGCGGTGGGCCCTCGTGGCGGCGCTGCTGCGGGACGCCGACGGCGACGCGGCGGCCTTCGCCGACCGGCACGCCGCGGCGCTGGCCCGCTTCACCGCCGTCCGCGAGCAGGCGGTGTCCGCCCGCGACGACGTCCTGGGCCGGGCGTGCGTGGTGGTCGCGGAGCTGCGCCGGCTGGTCCGGACGGTCGGCTGACCGTCCCCCGGCCGGTCCGCGAGGTGCGGAACCTCCGCTCCCCGTACGGGGACGGCGTGTGCGGGACACGCACGGAACCTCCACCGCTGCCCACAGGGGCAAGCAGCGGTGGAGGTTCCGCGGAGGGGAATCGGTGGCCACGGCTCGGCGGCGCAGCCTGCGCCGGCGAGCCCGGCACCGGGCGGGGAAGGCCGGGCGCCGACGCGGGTTCAGCCGCCGGCGCGGTTGAGCGCCAGCACCGACAGCAGCTCGTAGCCCACGTGGGCCGCGGCGATGCCGGTGAGCTCGGCGTGGTCGTAGGGCGGGGAGACCTCGACGATGTCGGCGCCGACGACGTCGAGGCCGACCAGCCCGCGCAGCGTGTTGAGCAGCTCGCGGCTGGTGAGCCCACCGGCTTCCGGCGTCCCCGTGCCGGGCGCGTGGGCCGGGTCGAGGACGTCGATGTCGACCGACACGTAGACCGGTCCGCCGGCCAGCCGGACGCGCATCCGCTCCACGATGCTGCGCACGCCGTCGACCTCGTAGTCGTCGGAGCGGATGACCTGGAAGCCGAGCACGGCGTCGTCCTCGAGGTCCTGCTTGCTGTACAGCGGGCCGCGGATGCCCATGTGCAGCGAGCGCTCCAGATCGATGAGCCCCTCGTCGCTGGCGCGGCGGAACGGCGTGCCGTGCGTGTAGGGGGCGCCGAAGTAGGTGTCCCACGTGTCGAGGTGGGCGTCGAAGTGCAGGACGGCGACCGGCCCGTGGTCGCGGGCCAGCGAGCGCAGGATCGGCAGCGCGATGGTGTGGTCGCCGCCGATGGTGAGGAGCTGGGCGCCGTCGGCGCGCAGCGCGGTCACCTCTCGGTCGATCGTCTCGATTGCCTCGCCGAGGTCGAAGGGGTTGACGCCGATGTCGCCGGCGTCGGCCACCTGCTGCGTGCCGAACGGCGTGGCGTCCAGCGCCGGGTTGTAGGGCCGCAGCAGCTTGGAGCCGGCCCGCACGTGCCCGGGGCCGAAGCGGGCGCCGGGGCGGTAGCTGACCCCGGAGTCGAACGGCACCCCGAGGACGGCGACGTCGGCGCGGGAGACCTCGTCGATCCGCGGCAGCCGGGCGAAGGTGGCCGGCCCGGCGTAGCGGGGGACCCGCGTGGCGTCCACGGGGCCGATCGGGGTCTGCTGCTGCACGGGCTCTCCTGGGGTCTGCGGGATCGGGGACGCCGATCCCCCGTCCGGGTCGGACGTCACTGTCAACTCGGGTTTCTCAGTTGTCAACACCCGATGTGGAACTAGTGTCCGCGCAGGACCGGGAGGTGGCGATGGAGGCAGTGACCGAGACGGGCCCGCCGCGCATCGGCGGGCGGCTCAAGGCGGCCCGGCAGGCGCGCCGGCTCACGCTCACCGACGTGGCCGAGGCCAGCGGGCTGACCAAGGGGTTCCTCAGCAAGCTCGAGCGCGACCAGGCCAGCGCCTCGGTGGCGGCCCTCGTGCGGGTGTGCGGGGCGCTGGGGATCTCGCCCGGCAGCCTCTTCGAGCCGGCGCTCGGCGGCGAGGTGGTGCGGGCTGGGAGCTATCCGCCGATCACCTTCGGTGGCGAGGGGTTGACGGAGTTCCTGCTGACGCCGTCGGGTGAGCGTCGGCTGCAGGCCATCCTGTCCGAGGTGGCGCCCGGCGGCGGCAGCGGCGAGGAGGCCTACGCGCTGCCGGCCGAGGTCGAGTTCGTCTTCGTCCTGGAGGGCGACCTCGAGGTGACCGTGGCCGGCGACGCGACGGCGCTGGGTCCCGGCGACGCGTTCACCTTCTCGCCCGGCACCGAGCACGGCTTCCGCTCGCTGCGCGCCGACGGCGTCACCCGCGTGCTGTGGGTGTTCGCCCCGGCACTTTCCGAGGGCCGGGTCGCGGTTCGTGAAACCATAGTTGACAGCTAAGCAACTGATGGTGATGCTCCCTGCGACCCAGACCACAGGCACCGCCGCAGAGGAGCACCCGTGAGCACAGTCAGCGCCGACCCGGGCCGCACGGCCCGCCGCAGTCAGCTGTTCCGACTCAAGCCGGTCGACGCGATCATCGCCCAGCAGGAGGAGGAGGGCGGCCACCAGCTGCGGCGCTCCATGGGTCTGCTCCAGCTCACCGCGCTGAGCATCGGCGCCACCCTCGGCACCGGGATCTTCGTCATCCTCGGCGAGGCGGTGCCGCTGGCCGGCCCGGCCGTCGTGCTCGGCTTCGTGCTCGCCGCGGTGACCGCGCTGTTCAGCGCGCTGTCCTACGCCGAGCTGGCCGGCAGCATCCCCGTCTCGGGCTCCTCCTACTCGTACACCTACGCCACCATGGGCGAGCTCGTCGCCTGGGTGTGCGGCTGGTGCCTGATGCTCGAGTACGGGGTCTCGGTGGCCGCCGTCGCGGTCGGCTGGGGCGCCTACATCGACGACCTCGCCTCCGGGACGATCGGCGCGGTGCTGCCCGAGGCGCTGTCCGCCCCGCCCGGGGACGGCGGCGTCGTCAACATCCCCGCGGTGGTCGTCGTCCTGCTCGCGATGGTCCTGCTGCTGCGCGGCACCAGCGAGAGCGCCCGGGTCAACACCGCGATGGTGGTGCTCAAGATCGGCGTGCTGGCGTTCTTCTGCGTGGTGGCCTTCACCGCCTTCCGCGCCGGCAACCTCGCGCCGTTCGTGCCGATGGGCATCGCCGGCGTCACCGCCGCGGCCTCGCAGGCCTTCTTCTCCTACATCGGCTTCGACGCCGCCTCGACCGCGGGTGACGAGGCCCGCGACGCCCGCCGCGACCTCCCGCGCGCCATCGTGCTGTCGCTGGCCGTGGTCACGGTCGTCTACGTCCTGGTGGCGCTGGCCGCCGTCGGCGCGGTGCCGTGGCCGCAGATCAGCGGCTCGGAGGCCGCGCTCGCCGACGTCCTCAGCATCGCGACCGGCCAGACCTGGACGGCGGTGCTGCTCTCGATCGGCGCCGTCATCGCCATCGCCAGCGTCGTCCTGACCGTGCTCTACGGGCAGACCCGCATCCTCTACGCGATGTCCCGCGACGGGCTGGTGCCGCCGGTGTTCTCGAGGGTCAGCGCCCGCCGCCGGATCCCGGTCGCCAACACCGTCATCGTCAGCGTCCTGATCGCGCTGCTCGCCGGCCTGGTCCCGCTCGGGGAGCTCGCCAACGCCACGAGCATCGGCACGCTGTTCGCCTTCGCGCTGGTCAACGTCGGCGTCGTGCTGCTCCGCCGCACCCGGCCGGACCTGCCGCGCACCTTCCGCACGCCGCTCTACCCGCTCACCCCGGTGCTCGGCGTCGCGTTCTGCGTGCTGCTGGTCTTCGGCCTGGGGTCGGCGACCTGGCTGGTCTTCCTCGCCTGGATGGTGGTGGGCCTGGGCGTGTACTTCGCCTACGGGTACCGCCACTCGGCCCTGCGCACGGAGGTCTGACCGTGCGGATCGCGCTGCTGCAGGGCCCGGCCCGCACACCGGACCCCGACGCCGGGCTGGCGGCGGTCGCCGACGCCGCCGCCCGCGCGGCCGCGGCCGATGCGCGGCTGCTGGTCACCCCGGAGATGTCACTGACCGGCTACGCCATCGGCGCCGAGCGGGTGGCCGCGCTGGCCGAGCCGGTGCCCGGGCCGCTGACCGACCGGGTGGCCGCCATCGCCGCCGAGGCCGGCCTGGCGATCGCCGTCGGGCTGCCGGTGCGCACCCCGGCCGGCGTCGCCAACACCGTGGTGGTCGTCGACCGCGACGGTGCCGTGCTCGCCGGCTACGCCAAGACGCACCTGTACGGCGACGTCGACCGCGACGCCTTCGTGCCCGGCGACGTCGGCGTCGTGCAGTTCCGGCTCGACGACCTCGTCATCGGCATCCTGGTCTGCTACGACGTCGAGTTCCCCGAGGCGGTGCGCGCGCACGCCCTCACCGGCACGGAGCTGCTCGTGGTCCCCACCGGGCTGATGGACCCCTACGGCCACGTCGGCACGGTGCTCGTGCCGGCCCGCGCCTACGAGAGCCAGCTGTTCGTCGCCTACGCCAACCGCACGGGTGCCGAGGGGGAGTTCGTCTACTGCGGCGCCAGCTGCGTGATCGCCCCCGACGGCACCGAGCTGGCGCGGGCCGGCCGGGGCGAGGAGCTGCTGCTCGCCGACGTCGACCCCGCCGTCCTCACCGCCTCCCGCCGGGTGAACACCCACCTGGCCGACCGCCGTCCCGAGCTCTACCCCACGGAGAACCCCGCATGACCTCCGCCATCCCCGTCGCCGCGCACGAGCCGGGCGAGGAGCGGCCGGTCCGGCCGCTGACCATGTTCGGCCCGGACTTCCCCTTCGCCTACGACGACTGGCTGGCCCACCCGGCCGGGCTCGGCGAGGTGCCCGAGGCCCGGCACGGCACCGAGGTCGCCGTCATCGGCGGCGGCCTGTCGGGCATCGTCACCGCGTACGAGCTGATGAGACTGGGCCTGAAGCCGGTCGTCTACGAGGCCCACGAGATCGGCGGCCGGCTGCGCTCGCTCGGCTTCGAAGGTCACCCCGGCGTGGTCGCCGAGATGGGGGCGATGCGCTTCCCGCCGTCGTCGACGGCCTTCTTCTCCTACGTGCGCGACCTCGGCCTGCGGACCGAGCGCTTCCCCAACCCGCTGGACGTCGCCACGCCGAGCACCGTGGTCGACCTCAAGGGCGAAACGCACTACGCGCGCACCCTCGACGACCTGCCGCCGCTCTACCGCGAGGTCGCCGACGCCTGGCACGAGACGCTGGTCCGCGGCGCCCGCCTGGAGGAGGTGCAGCGGGCGATCCGCGACCGCGACGTCAAGACGATCAAGGCGATCTGGGACGAGCTGGTCGAGCAGCTCGACGACACCACCTTCTACGGGTTCCTCGCCGGCTCGCCGGCGTTCCGCTCCTTCCGGCACCGCGAGGTCTTCGGCCAGGTCGGCTTCGGCACCGGCGGCTGGGACACCGACTACCCGAACTCGATGCTCGAGATCCTGCGGGTCGTCTACACCGCCGCCGACGACGACCACCTGTCGGTCGTGGGCGGCTGCCAGCAGGTGCCGGTGGGCCTGTGGCGGCGCCAGGTCGAGGCGCCGGTGCACTGGCCGGCCGGCACCAGCCTGGCGTCGCTGCACCCCGGCGGGCGGCCGCTGCCCGGGGTGACCCGGCTGCACCGGACCGCGCCCAACTGCCTGACCGTCACGGACACCGACGGCGGGATCCGGACGTACGCGGCGGCGGTGTTCACCGCGCAGAGCTGGAACCTGCTCTCCCGCATCGCCTGCGACGAGGACCTGTTCCCGATCGACCACTGGACGGCGATCGAGCGCACCCACTACATGGGCTCCACCAAGCTGTTCTGCCTGGTCGACCGGCCGTTCTGGAAGGACGTCGACCCGCGGACCGGGCGGCACCGGATGAGCATGACGCTGTCGGACCGGATGACCCGTGGCACCTACCTGCTCGACCAGGGCGAGGGGAAGCCCGGGCTGATCTGCCTGAGCTACACCTGGGCCGACGACTCGCTCAAGTGGCTGCCGCTGTCGGCCACCGAGCGCATGGAGGTCATGCTGGCCTCGCTGCGCGAGATCTACCCCGACGTCGACCTGCGCCGGCACGTCATCGCCTCGCCGGTGACCGTGTCGTGGGAGTCCGAGCGCGACTTCATGGGCGCGTTCAAGGCCAACCTGCCCGGCCACTACCGCTACCAGCGGCGGCTGTTCACCCACTTCAAGCAGGACGAGCTGCCCGAGCAGTACCGCGGCCTGTTCCTCGCCGGCGACGACATCTCCTGGACCGCGGGCTGGGCCGAGGGTGCGGTGCAGACGGCGCTCAACGCGGTGTGGGGCGTCGTCCACCACCTCGGCGGGCGCAGCCACCCGGACAACCCCGGCCCGGGCGACCTGTTCGACGAGCTCGCCCCGGTGCGGCTGCCCGAGGACTGACCGCCACCGCCGCCGCCGGTCGGCGGTCGTTCCCGTGCTGGTCGGCTCGTCGATGTGTGCACGAGCCGACCAGCGGGTCCGCCGCTGATCAGAAGGGCGGCGGGTCGTCGTCTGGCGGTGGCGACGACCCGCCGCCTTCCGCCGGTGGTCGGTCGGTTGCCGGCGGGCGCATCCCGGGTGGTCGGGTGGTGCGGGTGACGCCGGAGGGTGTGGTGACGTGCAGGGTGCCGTCGGGGTCCATGACGAACCGCCAGCCGCGGGCGAGGGTCTTCAGCCGGTGGTGGCTGCGGCACAGGCAGCAGAGGTTGGCGCAGTCGGTGGGTCCGCCGTGGGCCTGCGGGAGGACGTGGTCGCGGTCGGCCCAGCCGGTGCGTTGGCCGCAGTTGGGGAACCGGCAGGCGCGGTCGCGGGTGGTGAGGAAGGCGTGCTGGGCGGCGGTGGGGTCGTGCGCCTCGGTCGGCGGCGGGCGGTCCAGCACCGGGCACGTGCACTGGCTGTCGGGGTGGTCGGGGCAGCCGCGGCGCGCGGCCCGGGCCAGCTGCTCGAGGGTGGCGGTGGCCAGCAGCCGCCCGTCGCCGTCGGTGAGCGCGCAGGTCAGCGACGCGCCCTCGGGGGCGCGCAGGCCCAGCGCGGCGAGGCGGGCCAGCAGCTCGCGGACGTGCGCGGCGGTGATCGGCAGGCCGTTCACCGCTCCCGGCGTGGCCGCGGTGCCCTCCAGGGCGTCCAGCGCGGCGGTCACCGTCACGTTCGCCGTGACGCCGGGCAGGCCGTGGTCGGCGGGGCGGCGCAGCAGCAGGAAGCAGACCTCGGCCCGGATCTGGCCGATCGGCCGGTCATCGCCGTCGGCCTTGGCCATCCGGGCCAGCTGGTCGATCAGGTCGAAGGCCTCGGCGGCCTCGTCGGCGGGCAGCTCCGCGGCCAGGGTGGCCATGCCCTCCAGCTGCGAGGGATAGGTGCGCACGTCGGCCTGCCGCTTCGCGGACTTGCGGCGGGCGTCGACCGCTGAGGCGTCCAGCTTCAGCAGCAGCGCGAGCGCCCGGGCGCGCAGCCGGCCGGTCGACAGGCCGCTGGCCTCCGCGAGGACCTGAGCCTCCACCTGCCGGGCGAGCGCGGGCGAGGTCAGGCCGAGCACGTCGGCCAGGACCTTCGCCCGGGGCTCGTCCAGCGCGCCGGCGGCCAGCGCCGCCCAGGTCGCGGGCAGGTGCTCCCGGAACACCCAGGCCCGCTGGGCCAGGTTCGCCGCGCTGCGGCGGCCGCAGTTGAGCACCACCGCCAGCTCGGCGGGAAAGAACTGCGACACCCCGGGCAGCTCCGGCTCCGGCGCCCACGACCCCCGCCGCGCACCCGGCTGGTCCGCCGGTGGATCCAGGGTGTCGGGGGTGTCGTCGGCCAGACCCAGCACCAGCTCCGCCTCGTAGGCGGCGTCCATCGCCCGGCGGGCCTGCACCCGCTGCAACTCGGCGGCCTTCTGCTCGCGGGTCAGCAGCGACACCGGCAGCCGGCGGTCGGGCAGCGGCTGGGCCACCGACCAGTCGACCAGCAGCTCCTCCACCGCCTGCCGACCCCGCACCCGACCCATGAACCGAACATACGTACGGGGTACGACAGTTTCGGTCCGTTGAGCAGGGACTTCGAGCCGGAACCATGACGAATTCCTCGGTGTCGGCCGACCCGAGGGGGCCTGTGCCCGGCACCTGCACCACACGATCGGGCCACGGGCCGCAGACGCTCTCCGCCGTCCGTCGTGCCCGCGACCCCACCTCGGCGGGGGCTCCCAGCGGAGCCCCCGCCCCCGTGATCAGCGCCCGGCCGGGACCGCCGAGTCCGCCGGCTCCTCGTCGGTGAACCGGACCTCGGGCGGCGCCTGCCGGAAGCCGCGGGTGAGGACGGCGAGGTAGACGACGCCGAGGGCCAGCCAGACCATGCCGAGGGTGATCGCCGTGCCGTCGAGATTGGTCAGCAGCCACAGGTCCACGGCGGCGCCGATCGCCGGCACGACGACGTAGCCGAGGACGGGCAGCCGCTCGCCGGACCGCCGCCCGCGCAGGAACAGCGCGATGACGCTGAGGTTGACCGCGGTGAAGGCGGTGAAGGCGCCGAAGTTGATGAACGAGGTCGACGTCGTCACGTCCAGCTGCAGCGCGAGCAGCCCGACCAGGCCGGAGAGCAGGATGCCGGCCACCGGGGTGCGGAACCGCGGGTGGACGCGGCCGAAGAGCCGCCGGGGCAGCACCGAGTCGCGTCCCATCGCGAACAGCAGCCGGGAGACGCTGGCCTGCGCCGCCAGGCCGGAGGCGAACTGGGCCACCACGAGGCCGGCCAGGAAGACCGCGCCGAAGAGGCTCCCGCCGATGGCGCCGGCGATGTCGGAGGCCGCGGACGAGGAGTCCTCGAACACGCCGCCCGGGTGGACCAGCTGGGTCACGTAGGCGACGAACACGAAGATGCCGCCGCCGATGAGGGCGACCAGCAGGATCGCGCGGGGGATGGTCCGCCGCGGGTCCCGGGTCTCCTCGGTCAGGGTGGTCACGGCGTCGAAGCCGAGGAAGGAGTAGGCGGCGATGGCCGCGCCGGCCGCGATGCCCGAGACGGTGGAGTCCCCGTTCAGGAAGGGGGTGACGGCGAACAGGCTGCCCGCCCCCGAACCCGCCACCAGGGAGCGGAACGCCAGCAGGACGAAGAAGACCAGCACCAGGATCTGGAAGGTCATCAGGACGGCGTTGGCGCGCTGGGCCACCCTGATGCCCAGGACGTTGAGCACCGTGGTCAGCACGATGAAGGCGAGCACCCAGAGCGAGAACGGGACCCCGGGGAACTGGGCGGACAGGTACGCCGCGCCGATGAGCCAGATGACCATCGGCAGGAAGAAGTAGTCGAGCAGGACCGCCCAGCCGACGAGGAACCCGGCACGGGAGTCGATCGCCCTCCGCACGTAGGTGTAGGCGGAGCCGGCGACCGGATACGTGCGGGCCATCCGGCCGTAGCTGTAGGCGGTGAACAGCATCGCGCCGAGGGCGAGCAGGTAGGCCGACGGGGTGGCCCCCGCCGTCGTCTCGGCGATGATGCCGAAGATCCCCAGGACGATCAGGGGGGTCATGTAGGCGAGGCCGAACAGGACGACGGCGCGCAGTCCGAGGGTCCTGGCCAGGGCGGGTTCGTGCGTGGGCATGGGTGGTCTCCGGGAGGGTGTGGGAGCGGCCGGCGGGACGCCGGGGCTCGACGGTGGAGCGGTGGGGTGCCGGCCGTCCGGCCGGTCGGGTCAGCCGTCCGTGGCCGGACGCCACCGGCCGGGGTGCAGCCGGCCCTCGTAGAGGGGGAGGTCCAGCGGTGCGTCGTCCTTGGTGAACTGCGACCACATGCGGTTGAGGCCGGCCGTGCCGTAGGTGCGCACGCGGGTCACCGCGTCCAGGTCGAGGACGTCGGTGAGCACCGTCTCGGCCTCGCTGGGGGCCGACGTCCGGACGAGACCCTCGGGGTCCACGACCAGGCTCCGGCCGGCGCCGTCCGGTGCCGCGGCGTTGACGCTGAGGACGTAGACCTGGTTGACGATGGCGTTGGCCCGGGCGAGCACGAGCTCCTGCGCCCGGTCGGCGGTCGTGGTCTTGACCGGGTTGACGACGACCTCCGCGCCCATCCACGCCAGGTGGCGGGCGACCTCGGGGAACCAGGCGTCGTAGCAGATGGCGAAGCCCAGGCGCCCGACGTCGGGGACGTCGAAGACCACGAACCGGTCCCCGGGGCGGTAGGGCTCGAACGGCCGCCACGGGAAGACCTTGCGGTAGGAGGCGGCCAGCCGGCCGTCGGGGCCGTAGGCCAGGGCGGTGTTGTAGAGGGCGCCGTCCTCACCGCGCTCGCAGACGCTGCCGGGCAGCAGCCAGATGCCGAGGTCGCCGGCCAGCTCGGCCAGGACCTTGCCGCGGGGACCGTCCAGCGGCTCCGCGGCCGCCTCCAGCTGCGCCGTCTTCTCCGCCGGTGGGCCCTCGGTCCCGCACAGGTGCAGCTCCGGGTGGGCGACGAGCCGGGTCTGCGGGAACGTCGCCACCAGGTCGGCCACGGACTCGGCGAAGCCGGCAACCGGGGCGGTCGCCGGGTGCGGTGCCGACTGGACCAGGGCGACGGGCAGTGCACGGACCACGGGGTGTTCTCCGGGAGCTGGGCGCCGGCGGCGGGAGGGGACGTGTGCCCGGGCTCACACGCCCGGCGTCGTGCCGGAAAAACTAGGGCAAAGTGAGCACTTAAGCAAGGTGCTCATGACGATCACTTTTGCGGGTGCTCGGATAGCGTGTGGGCATGCCGCCCCGCCCGGAGACCGCCGGTGGAGCCACGCGTCCGGTCCCCGGCCGCCCGGTGGACCTCGAGGCGCCGGCGCTGGTCGGCATCCGCCGGCTGACGGCGCTGGACACGGTGCGGGCGCGCATCGCCCTCGCCGTGGACCTGGGCCTGCTCGCTCCCGGCGAGCGCCTGCCCGCCAACGCGGAGATCGCCCGGACGCTGGGCGTGGGGGAGATGACGGTGCGTCGGGCGCTGGTGTCCCTGTGCCGCGACGGCGTGCTGGAGCGCCGTCCCGGCCGGGCCGGCGGCACGCTGGTCGCCGAGCGCCCGGCCCGGGGTGTGGTCCAGGAGACCGCCGCGTACGCCGCATCGGCGACCGCGGTGCACCGGCTCATCGACCAGCGGGTCCTGGTCGAGTGCGGTGTCGCCCACCTCGCGGCCCGGGCGGCCGACGGGGAGAGCCTGGCGCAGCTGCGGAGCCTGGTCGAGGAGCTGGACGCCGCCGAGGCGTGGACGGACTTCCACGCCCTCGACCAGCGGTTCCACGAGGCCGTCGCCGCGGCGACCGGCCTGCCCGTCGAGCCCTACCGCGCGCTGCTCGAGGAGCTCTACGCGTACTACCTGCCCTATCCGATCAGCTACCTGCGGGCGTCCAACGACGAGCACCGCAGGCTGGTCGACGCGCTCGAGCGCAGGGACCCGGTCGCGGCGGTGGAGGTCGCCCGACAGCACGTGAGCGTCCTGCACGAGAGCATGTTCGTGGGCCTGCTGGGCCAGGGGGACGACGCACCCTGACCCCGGTCCGGGGAGCAGCGCGGCCCGCCTCCCCTCGGGGAGGCGGGCCGCGTCGTCCGGGCGGGAGGGGTCAGCGCTCGCCGGCGCCGACCACCTCGGGCCGCTCGACCCGCGGCCGGGCCGCGGACCGCTCCAGTGCGGCCCCCTCGACGTCGAGGGTGGGCAGCCAGCGCAGCCAGCGCGGCAGCCACCACGCCTTGTCGCCGAGCAGGGCCAGCGCCGCGGGGACGAGCACCATGCGGACGACGAAGGCGTCGAAGGCGATGCCGGCGGCCAGCGCAAAGGCGATCGACTTGATGGTCGCGTCCCCGGAGGGCACGAAGCCGGCGAACACCGAGAACATGATCAGCGCGGCCGCGACGACGACCGGGGCGGCCTGCCGGAACCCGGTGCGGATCGCCTCCAGCGGCGCGGCGCCGTGGCTGTGCGCCTCGTGCATCCGGGACACCAGGAAGATCTGGTAGTCCATCGCCAGCCCGAACAGGATGCCGATCACCAGGATCGGCGTGAGGCTGATCAGCGGGCCGGTGCCCTCGAGGTTGACCAGGTCGGCCAGCCAGCCCCACTGGAACACCGCGACGGTGGCGCCGAGCGCGGCCCCGACGGTGAGCACGAACCCGAGGACGCCGACCAACGGCACCAGCAGCGAGCGGAAGACCAGCACGAGCAGCACCAGGGCCAGCCCCACGACCAGCGCCAGGTAGACCGGCAGGGCAGCGTCCAGGCTGGCGGCGACGTCCACGCTGACCGCCGTGGCCCCGGTGACCGAGGCCTGCGCGCCGTCGACGTCGGCCAGCAGGTCGCGCAGGTCGGCGACGAGCTGCTCGGTGGCCGGGTCGGTCGGGCCGGACCCGGGGATGACGCTCACCAGCGCGGCGGTGCCGTCGGCGTTCGGCACCGGCGGGGTCACGAGCGCGACGTCGTCCAGACCGGGGATCTCGCCCGCGGCCGCGGTCGCGGCCGCCACCGCGCCGTCGCCCTCGAACAGCACGGTGAGCGGGCCGTTGACGCCCTCCCCGAAGCCGTCGGCGAGCAGCCGCTCGGCCCGGGCCTGGGTGCTGTCCTCCGGCGGGGTCTGCACCAGCGTCGTCTGCATCGAGAAGAACGGGACGGCGACGGTGCCCAGCGCCACGACCGTCAGCAGCAGGGCGACCAGGCGGTGGCGGGTGACCGCGCCGACCCAGCCGGCGAGGAAGCCCTGGCCGGCCGCGTGGTGCGTCGGCGCGGCGGTGCGCTGCCGCCTGGGCAGGACGCGCAGGCCGAGGAAACCCAGCGCAGCGGGGACCAGGGTCAGCGCGACGAGCACGGCGACGACGATCGTCGCGGCCGCCGCGAGGCCCATCTGGGTGAGGAACGGGATGCCCGCGACGAACAGGCCGGTCAGCGCGATGACGACGGTGAGCCCGGCGGTGACGACCGCGGAGCCCGCGGTGCCGACGGCCGTGGCGACCGCCGTGCCGACGTCCGCGCCGTGCCGCAGCTCCTGCCGGAACCGGCTGACGATGAACAGGGCGTAGTCGATGCCGACGGCCAGACCGAGCATCGCGGCCAGGATCGGGGTGGTCGAGGACAGGTCGGTGAAGCCCGTGGCGACGGTGATGCCGAGGACGCCGATGCCCACACCGACGACCGCGGTCAGCAGGTTCATGCCGGCGACGACCAGCGAGCCGTAGGTGACGGCGAGGACGACGAGCGCGACGACGACACCGATCACCTCGGCGGGGCCGCCGACGTGCGGCGGCGCCTGGATCGCCTGGCCGGTCACCTCGACGGTGAGCGGGCCCGCGCCGGCGTCCTCGACGGCGCTGGTCAGCGCGTCCTGCTGCTCGGGGGTGACCTCACCGACCGGCGCCTCGTAGGTGACGGTGCTGTAGCCCGTGGTCAGCTCGGGGTTGACCGAGGGGGCGGCCGGGTCCAGCGGGTTGCTGGCCGAGGAGACGCCGGGCAGCTCGCCCAGCTCGGCGACCAGCGCGCCCACGGCCGCGGCGCTCTCCGGCGTCGCGAGGGTCTGCCCGTCCGGGGCGACGACCACCACCTGCGCCGTCGCGCCGCCCGCGGCACCGAACTCCTCGCTGATCCGCTCCAGCGCGGTCGTCGACTCCTGGCCGGGGATCGCGAAGCTGCCCGACGTCTCGCCGGCCAGGGTCGCCGCCCCCACGCCGCCGCCGACGAGCAGGAGCAGCCAGACGAGGACGACGGCCACGCGGTGCCGGTGCGCGGACGCACCGAGCCGGGACAACAGAAGAGCCATGGGGGATCAGGCCTCCACCTGGTCGGAGTGGGGAAGGACGGCGTCCGGACGGCGGTGGCCGAGCGCGTCGAAGCAGGTGGCGACGATGTGCTGCCGCCACGCAGTGGTCCGGTCCCGGGCGTGGGCCGCGAGGGTCAGCACGGCGAGTGCCGAGAGCGCGCCGATGACCCGGACGAGCCGCGGCGGCTCCGTGGTCTCGGGGTCGACGCCGAAGGCCTGCAGCACCAGGTCGGCGACGGCGGGCTCCGGGTCGCGGGCATGGAGCTGCGTGGCCGGCGCGAGCATCAGCGCGACCAGCCCGGGGTGGGCCAGCGCGACGTCGACCAGCACCTCCAGCGCCCGCCGGTCGCGCGCGGGGCCGGGGGGCAGGTCGCCCACCTGGTCGAGCACGCGCGCGCCCAGCGTGTCGGCCTGGGCCAGTACCGCTTCGTGCAGCGCGTCCTTGCTGGGGTAGTGGTGCAGCAGGCCGGTCTTTGACAGGCCCACGGCGTCGGCGACGTCCTGCACCGAGGTCTTGGCGAACCCGCGCCGGGCGAAGAGGGCGGCGGCCCGGTCGAGGATGCCCTCGTCGACCTGCTGCCGGAACGGTCGTGTCACGGACGCCGACGGTACGGCGTTCCCGACCACTTCGGTCGGTGGACAGACCAGATTGGTCGGTCTGCTCGGTCACACGCCGGGCGGGGCCGCTCCGCCGGTCCGGGCCAGGGACGGGCTGAGGACGACGGGCAGCGACTCGTAGCCGCGCAGGATGACCGTGCCGCGGCGGCGACCGGTGCCGGCGGCGGCCAGGTCGGGGAACCGCTCGAACAGCGCCCGCAGCGCCACCTCGCCCTCCATCCGGGCCAGCGCGGCGCCGAGGCAGAAGTGGATGCCGCTGGAGAAGGCGACGTGGTCCCGGGCGTTGGCGCGCGTGACGTCGAAGGCGTGCGGGTCGGCGAACACCCGCGGATCCCGGTTGGCCGCGGCCAGCAGGCACAGCACCAGGTCGCCCTCGGCGACGGGCACCCCGTGCACGGTGGTGTCGCGCTTGGCCCGCCGGCCGGTCCGCTGCACCGGGGACTCGACGCGGAGGACCTCGTCGACGGCGTTGGGCCACAGCGACGGGTCCTCGGCCAGCAGCTGCCGCTGGTCGGGGTGGGCGAGCAGCAGCGCGGCGCCGTTCCCGACGAGGTTCACCGTCGTCTCGAACCCGGCGCCGAAGACGAGGGCGGCCGTGGACAGCAGCTCGTGCTCGGTCAGCCCGCTGCCGTCGTCGTCGGCGGTGGTCACCAGCGTGGAGAGCAGGTCGTCGCCGGGGGAGCGGCGCAGCTGCCGCAGGTGCCCGCGGAACCAGGTGTCGAGCTCGCCGAGGTTGCGCTCGACGCTGCGGTGGGTGCGCAGGTCCAGCCCCATGTCCAGGCTCGGGGTGGCGCCGTCGCCCCAGGCCAGGAACTGCTCGCGCATGTCCACCGGGACCCCGAGCACCTCGGAGATCACCGTGACCGGCAGCAGGCTTGCGTAGCGCGCGACCAGGTCGACCCGGCCGCCGTGCGCGGCGGCCTCCCGCTCGAGGTCGTCGAGCAGCTCGTCGGCGATCTCCCGGGTGCGGTCGCGCAGCCGGGCGACGGCGCGGGCGCTGAAGGCCCGGCTGACCAGCCCGCGGTAGCGGGTGTGCTCCGGCGGGTCGACGGCGAGCATCGACGGCGGGTCGATGGGGCCGACGCTCGGCCGCGGGCCGGCCAGCCGCAGCGCCCGCGCCAGCAGCGGCGGCAGGCCGTCGGTGCGGGACCCGCCCATCTGCCCGAAGTCGTCGCTGCGCAGCACGTCGGTGCAGACGTCGTGGTGGACGCTGACCCGCGCGAACGCGCCTCCGGTGAACGGCGCCGCGGTCCGCAGCCGCTCGTAGTGGGCGTAGGGGTCCTCGCGGACACCGGGGTCGACGAGCACCTCGGCGTCCGGGTTGCCCGCCCGCGCGCGGGCCCGGATCGCCAGCCGCATCGCCCCGTGGGTCGCGGCCCAGCGGACCGTACTGCGCACCACCACGTGTCGCCTCCCGTCGCCGACCAGGACCTCATCCTGCGGGACGGGGCGCACGCCTCCCAGGTCACCCCGCACCGGTCGTGCGTCCCGGGAGGTGCAGAGTGCACCGGCGAACGGCCCGGCCGACGCGACGCGGGGCGGGCCGGCGACCGGTGTGGAGTCTCGGAGTGGGACAGCGCTCCGCTCGGCACGCCGTCCGGACCTCCCTGGCGTCCTCGGTCATGGAGGTGGCCCTCCTCGGGCCGGGCCGCGCACCGCGGGACGACGCCATGCCCGCCCTCGTCGTCTCTGGGAGGCTCATCGAGCCGTCCCGAACCGGAGGAGTGCTGTGTTCACCAAGGTGCTGGTCGCCAACCGAGGCGAGATCGCGGTGCGGGCGTTCCGCGCGGCCTACGAGCTGGGTGCCGAGACGGTGGCCGTCTTCCCGTGGGAGGACCGCAACTCGGTGCACCGGCTCAAGGCCGACGAGAGCTACCAGATCGGCGAGGTGGGGCACCCGGTCCGGGCCTATCTCTCCGTGGACGAGATCGTCTCCGCAGCCCAGCGGGCCGGGGCCGACGCCGTCTACCCCGGCTACGGCTTCCTGTCGGAGAACCCCGACCTGGCCGAGGCGTGCGCGCAGGCGGGCATCACCTTCGTCGGCCCGCCGGCCTCGGTGCTGGAGCTGACCGGCAACAAGGCCCGGGCGATCGCCGCGGCGCGGGACGCGGGCCTGCCGGTGCTGGCGTCCAGCGAGCCGAGCGCGGACCTCGACGCGCTGCTGGCCGCCGCGGAGCAGCTGCCGTTCCCGGTGTTCGTCAAGGCGGTCGCCGGTGGTGGCGGGCGCGGCATGCGACGGGTGGAGGAGCCCGCGGAGCTGGCCGGCGCGGTGCAGGCGGCGATGCGCGAGGCCGAGTCCGCGTTCGGTGACGCGACGGTCTTCCTCGAGCAGGCCGTCGTCGACCCGCGGCACATCGAGGTGCAGATCCTGGCCGACGGCGCCGGGAACGTCGTCCACCTCTTCGAACGCGACTGCTCGGTGCAGCGCCGGCACCAGAAGGTGGTCGAGCTCGCGCCGGCGCCCAACCTGGACCCCGCGCTGCGCGAGCGGATCTGCGCCGACGCGGTGGCCTTCGCCCGGGCGATCGGCTACGTCAACGCCGGCACGGTGGAGTTCCTGCTCGACGCGGAGGGCCGGCACGTCTTCATCGAGATGAACCCGCGGATCCAGGTCGAGCACACGGTCACCGAGGAGGTCACCGACGTCGACCTGGTGCAGAGCCAGCTGCGGATCGCCTCGGGGGAGAGCCTGGCCGACCTGGGGCTGTCGCAGGACACCATCCAGCTGCGGGGTGCGGCGCTGCAGTGCCGGATCACCACCGAGGACCCGGCCAACGGCTTCCGCCCGGACACCGGCCGGATCACCACCTACCGCTCGCCGGGCGGCGCCGGCATCCGGCTCGACGGCGGCTCGTCACTGGGCGCGGAGGTCGGCGCGCACTTCGACTCGATGCTGGTGAAGCTCACCTGCCGCGGGCGGGACTTCCCCACCGCGGTCGCCCGGGCCCGCCGCGCGGTGGCCGAGTTCCGCATCCGCGGCGTGGCCACCAACATCCCGTTCCTGCAGGCGCTGCTCGACGACCCGGACTTCGCCGCCGGCCGGATCACGACGTCGTTCATCGAGCAGCGCCCGCACCTGCTCACCGCGCGCAGCTCCGCCGACCGCGGCACCCGGCTGCTCACCTACCTGGCCGACGTCACGGTGAACCAGCCGCACGGGGAGCGCCCGCACCTGGTCGACCCGGTGGAGAAGCTGCCCGCCGTCGACCTGGGCGCCCCGCCGCCGGACGGCTCCCGCCAGCGGCTGCTCGCGGCGGGCCCGGAGGGCTTCGCGGCACAGCTGCGCGCGCAGACGGCGCTGGCGGTCACCGACACCACGTTCCGCGACGCGCACCAGTCACTGCTGGCCACCCGGGTGCGCACCAAGGACCTGCTCGCCGTCGCCGGGCACGTCGCCCGCACCGCCCCGCAGCTGTTCAGCCTGGAGGCGTGGGGCGGGGCCACCTATGACGTCGCGCTGCGCTTCCTGCACGAGGACCCGTGGGACCGGCTGGCCGCGCTGCGCGAGGCGGTGCCCAACCTCTGTCTGCAGATGCTGCTGCGCGGCCGGAACACCGTGGGCTACACGCCCTACCCCGAGGCGGTGACCGACGCCTTCGTCCGCGAGGCGGCGGCGACCGGCATCGACGTCTTCCGGGTGTTCGACGCGCTCAACGACGTCAGCCAGATGCGCCCGGCGATCGACGCCGTCCGGGCGACGGGGACGGCGGTCGCGGAGGTGGCGCTCTGCTACACCGGCGACCTCTCCGACTCCGGTGAGGACCTCTACACGCTGGACTACTACCTGCGGCTGGCCGAGCAGATCGTCGACGCCGGCGCGCACGTGCTCGCGATCAAGGACATGGCCGGCCTGCTGCGCCCGCCCGCGGCGGCGCGGCTGGTGACCGCGCTGCGCGAGCGCTTCGACCTGCCGGTGCACCTGCACACGCACGACACCGCCGGCGGGCAGCTGGCCACCCTGCTGGCCGCGTGGCAGGCCGGGGTCGACGCGGTGGACGGCGCGGTCGCCTCCATGGCCGGGACGACGAGCCAGCCGCCGCTGTCGGCGATCGTCGCCGCGACCGACGCCACGGAGCGGGCCACCGGCCTGGACCTCGCCGCGGTCAACGACCTGGAGCCGTACTGGGAGGCGGTGCGCCGCGTCTACGCGCCGTTCGAGTCCGGCCTGCCGGCGCCGACCGGGCGCGTGTACACCCACGAGATCCCCGGCGGGCAGCTGTCCAACCTGCGCCAGCAGGCGATCGCCCTGGGCCTCGGCCAGCGCTTCGAGGAGGTCGAGGACGCCTACGCCGCCGCCGACCGGCTGCTGGGCCGGCTGGTCAAGGTCACGCCGTCGTCCAAGGTGGTCGGCGACCTGGCGCTGCAGCTGGTCGGCTCTGGCGTCAGCGTCGAGGACTTCGCCGCCGAGCCCGGCAAGTACGACCTGCCCGACTCGGTGATCGGGTTCCTCCGCGGCGAGCTGGGCGACCCGCCCGGCGGCTGGCCCGAGCCCTTCCGCACCCGGGCGCTGGAGGGCCGCCGTCCCGCCGAGCCGCCGGCCGAGCTGTCGGTCGACGACGAGCGCGGGCTGGCCGAGGCGCCGCGGGAGACGCTCAACCGGCTGCTCTTCCCGGGGCCCACGCGCGAGTACCAGGCGCACGTCGACTCCTACGGCGACGTCTCCGTGCTGCCCACCAAGGAGTTCCTCTACGGCCTGCGCTCCGGCGTCGAGCACAGCGTCGACCTCGAGCCCGGCGTCACCCTGCTCATCGGCATCGAGGCGATCGGCGACCCCGACGAGCGCGGCATGCGCACCGTCATGTGCACGCTCAACGGCCAGCTGCGGCCGGTCTCGGTGCGCGACCGCTCGGTCGACGCCGCGGTCAAGGCCGCCGAGAAGGCCGATCGCAGCGACCCCGGCCAGGTCGCGGCGCCCTTCGCCGGCGTGGTCACCCTGCAGGTGAAGGAGGGCGACACCGTCGAGTCCGGGCAGCCGATCGCCACCATCGAGGCGATGAAGATGGAGGCCGCGATCACCGCCCCGGTCGGCGGCACGGTGGAGCGGCTGGCGATCAGCGCCGTCCAGCAGGTGGAGGGCGGTGACCTGCTCGTCGTCCTCCGGTGAGGTGTCCGGCCGGCCGGCTCCGTCAGCCGGCCGGCCGCCGGACCTCAGCCGACGATGCCCACGGGTCGCCTTCCGCCGCCGGTCCGCTCCTCGCTCGCCGGCGCTCGCTGCGATGCTCCCGGCGGCGTCAGGCGACGAGCACCACGACCAGCGTGCGCGGGCCGTGCACGCCCTCGACCCGCTGCAGCTCGATGTCGCTGGTGGCCGACGGGCCGCTGACCATCGTCAGCGGCGCGGTCGGGCCGAGCCGGGAGAGCGCCTCGGGCACACCGCCGACGACCTGCCCCGCCTCGACCACGCAGACCAGGCAGTCGGGCAGCAGCGAGACCGCCCGCCGTCCGGACAGCGGGGTCCCGTCGAGCACCAGCGTGCCGGTCTCGGCGATCGCCACGGCCACCCCGGTCAGCGTCGCGGCGAACGCGGCGAGCTCCACGGCGGGGCGGCCGTCATCCTCGGTGGCGCCGTCCGGCCGCCAGGTGGCCGGTACCCCGGGGGCGACGACGACCGACGCCGGGTCCCAGCCGGCGCCCAGCCCGGTGTCGAGGGCGGCGGCGACGGTGGCTCCCACCTGGTCCGGGCCGCAGCGCAGCACCGAGGCCTTGTAGTCCTCGAGCCGGTCGACGAGGACCTCGCGCAGCTGCTCGGCCGGGCGCTCGTCTGCGGTGCGGTAGTCGCGAGGGACTCCGACGTCCGGGCGGTTCTCGCCCAGCGCGGTGCGGATCCGGCTCAGGACCTCCTCGCGCGCGCTCATCGTCCGTGCTCCCGCGCCCAGGCCTGCGTGAAGGTCTCGCGCGGCGGGGTGGGCAGGTCGCGGCTGCGGGTCCAGCCCGAGGCCGGTGGTGGCAGCACGGGCGGCATCGTCGGCTTCCCGCGGGCGAGCAACCGGCCCAGCCCCGCGGCCCGCTGGGTCAGCCGCCACAGCCGCGGGTTCGACATCGCCTTCGCCAGCGCCTTGAAGGCCGCCGCCTCGGGGGTGAGCTTCTCCTGGGCCTCGACGTGCTCGGCGCGCAGGTGCACCAGGATCGAGGGGATGTCGATGGCCACCGGGCAGGCGTCGTAGCAGGCGCCGCACAGCGAGGAGGCGTACGGCAGCGAGGCGTTGTCCTCGACCCCGGTCAGCTGCGGGGAGAGGACGGCGCCGATCGGGCCCGGGTACACCGAGCCGTAGGAGTGCCCGCCGGTGCGCTCGTACACCGGGCAGACGTTGAGGCAGGCCGAGCAGCGGATGCAGTGCAGCGCCTCGCGGCCCACCTCGTCGGCGAGCACCGCCGTCCGCCCGTTGTCGAGCAGCACGAGGTGGAACTCCTGCGGGCCGTCGTCGGGGGTGACGCCGGTCCACATCGAGGTGTAGGGGTTCATCCGCTCGCCGGTGGAGGAGCGGGGCAGCAGCTGCAGGAACACCTCGAGGTCGCGCCAGGTCGGCACCAGCTTCTCGATGCCCATGACGGTGATCAGCGTCTGCGGCAGGGTCAGGCACATCCGGCCGTTGCCCTCCGACTCCACCACCGCGAGGGTGCCGGTCTCGGCGACGGCGAAGTTGGCGCCGCTGATCGCCACCTTCGCCCGCAGGAACCGTTCCCGCAGGTGCGTGCGCGCGGCCATGGCCAGCCGGCGTGGCTCGTCGGGCAGGTCGCGGTCGGCGTCGGGCCCCTGGAACTGCGGCATCGTGCGCAGGAAGATCTCGCGGATCTCGGCGCGGTTCTTGTGGATCGCCGGCACCAGGATGTGGCTGGGCGCGTCGTCCCCGAGCTGCACGATCAGCTCGGCCAGGTCGGTCTCGTGCGGGGTGATGCCGGCGGCCTCGAGTGCCTCGTTGAGGCCGATCTCCTGGGTGGCCATCGACTTGACCTTGACCACCTCGTCGGTGCCGGTGGCCTGCACCAGCCGGGTGACGATCGCGTTGGCCTCGTCGGCGTCGCGGGCCCAGTGCACCGTGCCGCCGCGCGCGGTCACCTGGCGCTCGAGCTCGAGCAGGTGCTCGTCGAGGCGGGCCATGGTGGCGGTCTTCAGCGCCTTGCCGGCCTGACGCAGGGCCTCCCAGTCGGGCACCTCGCCGACGACCCGGGCGCGCTTGGCGCGGATGGTGCTGGTCGCGTGACCGAGGTTGGCGCGCAGCTGGCCGTCGCGCAGCGCGTCGCGGGCGGCGTCCGGGAACGGCCGGTCGCCGCGCAGGTGGCCGACCCCGCGGGGCGCGGTGGGCAGGCCGAGGAACGTCGTCCCGGACCGGGGCGCACCCGGGGCCAGCGGCGTGGGCCCGGTGCGCTCGGGAGCGGTGGTCATGCCGGCACCTCGGCGGTTTCCGCGGAAATGGCCGGTCGGGTGGTCTGGTGCGGGCTCACGGCGTCCTCCGTCGAGGCCAGGATCTCGGCCAGGTGCACGGTCCGCGTCCCCGACCGCAGCCGGGAGAGCCCACCGCCGATGTGCATGAGGCAGGAGGCGTCACCGGCGGTACACACCTCTGCGTGGGTGGACAGGATGTTGGCCATCTTGTCGGTCAGCATCGCCGTCGAGGTGTCGGAGTTCTTGATCGAGAACGTGCCGCCGAAACCGCAGCACTGCTCGGCGGCCGGCAGCTCGACCAGCTCCAGCCCGCGCACCGCGCGCAGCAGCTGCAGCGGCCGGTCCCCGACCCGCAGCAGCCGCAGCGAGTGGCAGGTCGGGTGGTAGGTGACCCGGTGCGGATAGTAGGCGCCGACGTCGGTCACCCCGAGGACGTCGACGAGGAACTGCGACAGCTCGTACGTCCGCTCGGCCAGCGCCTCGGCCTCGGCGGCCAGCTGCTCCTCGCCGGCCCGGCGCAGCACCATGGCCTGCTGGTGGTGGATCGAGGCCACGCACGACCCGGACGGCGACACGATCACCTCCGCGCCGGCGAAGGCGCGGACGTGGTTGGCCACGATCGGCACCGCCTCGCGCCGGTAGCCGGTGTTGACGTGCATCTGCCCGCAGCAGGCCTGCCCCGGCGGGACGACGACCTCGTGCCCCAGCCGCTCGAGCAGCCTCGCCGTCGCCATGGCGACCTGCGGCGCCACTGTGTCCACCAGACAGGTGGCGAAGAGCGCGACCCTCACCTGTTCCCCTCCCGATCGGCCACGACGTCCCGGCGGACCATGCTCGGCTCCCGGACGACGAGGACCGGTTCGAACGCCGGCTGCTCGTGCCGGTGACCCTGCCCGTGACTCTGCCAGCAACGGCTCCGCCGCGCGTCGGCCGAGCTCCTGGCGTGGCTCGCGGATCGACCGGTCGGCGGATGACTCGGGACCGGGCAGGCGGGTAGGACCCGCCCGTGCGCCTGCCCCTGCCCGGTCCCTCGGACCTCCTGGACCTCCCCCGAGCGCTCGCCGACTCGGTCCGCACCCTCGGCGCGGCCCTGCCCCGCGCTGAGGGCCTCCTGCCGCTCGCCGACGACGTCCTCCGCCGGGCGCGGTCCCTGCTCGACGCTGCCGGCCCGGCCGTGACCCGGGCGGCGGCCGCGGCGCCGGAGGTCGTCGAGACGGCGACCGGGGTAGTGCAGCGGGTCGCCGGCGTCGTGACCCCCGAGCGGGTGACGACCCTCGGTGCGCTGGTCGACCGGCTCGGCGCGGCGCTCGCTCCCGACCGCGTGGACGCGGTGACCCGCGCGGTCGACCAGGTCCGGGCGCGGGCGGACGTCGTGCCGCGTGCCCTCGACGCACTCGACGGGCTGCTGTCCTCGGGCCGGCTGCCGCGGCTGGGCGACGGGCTGGACCGCCTGCTGTCCGCCGACCGGCTGGACCGGCTGGACCGCGCCGTCGACCTCGTGGCGGACGGCCGGGTCGAGCGGGTCCTCGACCTCCTGACCGACGAGCGGATCGGCCGGCTGCTGGATCTGGCGACCGACGAGCGCGTCGGCCGGCTCCTCGACCGGCTCGACGCCCTGCTCGCCGAGGACGGCGTCCCGCGTGTGGTGGCCCGCGTCGGCGAGGTGCTGCACGACGAGCGGCTCTCCCGGCTCGGCGCCCGGCTGGACCGGCTGCTGGCCGACGAGCACCTCGACCGCACCCAGGACCTGCTCGGGCACGGGCAGGCGGCGGCGGCCATGCGCGTGTTCGTCCGTCTCGACCGCGAGCTCACCGACGAGGGAGCCCGCGCGCTGGCCACGCTGCTCGACCGCCTCCCCGCGGTGCTCACGGAGGACCGGACGGCCACCCTGGCCGCCCTCCTCGACCAGGTCCCGCGGGTGCTCCGGGGGCTGGAGGCCGGCGAGCTGCCGAGCACCGCCGACCTGGGGCGGATGCCGTCGGACCTGCGCGCGATGCTCGAGCTGATCGACGACCTGCACCAGGTGGCCTCGGGTCTGCCCGGGGCCACGCGCGCCCGCGACCGTGGGGAAGACCCGCACCCCCAGGTCGACGACCCACAGCCGGAGGGCTGACCCGGCGCAGCCGGGGCACCTGGTCACGCGGAGGGCGCCCGCAGCGGCGGGGTGCGTACGCGTCAGCGGGGCGTTCAGGAGCGGTCGCGCCGGCGCTCGATCGCCTGGAGCACCGTCGTGCGTCCCGTGCCCAGCTCGCGTTCGGCCCGCTCGGTGCGGTCGAGCTGGGAGTCGCCGCTCATCGCCGACACGCGCCTGCGCGCCTCGGCGGCGTCGACGTCGAGCAGCTCGGCGGCCTTCCGGGCCTCCTTCGCGGCGTCGGTGTCGGCCACGTGCTGCTCGTCGCCGCTCCGCTTCCGGCGGTCGGTGGCCCGCTTCTCCTCGTCGCTGAGCAGCTGCCAGGCGGCGTCGGGCAGGTACCGCCGGGTCCCGTCGGCGCCGCGGGCCCGTTCGCCGCCGTCGGCGGTGTGCCACTCCTGCTCGGTCCACTCCTGCAGGTGCCGCTGCGACTCGGTGCGTTCGCCCTCGTGCCGGTAGCCGCCGCCGTGCGCCTCGTACTCGTGGGCGAGCAGCTGGCTCTTCCGGGCGCTCCACTGCCCCGGCCGGCCGCCGCGGTCGCCCGCCTTGATCTCCTCCTTGAGCCGCGCGCGCAGCTCCGGGTCCGTGTAGTCCGCCGCGTAGTCCTCCGCCGACTTCCCGCTCATGGCCGCCGCGTACCCCGGGTGTAGCCGGTCCACCCCCGCTGGTCGGCGTCCCGGCCGGGTCGCCCAGCGTCCGAGGTCCGGTCGGGTGCGGACGGGGCGGGAGCCCGAGCGGACGTCCCGTGCCGTCTCACCCGCCCGCGCCGGCGCGGGACGACCGCGCCCAGCGCCGCGGGCTGGTGCCCTTCCACCGACGGAAGGCGTGCACGAAACTCGACGCCTCCGCGTAGCCGATGCGTGCGGCGACCTGCTCGATGCTCAGGCCCGCGGTCACCAGCAGCTCCTCGGCGAGGTGCTCGCGGGTCTGCTCGAGGACGGCGCGGAAGCTCGTCCCCTCCTCGTCGAGCTGCCGGCGCAGCGTCCGCTCGCTCATGTGGAGCTCGGCGGCGACCTGCGCCTGACCGGGCATCCGCCGCGGATCGCGCAGCAGGAGGTCCCGTACCCGGCCGCTGGTGCCGCGGCGCGACTGCCGGCGCTCGAGCAGGTCACGGCACTGCGCCTCGCACAGGGCGGCGGTCAGCGGGGCCGCCTGCGACAGCGGGTGGTCGAGCAGCCCGACGTCGAAGGCCACGACCGAGCGCGCCGCCCCGAAGACCGGCCGCACCCCGAAGGCAGCCTCGTACGGCCCAGGGTCCGCGGGCTCGGGCAGCCGCAGCGCCACCCGCAGCGGCACGACCGCACGGTCGAGCCGCTCGCGCCAGAGGTGCAGCGCCGCCGTGGTGTCGCGCAGCAGCACGAACCGCCGCACCGGCTCGGGCAGGTCCAGGTCGTCGAAGAACAGCGCGAACTCGTCGCCGTCCTCCTGGGCGCTGATCCGCGTCAGCGCGTAGGTGAGGTCGAGGAAGCGCATGGCCACCTCGTTGCTCTCCCGGATCGTGCGGCTCGACAGCAGGGCGAAGCCCCAGATGCCGTAGGTGGTCAGCCGGTAGCGCGCGCCGGCCGTCAGGCCGATCGTCTCCGGCAGCTCGGCGGTGAGCCTGGCGATGAGGCGCACCTCCTGAGCCGCGGTGATCTCCGCGGAGGGGTCGCTGAGCGCCGCCTCGTCCATGCCGGTGCCGGCGAGCACCCGTGCGCGCGGCAGTCCGTGCTCGGCCGCGAGCGCGCAGAGCAGCGCCGCGCTGCCCGTGCCGCGGGCGGCGGCGTCGATGGAGTTGGCCGGATCTGTCAATTCGTGGCCGATTGTGCCATGGCTCACATCGCAGTCGGTTTCCTAACGTCGCGTGTGGTCCAGATCACGGAGAGAGTGGGAGTGCGGGCATGACGCTGACCGAACGGGCAGTCGAGGCGGCGCAGGAGACCGAGCACGTCGACGTGCTGATCGTCGGCGCGGGGATCTCCGGGATCGGCGCCGCCCACCATCTGAAGGAGCAGTTCCCCGGCAGGTCCTTCGCCATCCTCGACGCGCTGGAGAGTCGCGGCGGCACGTGGTGGACCCACCGGTATCCCGGCGCCCGCTCCGACAGCGACCTGTTCACCTTCGGCTACAAGTTCAAGCCCTGGCGCGGGCCCTCGATCGCGACCTCCGAGGAGATCCTCTCCTACCTGGACGAGGTCATCGACGAGAACGACCTCGGCGACGTCATCCGTTACCGGCACCGGGTCACCGCTGCGAGCTGGTCCACCGAGGAGCGGCGCTGGACGGTGGAGGTCGCGCGGGAGGACACCGGGGAGCACCTGCGGTTCACCACCGACTTCCTGTGGATGTGCCAGGGCTACTACGACCACTCCGGCCCCTACCGGCCGCAGTGGGAGGGCATGGACCGCTTCCAGGGCCAGGTCGTCCACCCCCAGCAGTGGCCCGACGACCTGGACCACGCCGGCAAGCGCGTCGTCGTCATCGGCTCCGGTGCGACGGCGGCGACCCTCGTCCCGGCCATGGCGCAGACCGCGGGACACGTGACGATGCTCCAGCGGTCGCCGACGTTCTTCTTCGCGCGCCCGAAGACCCACGAGCTGGCGGAGACGCTGCGCGCCCTCGACGTCCCCGACGAGTGGACGCACGAGATCCTCCGGCGCGCCTACATCGCCGAGGGCGACGAGATCACCCGGATGTCGTTCGAGTCCCCGGACGAGCTGCGGACGTTCCTCATCGAGTCGATGCGCCCGCTGCTCCCCGAGGGGTTCGACATCGACAAGCACTTCAACCCCCGGTACCGCCCGTGGCAGCAGCGCCTCGCCGTCGTCCCCGACGGGGACCTGTTCACCGCGCTGCGCGAGGGGAGGGCGTCGGTGGTCACCGACACCATCGAGACGTTCACCGAGACCGGCATCCGGCTGACCTCCGGGGAGGAACTCGAGGCGGACGTCGTCGTCACCGCCACCGGGTTCGACCTGAGCCTCTTCGGCGGGGTCGCGTTCACCGTCGACGGCGAGCCGGTCGACTTCCCCGCACGCGTCACCTGGCGCGGCGTCATGATCAGCGGCGTGCCGAACATGGCCTACGTGTTCGGCTACTTCCGCCACAGCTGGACGCTGCGGGCCGACCTGGTGAGCGAGTTCGTCTGCCGGCTGCTGGCGCACATGCAGGACCAGGGCGCCACGATGGTCGTCCCGACCCTGCGCCCCGAGGACGCGGACATGCCGTTGCGGCCGTGGGCCGACCCGGAGAACTTCAACGCCGGCTACGTCATGCGCTCGATGCACCTCATGTTCAAGCAGGGTGACCGCGAGCCGTGGACCCACCTGCTGGAGTACGCGCAGGAACGGACGACGCTGCCCGCGGCCGACCTCGACGACAAGTCCCTGCTCTACAGCTGAGCGGGGTCAGCGATCCACCGGCGGATGCCCACCCTTCCGCCGTCCACCTCCGTCACCGACAAGTCAGGAGATCCCGTGCCGGTCGACCCGCACACCGCCGCCCTGCTCACCATGCTGGACGAGTCGGGCATGCCGCCCATGTACGAGGGGAGCCCCGAGGCCGGGCGCGCCCTGTACCTCCAGCTCACCCACGGCGCCCGGACCCCCGAGCAGCTCGTCCCCGTGGCGAGCACCGAGGACCGCACCGTCCCCGGCGCCGGCGGCGACCTCCGGGCGCGGGTCTACCGGCCCGAGGGCGAGGGGCCGTTCCCGACCGTCGTCTTCTTCCACGGCGGCGGCTGGGTGATCGGTGACCTGGACACCCACGACAACATGGCCCGCAACGTCTGCCGGGGGTCCCGCGCCGTGGTGATCGCCGTCGACTACCGGCTGGCGCCCGAGCACCCGTTCCCCGCCGCGGCCGAGGACGCGGTGGCCGCGGCACGCTGGGTGGCCCAGCACCTCGACGAGCTCGGCGGGGACGACCGGCTCGCGGTCGCCGGCGACAGCGCCGGCGGCAACCTCGCCGCCGTCGTGGCCCAGCAGCTGACCGCCGACGGCACCTCGCTGGCCGGGCAGTTCCTCATCTACCCCGCGGTCGACGCCGAGGGCGACTACCCCTCCCGCGTGGAGAACGCCAAGGGCTACTTCCTCGAGAAGGACACGATGGACTGGTTCTACGGCCACTACGCCGGAGCCTGGGAGGACGCCAAGGACGCCCGGTTGTCCCCGCTGCACGGCGCCGCCCTGACCGGCCTGCCGCCGGCGGTCGTCGTCACCGCGGAGTACGACCCGCTGCGCGACGAGGGCGAGGCCTACGGCGAAGCGCTGCAGAAGGCCGGTGTCCGCGCGGACGTGCAGCGCTACGACGGCCTGATCCACGGCTTCTTCGACATGGGGACGGTCTCACCCGCCGCGCAGGCCGCCATCGACGAGAGCTGCGCCCGGTTCGGGGACCTCATCCGAGGCTGAACGGTCCGAGGTCCGGCCGTGCCCGGCCTCGTCCGGCGGACTCGCCGGTCGAGGCCGGGCACGAGGACGTGGGGGACGCCGCGGCGCCCGGCGGCGGAGTCAGTCGGTGCCGGCGCCGGGCTCGCGGCCGGTGAGCACGCGCGTGACCGCGGGGGAGGGGCGCAGCTCCACCGGGCGGCCGGCGAGCTCGGCGGCCCGGACGTGGTCGAGCAGCAGCTCGCGCCCGGGCTCGGACAGCGCCGTCACCGAGCGGGCGTCGATGCGGTCGATGCGCGCCGGCTCGCGGCCGTAGCGCCGCCAGAAGGCGTCGACGGCGGCGGCGTCGACCGCGCCGGCCAGGCAGAGCAGTCGCCCGCCGGTGGTGTTCAGCAGACGGACGACGCCCCGCCGGGCTCCGGGGCTGTCGAGGGTCTCCGGGCTCACCGCCCCAGTGTGCGGCCACCGCCGCGTGCGGGCGGCGCGGGTCGGGGGCGCCGGCGGCCGTGGCGGGACGCCGGACCGCGAGGCCGGACCGGCCTCCGGGCCGAGCCGCACCGGGCGCCGCCCGTGCCGGCGTCACACAGCGGTCATGTCCGGTTCGTTGCGTAGGTCACACCTAACTCTGTAGCGTCCGTCACCACGACGTGGGAGACGGATCCACGATGTGGACTTCACCTACCGCGAACCGGAGGTGGCGCGGTGCCGGACCCGGGGCAGGGCGACGACGCGACGGAGGCGACCTGGCGGCCGGTCGCCGCGGAGTCGCCGTCCCGCAAGCCGGTCCTCGTCCTGCGGAAGGTGCGCCAGGTCCTCGACGCGTTCACCCCGGGGGCGCCGGCCCTGTCGGCCCGCGAGGTGCAGCGGGTCACCGGTCTGCCGGCGACGACGTGCCTGCGCTTGCTCCAGACCCTGGTCGAGGAGGAGTTCCTCGACCGGCGCGGCGACCGGTACAGCCCCGGGGTCGCGATGCTGCGGTGGGCGGCCGTCGCCGCGGAGGGCCTCGACCTGGTCGGGACGGCGACCCCGGTGCTCGAGGCGCTGCGCGACGCGACGGGCGAGAGCGCCTGCCTGTTCGTCCGCCAGGGCGCCCACCACGTCTGCGTGGCGGTCGCGCAGTCGCCGCACTCGGTCATCCAGGTCCTCGGCGTGGGGCAGGTGCTGCCGCTGCACGCGGGCTCGGCCGGCCGGGTCTTCCTCGCCTTCGACCGCGGCGCGCCCGCGCTCGACGACCTGCCGCTGCCGGCCCTGACCGAGCACACCATCACCTGGGTCGACCGGCTCCGGGAGGCCGTGGCCGAGGCTCGGCACGAGGGCTTCGCGGTGACCGTCGAGGAGCGCACCACCGGCGCGGCGTCGGTCAGCGCGCCGGTGTTCGACGCCCGCGGCGAGCTGGCCGCCGTGGTGGGCATCGCCTGCCCGGTCCAGCGCTTCGAGACCGACGTCGTCCCCATCCGGACCGCCGACGTCCTCCGGGCCGCCCACCGGCTGTCCCGGCGACTCGGCCACACCCAGGGAGAGCAGGCCAGTGGAGGAGGAACCGCGCGTGGTTGACGCCCCGTACGCCATCGAGTTGACCGGCATGGTCAAACGCTTCCCGACGTCGGACGGGGGCGTGTACACCGCGGTCAGCGGGATCGACCTCGCCGTCCCGGCCGGGCGCTTCGTCTCGGTCGTGGGCCCCACCGGGTGTGGCAAGTCGACCCTGCTGAACGCCGCCGCCGGGCTCGCGCCGCCCAGCGAGGGCAGTGTGCGGATCTTCGGCGAGCCGCTGGAGGGCCTGAACAAGCGCGCCTCGTACATGTTCCAGCAGGACGCGCTGCTGCCCTGGCGGACGGTGCTCGACAACGTCACCCTCGGGCCGCGCATGAAGGGCGTGGGCCGCGCCGAGCGGGAGCAGCGGGGCCGGGAGTGGCTCGAGCGCGTGGGCCTGGGCCCGTTCGCCGGCGCCTATCCCCACCAGCTGTCCGGCGGCATGCGCAGGCGCGTCGCGGTCGCGCAGAGCTGGATCGTCGACCCGGACTTCATCTTCATGGACGAGCCGTTCAGCGCCCTCGACGTCCAGACCCGGCAGCTGATGGAGGACCAGCTCCTGCGGCTGTGGACCGGCTCGGGCAAGACCGTCGTCTTCGTGACCCACGACCTCGACGAGGCGATCAGCCTCGCCGACGAGGTGGTGCTGCTCTCCGCCGGTCCGGCCAGCCGCATCGTCGGCACCTACCCGATCGACCTGCCGCGGCCCCGCGACCTCATGGACATCCGCACGACGCCCGCCTTCCAGGACCTGTACCGGGCCATCTGGTCCGACCTGCGCAGTGAGGTGATGAAGAGCTATGAGCGACGCGCTCTCGCGGTCTCGAACGGCTGAGCCGGCCCTCGACGACGCCGAGGCCCGCCCGGTCGACGTCGCCCCCGACGCCGCCGTCGGGCCGGATGCGGCCACCGGTCCGGACGCCGGCCCCGTGCGCCGGCGCCGGCGCCGGATCTCGCCGCTGGTCCTGTTCCTGCAGGTCGCGGTCGCCGTCGCCTTCGTCGGCGGCTGGGAGCTGCTCTCGCGGATCGACGTCCTCGACCCGTTCTTCTTCAGCTCGCCGAGCGCGGTGGCCGAGCGGGTGTGGACCTGGCTGACCACCGGGGAGATCTACGACGACCTGCTGATCACCCTCCAGGAGGCCTTCTACGGGCTGGTGATCGGCGCGGTCCTCGGCCTCGTCGTCGGCTTCGCCCTGGCCCGGATGCGGCTGCTGGCCGCGGTGCTGGACCCCTACGTCAAGGCGCTCAACGCCATCCCGCGGGTCGTCCTCGCGCCGATCTTCCTGCTCTGGTTCGGCCTGGGAATCTGGTCGAAGGTCGCCTTCGCGGTGACGCTGGTGTTCTTCATCGTCTTCTTCAACACCTACCAGGGCGTCCGCGAGGTCGACCGGGTCCTCGTCGACAACAGCCGCATGCTGGGGGCCTCGGAGTCCCAGCTCATCCGGCACGTGTTCCTGCCCAGCGCGCTGTCGTGGATCTTCTCTAGCCTGCACGTCAGCGTCGGGTTCGCGATCGTCGGCGCGGTCGTGGGGGAGTACCTCGGCTCGGCCAGCGGCATCGGCTACGTCATCGCCCAGGCCGAGGGCACCTTCGACACCACCGGCGTGTTCGCCGGGATCGTCGTCCTCTCCGTCTTCGTGATCGTCGTCGACCTGCTGGTCAACCGGGTCGAACGGCACCTGCTGCGCTGGCGGCCCGAGCCGTCGCACGCCGAGGTCGTCTGACCCCGCGCCCCCCTCGTCCCCCTCCGGCAAGCCCGTCCGAAAGGCGACCCCTGTCATGCGCCCGACCTCGCGTCCGCTCCGTCCCCGCACCGTCGGCACGGTCCTGACCCTCGCCGCCGCGGTGAGCCTGACCGCCTGCAACTCCGCCGCCCCGTCCGCCTCGGGGTCCGGGGAGCCCGACACCGGCCCGGTCAGCATCGGCGTCGGCGGCCAGCCCCTGCTGGCCTACCTGCCCACGACCCTGGCCGACTAGATCGGCTGCTACGAGCAGGCGGGGGTCGACGTCGAGATCCAGGACCTGCAGAGCGGCTCGAAGGCGCTGCAGGCCATGATCGGCGGCAGCACCGACGTCACCTCGGGCTACTACGACCACACGGTGCAGATGGCGGCCAAGAACCAGGACGTCACGGCCTTCGTCAACATGCTGCGCTACCCGGCGCTGGTGCTGGCCGTCGCGCCCGACGCCGCCGGCGAGATCGACTCGATCGAGGACCTGCAGGGCCGGACGGTCGGCGTCACGGCGCCCGGCTCGTCGACCGACTTCTTCCTCAAGCACCTGCTGACGCAGGCCGGGCTGCCGGCCGACGCCGCGTCCGTGCAGGCCATCGGGGCCGACGCGACCGCCGTCGCCGCGATGGAGCAGGGGCAGGTGGACGCCGCGGTGATGCTCGACCCGTCCATCGGCCAGCTCGAGGCCCGCGTCGGGGAGCTCCAGCTGCTCGCCGACACCCGCACCGTCGAGGGGGTGCAGGAGGTCTACGGCACCGACACCTACCCGGCCGCCGTCCTCTACGCGACCCAGGACTACATCGACGCCAACACCGAGACGGTTGACAAGCTGGCCGACGCCATCACCTGCGCGCTGGACTACGTGCAGCAGCACTCGGGCGAGGAGATCGCCGCGGAGATGCCGCCGCAGCTCGTCGGCGAGGACACCGCGCTCTACGCGCGGGCGGTCGAGGCGCTCAAGGAGGCCTACAACCCGACCGGCGCCATCGACCAGGCCGGTGCCGAGGCGGTCCGGGACGTGCTGGCCGCGAGCCAGCCGGAGATCGCCCAGGCCGAGGTCGAGGTCGAGGGGACCTACACCAACGAGTACGTCGAGCCGTGAGCCCGGCGGTCGACGACCCGGCGGCACCGCCCGGCAGCGGGCCGCTGGCCGGCATCCGCGTCCTGGAGCTCGGCAACTTCATCGCCGCGCCGATGACCGGTCGCGTCTTCGCCGAGTTCGGTGCCGACGTGGTGAAGGTCGAGCGGCCGCGGACCGGCGACGAGCTGCGCGGCTGGCGGCGGGCCACCGGTGGGACCTCGCTGCTGTTCCGCACCATGGCGCGGGGCAAGCGGTCGGTGACCCTCGACCTGCGCTCACCCGAGGGCAGGGACATCGCGCTCCGGCTGGTCGCCGCCAGCGACGTCGTGCTGGAGAACTTCCGGCCCGGCACGCTGGAGCGGCTCGGCCTGGGTCCGGACGAGCTGCGCGCCGTCCGCCCGGACGTCGTCCTCGTCCGGATCAGCGGGTACGGGCAGACCGGCCCGTACCGGGGCCGGCCGGGGTTCGCCAGCGTGGCCGAGTCCGTCGGGGGGCTGCGCCACCTCACCGGGGACCCCGACCGGCCGCCGGTCCGGGTCGGCGTGAGCCTGGGCGACTCGCTGGCCGGGCTCTACGGCGCCGTCGGTGCGCTGATGGCGCTGCTGCGCCGCGAGCGGTCGGGCGGCGAGCCCGCACCGGAGACGGTCGACGTCGCCCTGTACGAGGCGGTGTTCGGCGTGCTGGAGGACCTCGTGCCCGAGCACGACGGGTACGGCGTCGTCCGGGAGCGCACCGGTGCGGCGCTGCCGGGGATCGTCCCGTCGAACACCTACCCGACCGGGGACGGCTCGTGGGTCATCGTCGGCGGCAACGGGGATGCCGTCTACCGCCGGCTGATGACCGCCGTGGGGCGGGCCGACCTCGCCGAGGACCCGCGGCTGGCCGACAACGCCGGCCGGGTGGCGCACCGGGAGCTGATCGACGCGGCGATCACCGCCTGGACCACCGGCCGGGACCTGGCCACGGCCGTCGCCGTCCTGGAGGACGCCGGCGTGCCCGTGGGGCCGGTGTACGCCGCGGCGGACATCCTCGCCGACCCGCACTACGCGGAGCGGGACATGCTGGTGCGCCACGAGGTCGAGGTGGAGCCCGGCACGGTCCGCCCGGTCACCTTCCCCGGCGTGGTCCCGAAGCTCGAGCGCTCCCCGGGCAGTACGCGCGGGGTCGGACCGGACCTCGGCGCGCACACCGCCGAGGTGCTCGCCGAGCTCGCCGGTGTCGACGCCGAGGACCTGGCCCGCCTGTGCGAACGCGGCGTCGTCTGACCGGGGACCGGGTGCTGCGGGTCCCCGCCGACCGGCCGGGGCGGGCGCCGGCCGGTTGCCGTCGTCGCGCAGGATGGTGCCCGTGACCGCTGTGTCCCGAAGTGTCGACGACGTCCTGGTGCCGGAGCGCGTCGGCGCCGAGGTGGAGGCCGCCGCCCGCCGGCTGGCCGGGGTGGTCGAGCGGACGCCGCTGCAGCGCAACGCGCGGTTGTCCGAGGCGACCGGGGCCGACGTCTGGGTCAAGCGCGAGGACCTGCAGGTCGGCCGGTCCTACAAGATCCGCGGCGCCTACAACACGATCAGCCAGCTCGACCCCGCACGGCAGGCCGCCGGTGTCGTGTGCGCCAGCGCCGGCAACCACGGGCAGGGCGTCGCCTACGCCTGCCGGGCGCTGGGGGTGCGCGGCGCGGTCGTCGTCCCCGGGACCACGCCACGGCAGAAGCGCGACCGCATCGCCGCGCTCGGCGGGGAGATGGTCGACCTGGTGGTCACCGGCGACACCTACGACGAGGCGGCCGCCGCCGCGCTGGCCCACGCGCGGGACACCGGCGCGACGCTGGTGCCGGCCTTCGACGCCGTCCCCACCGTGGTGGGGCAGGCGACCGTGGCCCTGGAGGTCCTCGAGCAGCTGCCCGCGCCGCCGGACGTCGTCGTCCTCCCCGTCGGCGGCGGTGGCCTGCTGGCCGGCTGCGCGACGTGGCTGCGGCAGCACAGCCCCGGCACCCGCATCATCGGCGTCGAGCCGGCCGGGGCCGCCGGCATGGCCGCGGCGCTGGCGGCCGGGGAGCCCGTGGAGCTGCCCCAGCTGGACACGTTCGTCGACGGCGCCGCCGTCCGCCGGGTCGGCGCGGTGACCTACCCGCTGGTGCGCGACTCCGGCGCCGAGCTGGTCGCGGTGCCGGAGGGACAGATCTGCACCGAGATGCTCGACCTCTACCAGGTGGACGGCGTCATCGCCGAGCCCGCCGGGGCGCTGGCGACCGCCGCGCTGACCGGCGGCCTGGTGCCGGTCGAGCCGGGGCAGACGGTGGTCTGTCTGCTGTCGGGCGGCAACAACGACGTCAGCCGCTACAGCGAGGTGGTGGAGCGCTCGCTGGTGCACCGCGGCCTCAAGCACTACTTCCTCATCGAGTTCCCGCAGGAGCCCGGCGCGCTGCGGCGCTTCCTCGACGAGGTGCTCGGCCCGGACGACGACATCGTGCTGTTCGAGTACATCAAGCGCGACAACCGCGAGACCGGGGCCGCGCTCACCGGCATCGAGCTCGGCAGTGCGGCGGACTTCCCGGCCCTGCTGACCCGGATCAAGGCCAGCCCGCTGCGCATCCAGCACGTCGCCCCCGGGACGACGGCCTACCGCTTCCTCGTCTGACTCGCGGCGGTCACCCGGCCACCGGCTGGGTGACCGCCCTGGTTCGCGGGGCCGCCTCCCGCGGCCCGCCTCCCGCCTCCCGCCTCCGGCCTCCGGCCTCCCGCGGCCCGCGCGACGCGGCGGCCTCCTCGTCGTCGTGGCATGTCGGCCCGTGCGTCGCATCGTGCCGCTGAGCTGCAGTTTCCTCTTGCGACGCATGCCCACCCGAACATATGATCGAACACGTGGACGACGGTGCGCAGACCAGCACACTGGCTGGTGACGCGCCTGTTGTGGGGTGGGCGAGCGGTCCGTTGGGTGTGGTGCAGGCGGCGGATCGGGAGATCGCCCGGCAGACCGCGGTGAAGGCTCGCGCGGTGGCGGCGTTCGCCGCCTCCCGGCCGGCCAGTGCTGATCGGCGGCAGGGCGAGAGGGGGGCGATGTCGGCGGAGCGGTGGGCGGCGCGCCCGGAGGTGTTGCGGTCGGTCAGTGAGTGGGCGACGCCGGAGGTGGCGATCGCGTTGAACCTGTCCCAGCAGGCCGCCGAGGGGCTGCTGGAGGAGTCGCTGACGCTGGTGCACCGGCTGCCGGGCACGCTGGCGGCGTTGGAGTGCGGGGTGCTGCACGTGGGGCATCTGTGGCATCTGCTGGACAAGGTCGCCCCGATCGCCGATGACGCGCTGCGCGCGGAGGTGGAGGGCGACCTGCTGGCCTGGCTGGCCAGGCGGCGGACGGTGACTTCGCCGGCGCAGTTGGGGGACAAGGCGCGGCGGGTGGTGGCCCAGCGCGATGCGGCGGCGGCGGGGCGACGGCTGGCCCGGGCGTTGAAGGAGCGGGGGGTGTCGATCCGGCCGGACCGGGTCGAGGGCATGGCCACGGTCGGGGTGTACTGCACGCTGCCGGAGGCCAAGGCCTTCTACGGCGCGTTGGTGCAGTGCGCCGAGTCGCTGGTCGACGAACCCGGGGGTGCGGTGCGGACCCGGGGGGAGAAGATGGTCGATGCGCTGCTGGAGCTGGTGCTGCGCCCGGGGGAGTCCCAGCTGCCGCCGGTGCGGGTGCTGCTGACCCTGGTCGCCTCGGTGGCCACGATGCTGGGTGGGGATGCTCCGGCGGAGCTGGACGGGGAGGTGCTGCCCGCGGAGATGGCCCGCCAGCTGGCCCGCGCCTTCGCCGGGCAGCCGCCGGTCGCGGGACCGGTAGAGCAGGACGCTGCCGACGCCGACGCCGACGCCGACGCCGACGCCGACGCCGCCGGCTCGGCCCGGGCGCCGCGGGCGGCGACTGCGGACACCGCCTCGCCGGCCGGGTCGCCGGCTGAGGCCGCATCCGCGGCCGATGTGCCGTGGCAGGAGGCCGAGCAGGCCGAGCTGGCCGCCTGGTGGGACCAGGTGGAGGCCTGGCTGCTGGCCGGCGAGCTGCTCGAGCAGCCCGGCCGGGACTCGGACCCGTGGACCGCCGAGGACGTGTCCGGAGTGCAGGACCGGGGGTTCGACTGGCTGCCCGACCCCAGCATGCCGTGCCCGTGGGCCACCGCCGACGCGGAGACCCGCCCCGCCGGCGTGCCGGACACCGGCCCGCCGCCAGGGACCGAACCTGCGCGCGACACCGAGCCACCGCCGGACACTGCTGCGCGGCCGGACGTTGCTGCATCGCCGGACACGGCTGCGCCTCCGGGAGCTGATCCACCGCCGGACGCTGCTGCGTCGCCGGACAGCGATTCGCCGCCGACGGGCTGGTGGGCGCAGGCCGACCGCGCGGTGGAGGACGCCGGGACCGCGCTGCACGCCGCCCGGATGGCGCTGGGCCACGCCTCCCGCTCGGTGCGCACCGCCGCCGAGGCCGAGGCCGCTACCGAGGCCGCCTGGGCCGCCAGCGGCGCCGGGCGGGCCGACGCCGCGACCGACGCGCTCGGCGCGCTG
>NZ_NVPT01000089.1 GCF_002802985.1 Geodermatophilus chilensis | reverse complement strand
TTGTAGAGTGGGGTGTAATGTTGACGCATAGAGTGTGAGTTTGTCTGGAGCGTGGTTGGACGGGTCTGCGAGCTGTGGTTGGGGTTGGTGCTGTTGTTCGCAGGTAGTAGGTGGCGAGTTAGTGTCTGTCTGATGGTGCGGCCACCCGGCAGATCTACACGTAAGGATGCGGCGGCCGCGTCAGAGGTGTATAAGAGACACCACTTGAGCAGCCGTCGCAGGGCCAGCCAGCTCCCGCGCCCCGCGCCGTGGACGGCGATCGCCTCGGCGGCGTAGGCGCTGCAGGTGGGCTGGAAGCGGCACCGCGGGGGGAACGCCGGGCTGATCGCCCGCTGGTAGAAGCCGACGACGGCCAGCAGCGCCCGGGCGAGCGGCCCTCGTCCGTCGCGGGGGGCCCGCGGGTCGGCGGTCACGGGGTGCGGACCCGGAGGACGCGGTCCAGGCCGGCGGTCAGGTCGCGGCGCAGGTCCGCCGAGCTCGCAGTGGCCGCCTCCGGCCGGGCGCGGACCACCAGGTCCGCGGTGGGAGGCAGGCGGTCGAGCTGGTCGCGCACCACGGCCCGCAACCGCCGGGTGACACGGTGCCGGACGACCGAGTTGCCCACGGCCCTGCCCACCACGAAGCCGGCCCGTGGACCACCGACCGTCCCGGCGTCGCCGGGGGTCGGGGTCACGGGCCGTTCGGGGAGATAGTGGAGCACCATGGTCGGCCGTCCGGCACGCCTGCCGGACCGGACGACCGCGGTGAACTCCGGACGCCGGCGCAGGCGTGCCTGCGCGGGCAGCACCTCAGGCGGAGAGCTTCTCGCGACCCTTGCGCCGACGGCCGGCGATGATCGCCCGGCCCGCGCGGGTGCGCATCCGCAGCCGGAAGCCGTGGGTCTTGGACCGGCGGCGGTTGTTCGGCTGGAACGTGCGCTTGCTCACGAGGTACTCCCACTACACGACATCGACGGGGCGCGCCCACCGGGAGGCGGGCGCGCGGCAGGGACGGGCACACGGCGGGAGCCGGCTCCCCGTCCACGGATCTCCCGCCAGCATAGCCGAGGGAGCGCGGGGACCGGGTGCCCGGCCGGACGCCGACTGCCCAGGCTCCCCCATCGTCGGACGGGACCGGCGGTGCCGCGCCGCGGACGGGCCCGCGACACGCCCTGCGGCGCGCCGGAGCGGCGCCCCGGGCTCGTTGCCGGGCTGTGGACGGGGCTGTTAGCGTCGCCGTCGCTCCACACCGGACACCGACGTCCGGCGCAGGGGCTGCCCCGCTGGTGTCGCCCGACCACCACGCACTCCGGAGGACTGCGACGACTCGCCCCTGACCAGCGGCGATGCCCCAGCCCGGCAGGACACACGGGAGCCGGTGCGCATGCGTCGCCGATCGTGCACAGCCTGTGGACACCGGTGTGGACTGCGTGTGTCCGGATGTCCACAGTGGGGACCTACCCGGGGACGACGGAACCGGCGACGGGCGGCGCGGCGGGGGCTGACGACACACGCACAACCTGGGAGGACGAGGGCCATGGCCGATGCCACGGTTGACCTGGCGACGGTCTGGGACCAGATCCGCGAGCGGCTGGCGACCAGCCTGTCCCCGCAGCAGAACGCGATGCTGAACCTCACCCGCCCGGTCGGCGTCTTCGAGGACACCGCGGTGCTGTCGGCGCCCAACGAGTTCACCCAGACCGTGCTCGAGTCCCGGATGCGCCGGATACTGGCCGAGGCCCTGTCGGAGCACCTCGGCCGCGACATCCGCGTCGCCGTCCAGGTGGAGGACAGCCCGGCCGGGCCGCCGGCCGTGCCCGCGCCCGAGGTGCCGACGCGCCGTCCCTGGTCGGTGGTCGAGGCGCAGCGCGCCGAGGAGGACCGCGAGACCCGCGACCGCACCGACGACGGGCGCAGCGCCTTCGGCGTGCGTGCCGACGTCCGGCCCGCGTGGGAGGACGACGGCGCGAGCTCACCTGACACCCGCCCGGCCGAGCGCGACGCCGAGGAGTGGGCCCCCACCGACTGGAGCCCGCCGGTCCGGCGCCCGGCCGGCCGCGGCACCCGCGCCGCCGACCGCGACTGGGGCGGCACCGACCTCGACGAGGACGGCGTGGCCGTGCTCCCGTTCGACCTCGACACCGGGGACGCCCCGGAGCCGCCCGCGCCGTCGTCCCGCGGACGGCGGGGCGGGTCCCGCGGCGGCGGGGACGCCGTCCCGCTGTTCGGCGACCGCCGGGCCCCGGCCGGTGCGCAGGACCCGGGCCTGAATGCGAAGTACGTCTTCGACAGTTTCGTCATCGGCAACAGCAACCGGTTCGCCCACGCCGCGGCCGTCGCGGTCGCCGAGGCGCCGGCGCGGGCCTACAACCCGCTGTTCATCTACGGCGACTCCGGGCTGGGCAAGACCCACCTGCTGCACGCCATCGGCCACTACGCGGCGCGGATGTTCCCCAACGTCCGGGTGCGCTACGTGAGCACCGAGGAGTTCACCAACGAGTTCATCAACCTGGTGCACTCCGGCCGGGCCGAGGACTTCCGCCGGCGCTACCGGGACATCGACTTCCTGCTCATCGACGACATCCAGTTCCTGGAGCGCGCCGAGCGGACGCAGGAGGAGTTCTTCCACACGTTCAACACGCTGCACAACGCCAGCAAGCAGATCGTCATCACCTCCGACCGGGCGCCGAAGAAGCTGACGACGCTCGAGGACCGGCTGCGCACGCGGTTCGAGTGGGGGCTGATCACCGACGTCCAGGCGCCGGACCTGGAGACCCGCATCGCGATCCTGCGCAAGAAGGCCTACGGCGAGCGGCTGCAGGTGCCCGACCCGGTGCTGGAGTTCATCGCCAGCAAGGTGCAGACCAACATCCGCGAGCTCGAGGGGGCGCTGATCCGGGTCACCGCGTTCGCGTCGCTGAACAAGCAGCAGGTCGACCTGCCGCTGGCCGAGCTCGTGCTCAAGGACCTGATCAGCGACGAGCAGGGCCCGCAGATCACTGCGGCGATCATCATGGCCGCCACCGCCGAGTACTTCTCGGTGACGATGGAGGAGCTGCAGGGCTCCAACCGCAGCCGCACGCTGGTCAACGCCCGCCAGATCGCCATGTACCTGTGCCGGGAGCTCACCGAGCTGTCCCTGCCCCGGATCGGGGCCTCCTTCGGCGGCAAGGACCACACCACGGTCATGCACGCCGTCAAGAAGATCACCAACCTGATGAGCGAGCGCCGGGCGACGTACACGCAGGTCACCGAGCTCACGGCGAGGATCAAGAGCCGCGCGCGCTCCTGAGTCCCGTCCCCTCCGGCCATTTCCGCGGAAATCGCCGGAGACGGAGGGCGGCTGACCACACCTGTGGACAACTCCCGCGGTGCAGGTTCGGGTTCGGCGACCATCCGCGGATGCTCCTGCGATCCACGGGACTCCACGGCGTCTTCGTCGGCGCGCACGCCGTCGCCGAGGGCTGGCTGACACGTCGGCAACTCCGCGAGGGCCCCTACGTCCGCGTCCTCCACGGCGTCTACGCCGACCCGTCGCTGCCGCGTGACCACCTGCTGCGCTGCCGGGCCACCTCGCTGCTGATGCCGGAGGGCGCCGCCTTGGGCGGGAGGTCAGCGGCGGCTCTGCTGGGAGGGCCCGCGCCGTCCTACGGCGACCCGGTGACCGTCGTCCTCCCGCCGCCGCTGAAGTGGACCGGCCCCAGGGGCGTCCGTGTCCACCGCACCGACCTCGGTGGACGGGAGGTCGTCCGATTGAGCGAAGACCTCCCGATCACCTCGCCACTGCGGACGGCCTGGGACCTCGCGGTGCTCGAGACCCTCCCCACGGCCGTCGGCGTGCTCGACGCGATGCTCCGCCACGGCCTGCTCGGCGAGTCCCAGCTGACCGGTCTGCTCGCCGGGAGCGCCGGCCGATGGGGGCGGCAGCGGGTGCGGCGCGCCCTCGACCTCGTCGACGTCCGCAGCGAGTCCCCGCCGGAGTCCTGGGTCCGCGTGGCGTGCGCACTGGGCGGCCTGCCGGCACCCGTTCCGCAATTCGACGTCGTCGACGACGGCACCTGGCTTGCGCGCGTGGATCTGGCCTGGCCCGAGGCGAGGGTGGTGGTGGAGTACGAGGGCGAGCACCACTTCGACGGCCTGCAGATCGCGCGGGACGACGTCCGGCTCGGGCGTCTCGTCGCCGCCGGCTGGACGGTGGTCCGGCTCTCCGCCGCGGATCTGCGGTCCATGGACGACGTCGTCCGACGGATCGGGGAGGCGCTGGGCGTCGTCCCCCGCTCCGACTGACCGGGTCTTCCGGCGATTTCCGCGGAAACCGCCAGCAGCCCACCCCCGGGACCCGGGCGCGGTGTTCCACGTGGAGCCGGCCGGGGCTCTGTCCACAGCGCTGTGGGTCTCCCTGTGGTCGGCGTCCCCGCGAGGGGCGTGGTGAGCAGGTCACTCGTACCGGTGACCCGGGTCGACTGGTCGACGAGTTGTCCCCAGCGATGTGCACAGGTTGGGGAGATCTCTCCTCACGCGGTCACGAGCGGTCACGACCGACCAGTCTGCCCACCGCTCTGTCCACGCCTGGGGATCCCCGCTCGTCGACGTCCTGACCTGCGGGTTCACCCCTGGAGGGGGCGTCGTGCGCCGGTCGCCGCGACGCCGGGTGCCCGCACCTGGGTACGGACTGGGGACGGACGGTGGGGGAAGCGGGGGACAGGACGTGGAGAGACGGCGGCCGGTGTGGGTGACCGTCGAGATGTCCACGTGTCGACACAGGAGTCCGCCGATCCACCCACAGCGGGCCAACAAGTCGACAATGGCCCTGACCTGCGCAGACGGCCTCGGTCCCCAGGTTCCACACCAGTGATGACGAAGATGAGGGATATAGATCGAGGCTTTCTCGAACCACACTCTGGGTGGGGAAGCTGCGCTGCGAGTGACCTGATCGAGGAGAGCGGTTACCTCGTTGTCCCTCCCAGAGGGCACGATGAGCACCGCACCGAAGGACACCGACGACAGCTGGGGTGGATCAGGTCATGAAGTTCCGGGTGGCACGTGAGGTGCTCGCCGATGCCGTCGCCTGGACGGCACGCAGCCTGCCGCCACGGCCGTCGGTGCCGGTGCTGGCCGGGATCCTGCTCGAGGTCGACGGCAGCCAGTTGTCGGTGTCCGGCTTCGACTACGAGGTCTCCGCCCGCGCCGAGGTCGACGTGCAGGCCACCGAGAGCGGCCGGGTGCTCGTGCCCGGCCGGCTGCTCGCCGAGATCACCCGCGCGCTCCCGCCGCACCCGGTCGACCTGACCGCCGAGGGCCCGCGCCTGTCGATCGCGTGTGGCAACGCGCGCTTCAGCCTGCCGACGCTGCCGGTCGAGGACTACCCGTCCCTGCCGTCCATGCCGTCGTCGGCCGGTGTGGTCGACAGCGACGTCTTCGCCGAGGCCGTCGGCCAGGTGGCCGTGGCCGCCGGGCGCGACGACACCCTCCCGATGCTCACCGGCGTCCGCCTGGAGATCGAGGACGACCTGGTGACGCTGGCCGCGACCGACCGCTACCGCCTCGCCGTCCGCGAGTTCGCCTGGCGGCCGGACACCCCCGGCCTGACCGCGGCGGTGCTGGTGCCCGCTCGCACGCTGGCCGACGCGGCGAAGACGCTGACCAGCGGTCCGGAGATCACCCTGTCGCTGTCCTCGGGCGGCTCCGGCGAGGGCATCCTCGGCCTCTCCGGCAAGGACCGGCAGACCACCACCCGGCTGCTCGACGCCGAGTTCGTCAAGTACCGCGCGATCATGCCCAACGAGTCGGCGAGCAACGCCACGCTGCCGGTCGGGCTGTTCACCGACGCCGCCAAGCGCGTCGCGCTGGTCGCCGAGCGGGGCACGCCGCTGCGCTGCGAGTTCACCCCCGGTCAGGTCACCCTGCGCGCCGGTGGCACCGACGACGAGGGGCAGGCCGAGGAGCGCTGCGACGTCGAGTTCGAGGGCGAGCCGCTGACCATCGGCTTCAACCCGACGTTCCTGCTCGACGGGCTGGCCGCGGTGCACACGCCGCGGGCGCGGATGGACTTCACCAGCCCGCTGAAGCCCGCCGTCCTCTCGGGGGTGCCCGAGCCGGCGACCGACGACGAGGCGGCCTCCCGGCCGGCCGAGCGGCCGGGCAGCTACCGGTACCTGATCATGCCGGTGCGTCTGCCGGGCTGAAGAATCACCCGTGTGCCCCGGCCGGTGCCGAGGCCGGCCCTCCTGCAGGGTCCCGCCGCGAGCATGCGAGCGGTGGGGGGCAGGAGGGTCCTTCTACTGCGAGGAGAGGACTGCGTCGTGCAGCTGGGGCTGATCGGGCTGGGCAAGATGGGCGGCAACATGGCCGAGCGACTGCGCCGCGCCGGCCACGAGGTCGTCGGGTACGACCGCGCTCCCGGGAAGCGGGACGTCGACAGCCTGCCGGCACTGGTCGAGGCGCTGACCGCACCGCGCGTCGTGTGGGTCATGGTCCCGGCGGGTGAGCCCACCCGGGCCACCGTCAAGGAGCTCGCCGACGTGCTCAGCCCCGGTGACGTGATCGTCGACGGCGGCAACTCCAAGTTCACCGACGACCAGATCCACGACGTGATGTGCCGCGAGAAGGGCATCGGCTACATCGACGCCGGCGTCTCCGGGGGGGTGTGGGGCCTGGAGAACGGCTACGCGCTGATGGTCGGCGGCGCCCAGGAGGACGTCGCCAAGGTGCAGCCGGTGTTCGACGCGCTCAAGCCGCCGGCGCCGAAGGACGAGTCCGGTCAGGAGCTCCCGGGCGCGGGCTTCGTGCACGCCGGGCCGGTGGGTGCCGGGCACTTCTCCAAGATGGTCCACAACGGCATCGAGTACGCGATGATGCAGGCCTACGGCGAGGGCTACGAGCTGCTCGCCGCCGTCGACCTCATCGAGGACGTCCCCGGTGTCGTGAAGTCCTGGACGCAGGGCACCGTCATCCGCTCCTGGCTGCTGGACCTGCTGGTGCGCGCGCTCGAGGAGGACCCGGCGCTCGACAAGATCAGCGGCTACGCCGAGGACTCCGGCGAGGGCCGCTGGACCGTCGAGCAGGCCATCGAGAACGCCGTCCCCATGCCGGCCATCTCGGCGTCGCTGTTCGCCCGCTTCGCCTCCCGGCAGGAGGACTCGCCGACGATGAAGGCCGTCGCCGCGCTGCGCCAGCAGTTCGGTGGCCACGCCGTGCAGGCCGTCCGCGATCGGGAGGCCGAGCGCCCCGCATGACCGCGCTGCTGGGTCGGGGCTGAGGTGTACCTGCGACACCTCCAGCTGGGCTCGTTCCGCAACTGGGACCGGGTGGACCTGGCCCTGCGCCCGGGGCCGACGGTCTTCGTCGGCCGCAACGGCGAGGGCAAGACCAACCTGGTCGAGGCGGTCGGCTACCTGGCCACCATGGGCAGCCACCGGGTCGCGGGCGACGCCCCGCTGGTGCGGCAGGGCGCGTCCCAGGCGGTGGTCCGCGCGGCGCTGCGCCGCGAGGACCGCGAGCTGCTGGTCGAGATCGAGATCAACCCGGGCAGGGCCAACCGGGTGCGGGTCAACCGGGCGCCGCTGCCGCGGCCTCGCGAGCTGCTCGGCCTGGTGAAGTCCGTGCTGTTCGCGCCGGAGGACCTGGTGCTGGTCCGCGGGGACCCCGCCGAGCGGCGGCGGTTCCTCGACGACCTGCTGGTCAGCCGCACCCCGCGGCTGGCCGGCGTGCGCAGCGACTTCGACCGGGTGCTCAAGCAGCGCAACGCCCTGCTCAAGACCGCGCGGATGGCGCGCGGCAACGCCCTGGCCACGCTCGACGTCTGGGACGGGCACCTGGTCGACCTCGGCGGGCAGCTGCTCGCCGCGCGGCTGCGGCTGGTCGCCGACCTGGCCCCGCACGTGGCGCACGCCTACGCCGGGGTCGCCGGCGCGGACGCCGCCGTCGCCGCGCTGGGCTACGCCAGCACGGTTCCGCTCGCCGGGGACGGGACGCCGGTCCAGCCGGGCACGACGCCGCCCACGGCCGACGAGCTCTCCGCCGCGCTGCGCGAGCGGGTGGCCGAGCGGCGCAACGACGAGGTCGACCGCGGCATGACGCTGGTCGGCCCGCACCGCGACGACCTGGTCATCTCGCTGGGCTCGCTGCCGGCGAAGGGCTTCGCCAGCCACGGGGAGTCCTGGTCGCTGGCCCTGGCGCTGAAGCTGGGCTGCTTCGCGCTGCTGCGGGCCGACGGCGACGAGCCGATCCTCGTGCTCGACGACGTCTTCGCCACCCTCGACACCGACCGCCGCGCGGCGCTGGCGGCCGTCGCGCGCTCCGCGGAGCAGGCCCTGGTGACCGCGGCGGTGCTCGACGACGTCCCGCCGGAGCTGCGCAGCACGGTGGTGCAGGTCGCCGGCGGACAGGCGGTACCGCTCGGCGACGGCTCCGCCGAGGAGGATGCCGAGGACGGCGCGGTGCGGGAGGAGGTCCCATGAGCGAGGAGCGGCCGGCGCGGCCGAGCGACATCGCCCGCGCGGCGCTGGAGGCCGCGCGCGCGGCGTCGGCGTCCCGCCCCCGCCCCACCCGGCGGCGGATCGCCGGCCCCAAGCGCACCTGGAGCGGCCCCCGGCCGGGGGACGACGACCCGCAGCCGCTGGGCCGGCTGGTCGACAACCTGGTGAAGACCCAGGACTGGACCGAGCACACGAAGGTGGGCGCGGTCTTCGGCCGCTGGTCGGCGCTGGTCGGCCCGGAGATCGCCGCCCACTGCGCGCCGCAGACGCTCACCGAGGGCGAGCTGCTGGTGGTCGCGGAGTCCACCGCGTGGGCCACCCAGCTGCGGCTGCTGGCGCCGACGATCCTCGGGAGGCTGCGTGCCTCGGTCGGCGGGGACGTCGTGACCCGGCTGCGCGTTGTCGGTCCGACGGCCCCGAGCTGGAAGAAGGGCCCCCGCTCGGTCCGCGGCCGCGGGCCGCGGGACACGTACGGATAGGAGCGCTCGCCGAGCGCGGGGGCTCCGGGAGGACGGTGCACATGGACACGGGGCACACGGAGGCGATGCAGCGATGAGCAGCCCGCGCGATCGCGACGGTTTCGACGAGCGGCCCGACGAGGGCAGCGGCTGGCGCGAGCCCGGCCACCTCGGCGGGGATGGCGACCGGTCCGGCGCGGAGCAGCCGCCCGCCGAGCAGCCGCCCGCGGACCGCCCGGGTGGCAGCACCGCCTGGCAGCCGCCGGGCTGGGACCTGCCGCCCGCCGCGCCCGACCGTCCGGCCCAGTACCCCCCGGCTGGGCCCCAGACCGCCGGGCAGCCGCCCGCCCCTGGCGGCCTCTTCGGCCCCCGGCGGCCTCGGCAGCCCAGTGAGCTCGAGCAGGTCTTCGCCTACCAGGGCGACCCGGTCGGCGCGCAGGGCTGGGCGGTCCAGCAGGGCTGGACGATCTCCGACGGCACCGCGCCGGAGGACGCCGTCCTCGCCGAGCTGGTGCGCACCGCCCCGGTGCGCGCCACCAGGGACCACCGGCCGGCGGGTGTCATGCGAGGCCGCTACGGCACGCTCGAACTGGTCGCGTTCGACGTCCTCTTCGCCTCCGGGCGCTACGCCGTCCCGGAGTACGCGGTCACCGCCGCGCCGGTGCTCGGCGCCCTCCCGCCGCTGCGCCTGTCGCCGGCCCGTTTCTGGAAGCACCGCACCGGGGGGCTGGTGCAGGTCCCCAGCGGCGACCCGGCCTTCGACACCCGTTGGGTGCTGCTCGCCGCCGAGGACGGCCCGGTCGCCCGCGCGCTGGTCGGCGACGCCACGGTGCGCGGGCTGCTGCTGGGCACCGACGACGGCGACGAGTTCTGGACGGCCGCGGGTCACCTGGCGGCGATCCGACCCGACGGGCACCGGCCGCAGCTGATCGAGCACCACGCGCGGCTGCTGACCGCGCTGGTCAGCGCCCTCGCCCCCGCCCTCTGAGCCCGGCGTCCGGCCCCCGGTGAGCGCCACGCCCGCGGAGGCCGCGCCCCCGGCGACGCTGCGCGAGCTGCTGCCGCTGCTGCGTCCGCACCGGCGCCCGCTGGCGGTCGCCGCCGTCCTGTCGCTGGTCGCCGCCGCCGGGGCGCTGGCCCAGCCGGCGCTGGTCGCGCGGGTCATCGAGGCGGTCGGTGCGGGCCGGGACCTGCTGCCCGCCGTCGGCCTGCTCGTGGTCGTCCTGGTGGCGGCCTCCGCGCTGAGTGCGGTGCAGCAGTACCTGCTGCAGCGCACCGCCGAGGGCGTCGTCCTCTCGACGCGGCGGCTGCTGGCCGACCGCCTGCTGCGGCTGCCGGTCGCCGAGTACGACCGGCGCCGCACCGGCGACCTGATGTCGCGGGTCGGTGCGGACACCACCCTGCTGCGCGCCACGGTGACCTCCGGGGTCGTCGAGGTCGCCGGCTCCGCGGTCGTGGCGGTCGGCGCGATCGTGGCGATGGCGCTGGTCGACGGCTGGCTGCTGCTGGTCACCGTGGCGGCGGTCGCCGCCGGCCTGGCGGTCGTCGTCTCGGTCGCCCGCGGTGTGCGGCGGCTCTCGCAGCAGGCGCAGGAGGAGGTCGGCGCGATGACCGCCGCGGTGGAGCGGGCGCTCTCGGCGGTGCGCACCATCCGGGCCAGCGGCGCGACCGCGCGGGAGGTGGACGTCGTCGCGGCCGGCGCCGGCCGGGCGTACGACGCCGGTGTGCGGGTGGCGCGGCTGGAGGCGCTGGTCAGCCCGGCGGGCTCGATCGCCGTGCAGGGCGCGTTCCTCGCCGTCCTCGGCCTGGGCGGCTACCGGGTGGCGACCGGCTCGATCGCCGTCGCCGACCTGGTCGCGTTCATCCTCTACCTGTTCCTGCTGGTCATGCCGCTGGGCCAGGCGATCGGTGCGTGGACCCAGCTGCAGACCGGGCTGGGTGCGCTGGCGCGGGTGCGGGAGGTGCTCGCCCTCGACCCCGAGGACGACGCGCGGCCCGAGCGGGGAGGGGCGGTCGTCGCCGTCCCCGCGTCGCCGCCGGCGCCGGACGTCCCGCTGCTCGAGCTGGACGACGTCTCGTTCCGCTACCCGGACGGCCCGGAGGTGCTCCGCGGGATCTCGCTCACCGTGCCCGCCGGCAGCCGGGTGGCGCTGGTCGGGCCGTCGGGGGCGGGCAAGTCCACGGTGCTCGCGCTGGTCGAGGGCTTCTACCCGCTGACCGGCGGGGCGGTGCGGTGGGCCGGGACCGACGTCCGCGACCTGCCGCGGGCCGGCCTGCGCGCCCGGCTGGGCTACGTCGAGCAGGAGGCACCGGTGCTGGCCGGGTCGGTGCGCGACAACCTGCTGCTCGCCGCGCCGCACGCGACCGACCCCGAGCTGTGGGCGGTGCTGGCCGACGTCGGGCTCACCGCGGTGGTGCAGCGCTCGCCCCGCGGGCTGGACGTCCCGGTGGGGGACGACGGCGTGCTGCTGTCCGGCGGTGAGCGGCAGCGGCTGGCGATCGCGCGGTCGCTGCTGGCCCGCCCGGCGCTGCTGCTGCTCGACGAGCCGACCGCCAGCCTCGACGCCCGCAACGAGGCGCTGCTGCGCGACACCCTGGCCGCCGCGGCCGCCGACCGGGCACTCCTGGTGGTCGCGCACCGGCTGTCGACCGTGCTCGACAGCGACCGGATCGTCGTCCTGGACGCCGGGCAGGTGGTCGCCGGTGGCACCCACGAGGAGCTCGTGGAGACCAGCCCCCTCTACCGCGAGCTCGCCGCCGCGCAGCTGCTGGTCTGAACGGGGTAGCGGCGTTTTCCGCGGAAATCGCCGCTACGCGGCGTGGGCGCGTCTCTCTCCCACCGCGGCCGCGGTCCCCTCCTCCGCGGCGCGGCAGATGTTGCGCACCATCCCGCCGAAGATCGGGCCGTGGACGGGCACCAGCACGCGCCAGTACAGGTGGCCGAAGAGCCCGCTCGGCTTGAACGTCGCCTTCTGCCGCAGCCGGGTGCGGGCGGGTGGGTCGCCGGCACTGCCCTGTTCCACGTGGAACTCCAGCCAGGCCAACCCGGGCAGCCGCATCTCGGCGCGCAGCCGCAGCAGCCGGCCCTCCTCGAGCTCCTCGACCCGCCAGAAGTCCAGGGCGTCGCCGACGTAGAGGTCCGACGGCGACCGCCGTCCCCGCCGCAGGCCCACCCCGCCCACCGCCCGGTCCAGCCAGCCGCGCACCTCCCAGGCCAGCGGGAACGAGTACCAGCCGGTCTCTCCGCCGATGCCCTCGACCACCCGCCACAGCGCCTCCGGTGACGCGTCGGTCTCCCGGGTCTTCTCGTCGAGGTAGAGGGTCCCGCCGGCCCAGTCGGGGTCGGTGGACAGCGGGTCCGACGGCGCGCCGGGGGTGGACGCCGACGACCAGCGGGTGGCCACGGTCCGGTCCCTCACCCGCTGGATCGCCATCCGCGCCGCCTCGTCGAAGCCCAGCAGCCCCTCCGGCGGGTCCGGGACGTACCGCGCGATGTCGTGCTCGGAGCAGACGACGGTGTTGCGCAACGACTCGACCAGCGGGCGGGCGATCGACGCCGGCACGGGGGTGACGACGCCGACCCAGTGGCTGGACAGCCCGGGGCTCAGCACGGGGACGGGCAGGATCCGCCGCTTGGGCAGCCCGGCCACGGCCGCGAAGCGCCGCATCATCTCCAGGTAGGTCATGACGTCGGGGCCGCCGATGTCGAAGCACCGGTGCACGTCGGCCGGCAGCGTCGCGCAGCCGACCAGGTAGCGCAGCACGTCGCGGATGGCGATCGGCTGGATCCGGCTGTGCACCCACCGCGGCGTGACCATCACCGGCAGCCGCTCGGTCAGGTAGCGCAGCATCTCGAAGGACGCCGACCCCGAGCCCAACACCACTGCGGCTCGCAGGACGGCGGTCGGGACGCCGGAGCCGAGCAGGATCTCGGCGACCTCGGCCCGCGAGCGCAGGTGCGGGGAGAGCTCCTCGCCGTCCGGCTCCAGGCCGCCGAGGTAGACCAGCCGGCCCACGCCGGCCTCCTGTGCCGCGCGCCATCACCCGCGCCGTCCGCCGGTCGGTCTCCTCGAACTGCGGACCGGTGCCCAGGGCGTGGATCAGGTAGTAGACGACGTCGACCCCTGCGCAGGCCGCCGCGACCGCCTCGGCGCTCCCGGCGTCGGCGCGGACGATCTCCACCTGCCCCGCCCACGGGTGGTCGCGCAGCCGCTCGGGCGAGCGGGTCATCACCCGCACCCGGTGCCCGGCGGTGAGCAGCTCGGGCACGAGCCGCCCCCCGATGTAGCCGGTCGCCCCGGTGACGAGACAGGTCACCGGTGTCGACTGGGCGGGAGGAGGGCTGCCATCGGCCTCGGCCATGTCCCGAGTGTCGGCCGTGGACGCGGTGCGCGCCCGGGGCGCGGGCTGCTGCCGTACCGCCACCCTGGGCGCACGTCCCGACGGCCGACGGCGGTCGCACCCACCGGTACCGGTCGAGCGAGGGGTCTCCCATGGCCGACACCACCGCTGCCCCCGACCCCCCGCCACTCGTAGAAGGACCCTTCAGGGGGCCGCCGTCCTGCCCTCCCATCGCTCCGCTCGGGGCGGGACCCGGGACGGAGCCACCAGGCGGCCCGGGGACGGCGTGTCGGCCCGGGGGCAACACCGGTGGTGGCAGGCGTGCTGCGAGTGGCGCAGACACGGCGTGAGGGCCGGGACGACGGCATTCCTGTCGTCCCACCCGGTATCGTGGAGGGCAGAAACCGCCAGCATCCGGCTGAGAGCCGTTCTGCGCCCCTGCCCGCGGTCGGGGCGCCCATCGCCGGGTGCGCGACAGAAGGGCCCCACGTGGTCGCTCGACCGAAGACCGACGCCCAGGAGAACGCCTACTCCGGCAGCTCCATCACCGTCCTCGAGGGTCTCGAGGCGGTCCGCAAGCGCCCCGGCATGTACATCGGCTCGACCGGTGAGCGGGGCCTGCACCACATGGTGTGGGAGGTCGTCGACAACGCAGTCGACGAGTCCCTGGCCGGCTACTGCGACACCGTCCGGGTCACCCTGCTCCCCGACGGTGGCGTGCGGGTGGAGGACAACGGCCGCGGCATCCCGGTCGACATGCACCCGGTGGAGAAGCGGCCGACCGTCGAGGTCGTCATGACCATCCTGCACGCGGGCGGCAAGTTCGACGGCAAGAGCTACGGCGTCTCCGGCGGCCTGCACGGCGTCGGCGTCACCGTCGTCAACGCGCTGTCCACGCAGCTCGACGTGCGCATCTGGCGCGACGGCACCGAGTGGCACCAGCACTACGTCGAGGCCAAGCCCTCCCCGCTGCAGAAGATCGGCCCGACGACCAAGCGCGGCACCCAGATCACCTTCTGGGCCGACCCCAACATCTTCGAGACGACGTCCTACTCGTTCGACACGATCAGCCGTCGCCTGCAGGAGATGGCCTTCCTCAACGCCGGCCTGAAGATCGTGCTGCGCGACGAGCGTCCCGGGCACGGCAAGGTCGAGACCGGGATGGCCGAGGAGATCTCGCTCGCCGAGGAGGCCCCGGCCGCGACGGCCGAGGAGCCGGCGTTCGAGCCCACCGAGGTCACCTACTTCTACGAGGGCGGCCTGCGGGACTACGTCGCCCACATCAACCGGACCAAGACCCCGATCCACCGCTCGGTCATCGGCTTCTCCGCCGACGGCACCGGCAAGAACGACACGGCGATGTCGGTGGACGTCGCGATGCAGTGGTCGGAGGCCTACTCCGAGTCGGTGCACACCTTCGCCAACATCATCAACACCCACGAGGGCGGCACCCACGAGGAGGGCTTCCGCGCGGCGCTGACCTCGATCGTCAACCGCTACGCCGAGGAGAAGAAGCTCTTCAAGAGCAAGGACGAGAAGCTCACCGGCGAGGACATCCGCGAGGGCCTGGCCGCGATCGTCTCGGTCAAGCTGGGCGACCCGCAGTTCGAGGGACAGACCAAGACCAAGCTGGGCAACACCGAGGTCAAGGGCTTCGTGCAGCGCGTCTGCAACGAGCAGATCGGGCACTGGTTCGAGGCCAACCCGGCCGAGGCCAAGCAGATCATCACCAAGGCCAGCTCCGCCGCGCGCGCCCGCCGGGCCGCGCAGCAGGCCCGCCAGCTGGCCCGGAAGAACCCGCTCAACTCCACCGGACTGCCGGGCAAGCTGGCCGACTGCCGCTCGACCGACCCGCGCAACTCCGAGGTCTACATCGTCGAGGGCGACTCGGCCGGCGGCTCGGCCAAGTCCGGCCGCGACTCGATGTTCCAGGCGATCCTGCCGATCCGCGGCAAGATCATCAACGTCGAGAAGGCGCGCATCGATCGGGTGCTGAAGAACACCGAGGTCCAGTCGATGATCACGGCCTTCGGCACCGGCATCCACGACGAGTTCGACCTGTCGAAGCTGCGGTACCACAAGATCGTGCTGATGGCCGACGCCGACGTCGACGGCCAGCACATCCGCACCCTGCTGCTGACCCTGCTGTTCCGCTTCATGCGGCCGCTGGTCGAGGCCGGGTACGTCTACCTGGCCCAGCCGCCGCTGTACAAGATCAAGTGGGGCGGCAAGGTCGGCGACGAGTACGCCTACTCCGACCGCGAGCGCGACGCGCTGCTCAAGGCCGGCGCCGAGGCCGGCCGCAGGATCCCCAAGGACGACGGCATCCAGCGGTTCAAGGGGCTCGGCGAGATGAACGCGACCGAGCTGTGGGAGACCACGATGAACCCGGAGACGCGGATCCTGCTGCAGGTCACCCTCGAGGACGCCGCGACCGCCGACGAGCTGTTCAGCGTGCTCATGGGCGAGGACGTCGAGGCCCGCCGCAGCTTCATCACCCGCAACGCCAAGGACGTCCGCTTCCTCGACGTGTAGGAGGACCCCGTCCTCCCCACCCTTCGCAAGCTCAGGGCGGGACCCGGGACGGCGCCGACTCCGTCCCCCCGCTGTGCACCGAACCGGAGAGATCTGAACCGTGACCGAGACCCCTGCCCGCGACCGCGTCGAGCCGGTCGACCTCCAGCAGGAGATGCAGCGCAGCTACATCGACTACGCGATGTCGGTCATCGTGGGCCGCGCGCTGCCGGAGGTGCGCGACGGCCTGAAGCCGGTGCACCGCCGCGTGCTGTACGCGATGTACGACCAGGGCTTCCGCCCCGACCGCAGCTACGTCAAGTGCGCCCGGGTCGTGGGGGAGGTCATGGGTAACTACCACCCGCACGGCGACTCGGCGATCTACGACGCCCTCGTGCGGCTGGCCCAGCCCTGGGCGATGCGCTACCCGCTCATCGACGGGCAGGGCAACTTCGGCTCCCCCGGCAACGACCCGGCGGCGGCCATGCGCTACACCGAGGCCCGGCTGACCCCGCTGGCCATGGAGATGCTGGCCAACATCGACGAGGACACCGTCGACTTCCAGCCCAACTACGACGGCAAGAACCAGGAGCCGCTGGTCCTGCCCGGGCGCATCCCCAACCTGCTGATCAACGGCTCGGCCGGCATCGCCGTCGGCATGGCCACCAACATGCCCCCGCACAACCTGCGCGAGGTGGCCTCCGCGGTCTTCTGGATGCTCGAGCACCCGGAGGCCGAGCCGGAGGAGGCGCTCACCGCCTGCATGCAGCGCGTCCTCGGCCCCGACTTCCCGACCGCCGGCCTCATCGTCGGCCGCGAGGGCATCGAGGAGGCCTACCGCACCGGCCGCGGCTCGGTGCGCATGCGGGCCGTCGTCACCGTCGAGGAGGACGCGAGGGGCCGGGTGCAGCTGGTCGTCACCGAGCTGCCCTACCAGGTCAACCCGGACAACCTGGCCGAGGCGATCGCCGAGGCGGTCAAGGACGGCCGGCTGCAGGGCATCAGCGAGATCGCCGACGAGTCCAGCGACCGCGTCGGGCGCCGGCTGGTCATCACGCTGCGCCGCGACGCCGTGGCCAAGGTGGTGCTGAACAACCTCTACAAGCACACCCAGCTGCAGACCTCGTTCGGCTGCAACATGCTCTCGATCGTCGACGGCGTCCCGCGGACGCTGCGGCTCGACGAGCTGATCCGCTACTACGTGGTGCACCAGATCGAGGTCATCCAGCGGCGGACCCGCTACCGGCTGCGCAAGGCCGAGGAGCGCGCGCACATCCTGCGCGGTCTGGCCAAGGCCCTCGACCAGCTCGACGCGGTCATCGCCCTCATCCGGTCCAGCGAGTCCGCCGACGCGGCGCGCAGCGGCCTGATGGAGCTGCTGGAGATCGACGAGGTCCAGGCGACCGCGATCCTGGACATGCAGCTGCGCCGCCTGGCCGCCCTCGAGCGGCAGCGGATCATGGACGAGCTGGCCGAGATCGAGGCCCGCATCGCCGACCTGCAGGCGATCCTCGACTCGCCCGAGCGGCAGCGGCAGATCGTCCACGACGAGCTGGCCGAGATCGTGGAGAAGTACGGCGACGACCGGCGCACGAAGTTCGTGCCGAACGACGGCGACGTCTCCATGGAGGACCTCATCGCCGAGGAGGAGGTCGTCGTCACCATCACCCGCACCGGGTACGCCAAGCGGACCAAGAGCGACCTCTACCGGTCGCAGCGCCGCGGTGGCAAGGGCGTGATGGGTGCGGCGCTGAAGCAGGACGACATCGTCGACCACTTCTTCGTGGGCTCCACCCACGACTGGATCCTGTTCTTCACGACCAAGGGCCGGGTCTACCGGGCGAAGGCCTACGAGCTGCCGGAGGCCAACCGCACCGCCCGCGGTCAGCACGTGGCCAACCTCCTGGCGTTCCAGCCGGACGAGCGGATCGCCCAGGTCATGCAGATCAAGGACTACAACGTCGCTCCGTACCTGGTCCTGGCCACGGCGAACGGGCAGGTGAAGAAGACCCGGCTGACCGATTTCGACTCCCCGCGCAGCGGCGGCGTCATCGCGATCAACCTTCGCGACGGCGACGAGCTGGTCGGCGCCGCGCTCATCGACCCGGACAAGGACCTGCTGCTGGTTACCCGCAAGGCGATGTCGATCCGGTTCAAGGCCGACGACGCGACGCTGCGGCCGATGGGCCGGGCCACCGAGGGCGTCCGCGGCATCGCGCTGTCCCCGGACGACTCGCTGCTGTCGATGATCGTGGTCGAGGAGGGTGTCGACGTCCTCGTCGCCACCGAGCGCGGCTTCGCCAAGCGGACCGGGATCGAGAACTACCCGGCCCAGGGACGCGGCGGCAAGGGCGTGCTCACCGCCGACCCGAAGGCGCGCAAGGGCAACCTGGTCGGGGCGCTGGCGGTCCAGCTGGGTGACGAGCTCTACGCCATCACCTCCGGCGGCGGCGTCATCCGCACCCCGGTCAACGGCGTCCGGCACAACAAGGACCGGGCCACCATGGGTGTCAAGCTCATGAACTTGCCGGAAGACGTGTCGATCGTGGCGATCGCCCGTACGACGGACAACGACGAGCCTGCCGCCTAGGCTGTGGACGACGACGGTGGAGGCGGGGTCGTCGGCCCCCGGGTCCGGCTGCCCCGCCTCCGTCGTCTGAGCCATGACCGGCGCCCAGGCGCTCCCGGCCCCGCGCCGGGCGCGCCGGGTGCGAGGCAGCGGCGAGGGCCGCTGGGGAACGGGAGACTCGCATGAGCGACCGGACGCAGGGTTCGGTGCGCACCGGGTCCCGGACCGGGGAGACCACCCCGGCACAGGGGTCGGCGACCGGCCAGCAGCCCGCCGTCGACGGCACCCCCTCGGTGGGATCGACGCAGACCATCCCCGGGGCGAACACCGCCCGGGCCCAGGCCGTGGCCGCCGACGGCGGCGCCCCGGCCGCGGCCGGCCCGGCGTCGGGCACCCAGGCCGCCGTCCCCCCGGTCGCCGTCCCCCCGGCCACCGGTGCCCAGCCCGCCACCGGTGCCCAGCCCGCCACCGGCGCACCGGCTGCGAACCGTGCACCGGCCGCCACCGGCGCCCAGGCTGCCACCGCTGCCCAGCCGGCTGCCGGCACCGCGAAGGCCTCCTCCGGCGGCGGCGGCAAGGCCGCCCGCGGCCCGCGCCGCGCCCGGCTGCAGCTGCGGCACATCGACACGTTCTCCGCGCTGAAGATCTCACTGGTCCTGTCGATCGCGATGTTCTTCATCTGGATGGTCGCCGTCGGACTGCTCTACGGCATCCTCTCCGGCCTCGGCGTCTTCGAGACCCTCAACGACCTGTTCGGCCAGCTCGGCAGCGCCTCCGGTGGCGACGGCCGCAGCGAGGTCATCACCCCGGGCATCGTCTTCGGCGGCGCCGCGGTCATCGGGGCCATCAACATCGTGCTGATGACCGCGCTGTGCACCGTTGCGGCGTTCATCTACAACATGTGCTCCGACCTGGTCGGCGGCCTCGAGGTCACCCTCTCCGAGCGCGACTGACGAAGGACCCGGCTCCGGTGCCGACACGTGGCGGTCGGCCTCACACCACCCCCCTGCGGACGGCGCAGCGCGGCCGGGTACGCTGGTCGAGGTCCACGGGCCTGTAGCTCAGGCGGTTAGAGCGCATCCCTGATAAGGATGAGGCCGGAGGTTCAAGTCCTCCCAGGCCCACCGTGTACTGGCGCCACCGGCCCACCCCGTTCCCGGGGTCGGGCCACCGGCCCCCTCCGAGGAGGGGGACTCCCCTCGAGGAGGTACCCCGCGTGCTGAGGAAGCTGGTCCTCGCCGCCGCCGCCGCCGGCGCCCTCGCCGCCGTCCGCCGGCGCTCGTCCGGCAAGACGGAGGCCGACCTCTGGGCCGAGGCCACCCGCGGACCGCAGGCGGTCAGCACACCCACGGCCCGCTGACCCGCCGGGAGGATCCACCTCCCACCCCGGGGACGTAGCTCAATTGGCAGAGCACCGCCTTTGCAAGGCGGGGGTTAGGGGTTCGATTCCCCTCGTCTCCACCAGTCTGACCTGCGGATTCACCTCCGTCGGGGGCGCGGGCGAGCCCTCCGGCGGGGTCTCAGTCCGCAAAAAGTCCGCAACTCGTCCGCGGGACGCGGCGCGGAGCGTGTCCAGCCGGTCGGCCACGTCGTCCAGATCGTCGTCGAACAGGTCGGCGTAGCGGTCCAAGGTCATGGCCGCCGAGGCGTGCCCGAGCATCCGCTGCACCGCCTTGACGTTGGCGCCGGCCTTGATCGCCAGCGAGGCCGCGGTGTGCCGGAGCTCGTGCGGCGTGAGCCCGGGCTCCGCGATGGCCCGGGCGGCGGCGTCGAACCAGGCGGACCGGGCGTTCCGGTTGCGCAGCACCGCGCCCTGCGGCGAGGGGAAGGCCAGCTCGTCGGCAGGGCGGGTCACCACCGTCCGGGCGAGCTCGTCGACGAGGAACCGCGGCAGCGGCACCGAGCGGCGGCCGTGGGTCTTGGGGGTGCCCCACACCAGGCGGGAGCCGTCGACCTCGGTGACCGCCTCCTCGACGAGCACCCGCCGGCGCAGCAGGTCGAAGTGCCGCACCCGCAGCGCCGCCAGCTCCGACCAGCGCAGCCCGCAGTAGCCGAGCACCAGGACGGCGACCCGGCCGGGCCCGGCGGCGTCGGCGAGCGCCTCCAGCTGCTCGGCGGTCAGGTACCGGCGGCGCTTCTCCTGCATCGGGGGCAGGGCCACGCCGAGCGCGGGGTTGACGGCCAGGCGCCGGTCGCGCACCGCGAGGCCGAGGATGCCCGACAGGACGCCCTGCGCCTTGCGGACCGAGGCCCCGGCCAGGCCCCGGTCGGAGAGCTCGGACAGCCAGGCCTGCACGTCGCCGTGCGTCACCTGGATCAGCGCGACGTTCCCCCACCGCGGCAGGACGTGGGTCTTGAGGACGTCGGCGTAGCGGGCACGACTGGTGGGCTTGAGGTTGATCTTCCCGGCGAGCCAGACGTGGGCCAGCTCGCCCACGGTCGTCCTGGCCCGCTTGGGGTCGACGTAGGTGCCGGTCTGCACGGCCGCGGTGACCTCGTCGAGCCATCGCTGGGCGTCGACCTTGCGCTTGAAGTGGCGGGCGTGTTCCTTGCCGTGTTCGTCGCGGTACCGCGGCCGGTAGGTGCCATCAGGCCTCCGCGCGATCGACGCCATCTTCGATCACCCGCCTCTCTTCGAGCCCCGGCCGAGCCCCGCGCCGGCGGAGGTCTACCACCGGCGCGCTCGTCTTGGGGGAGAGCCTGCCGTCGATCCCCGCGTCTCTGGACGGCCGCGGCACGATCTGTGGACGGCGGTGTGCGCCGTGGGTCGGGGCGGTCACCGCCGGGCACCTGCTGAGGGGGAGACCTGGTCGTCGTGCTGGGCGTCGATCCAGCTGCGCAGGTGGTCGGAGCGGTAGAGGACGCGGCGGCCGAGCCGGAAGCTGCGCGGGCCGGTGCCCAGGTGGCGCCAGTACCGCAGGGTGGCCACCGGAGCGCGGAGCAGCTCGGCGGCCTCGGTGATGGTGAGCAGTTCGGGCTCGCGACGGGCGGGATCGTCGGACATGGCTGGCTCCGGTGGGCTCGGGTGGGCTGTGCTCCCTCACGGGAGAAGGCACCATTTGCGCGCGATTGGTGACAGCCGACCACCGATGGCTTCCGAAATTCTCCAGTTCTCCTCCTGTTGCCGGTGTCCGGGCCCGCGGCTGGCCGGTGGAGGCGACCCTGCTCATCGACCGATGCCCGGCGCGGCGCCTCCACGGGCGAGGGATGGTCCCCGCCGCTCCGCCTCGGGCCGGGGGACGCTCGGTACCGGCGCGGACGGCCGCGGGGGAGCGGCTGCCGTCCGGTCGCGCGACCGGTCCTGGCGGTCGCGGGCGGCCTCTCGAGCGGCCAGCTCGGCCGCGTGGCCGGGGCCGAGGTCGGCCCGGTCGCGGCCGAAGACGGCGATCCACTGTGCCCGGGCCTCGGCCACGTCGGCCGCGACGAGGTGCGCGGTGTTGGACAACCGTCCGCGGGTCATGCCGACGTAGGCCGAAGCGGCGCCGGTCGCGTCACCGATCACCACGTGCGCGGCGGGGACGGTGTCACCCTGCACGCCATGCGCGGTGCTGGCGTAGGCCAGCTCCACGTGCTCAGTGACGTAGTCGGCGGGCAGCACCCGGACCCGTGCCCCAGCCGGGGTGACATCGCCGCGGGAGACGTCACCGGTGGCCGTGCCGGCGGTGACCAGCAGCCCGCCGCCCCGGCCCACCGCGGTCACGGTCCACGTGTCCCGGTTGGCCACCTCGAGGTTGCGGTCGTTGCGCCGGGTGGCGATCCGGTCGCCGACGCCGATCCGCTGCCCCGCCCGCGTGGTCACGACCCGGACGTCGTCGACGCGGCCGGCGGCAACCAGCCGGTTGCGGATCACGGCGTTGAGCTCGCTGACCTGCTGGCGGGTGTCCGCCACCACGGCGACGTCGGCCATCCGGCCGTCGTGGACGGCGATCGCGGCCAGTTCGTCCTGCCACGCCCCCGGGTCGGGGTGCAGTCGGATCCGGCCGAGCGCGAGGAGGGCGTCGAACACCGCACCCGGGGTGTCACCCCGACGCATTGCCAACGTCAGCTCGGCGTACTCACCGTCCGGAACCGACTGGCCGGTGCTGTCGGTGCGGGTGAATCGGTGCACCGACTCCAATGTCAGGCAGGCGGCTGGGTCGACCTGAGCGGCGGCGAGGTCCAGGACACCGCCGCGGCCGACTGCGGCGAGTTGGTGGCGGTCCCCCAGCAGCGCCAGCCGCGCCCCGGCCTTGTCGGCGACGGTGAGCAGAGCCCGGGCGGTGTCCTGGTCGAGCATGCCGGCCTCGTCGACGATCAGCAGATCCCCGAGCCGCAGCCGGGTCCCCTCCGTCGGCCCGGTGTGGATGCGGCCGGTGACCGGGTCGACCTCGCCGGGGAAGAGTCGGGTCCAGGCGCCGTGCTCGTTCCAGCGTGGCATCGGCCGCGGCGGTCAACCGACCGGGCAGCCAGGCCTGCAGCTGCTGCCGCACCCTCGGCTCCGGCCCGTGCCGCTGTTCGGTGGC